>NZ_JAPZVM010000010.1:0-128530 GCF_027529745.1 Phocaeicola acetigenes
GGGAAAGAGCTATCTTTGCAAAAACTTATTTTTGAGATTTATCACTATGAAAAAACTACTATTACTTATTACAAGTCTTTATTTTCCTTTATCAGGATATGCAGCCGAGCATTCACAAGCCTCTATGCGAATCTGGTTTGATACCCCCAACCCCTCTGTAGCAAACCCTGTATGGAATGGAGCTTCTTCTCTTTCTACTTGCGGAGACGGACCTGCTAATTTAGATCCTAATTGGGAAAACTATTCACTTCCTATTGGAAATGGAAATATAGGAGCTAACATTATGGGGTCGATTCAAACAGAACGTATTACTTTCAACGAGAAATCATTATGGAGAGGAGGTCCCAACACATGCAAAAACAGTACACATTATTGGGATGTAAATAAACAATCGGCTTCCATTCTGAAAGAAATACGAGAAGCATTTATTCAAAAAGACATAGACAAAGCAACACAATTAACTCAAGATCATTTTAATGGCAAAGCAGCTTATAATGCTGATGGAGAAACTCCATTCCGTTTTGGAAGTTTTACCTCTGCCGGAGAATTTCAAATTAAAACAGATATTCCAGAAAACAATATCCAGCATTACAATCGTTCACTATCCCTCGACTCTGCCTTAGCTACAGTTGAATTTACACATCAAGATATACATTATCAACGAAACTACTTTATCTCCTACCCCGACAATGTGATGGTAATCCGTTTTTCTGCCAGTGAAAAAAGGAAACAAAATCTCACTTTTACCTACTCTCCTAACCCTTTATCCAGTGGGAGCTTTAAAAAAGATGGGAAAAACGGAATCAGCTACATAGCCCGGCTCAACGATAACCAAATGCAATATGCTGTGCGCATAAAGGTTCTTACTCAAGGAGGAAAGGTTGAAAATACGAAAGATAAACTGATTATCACAGCAGCTGATGAAGTCACATTCCTCATTACAGCTGATACAGATTATTTTATGAACTTCACTCCTGACTATAAAAACCCTAAGACTTATGTGGGAGTAAATCCAATCCAAACAACTCAACAATGGATGGAACAGGCAGCCCGACAAAGCTATAGCCAATTATTCCAAAAACATTATGCCGATTACAGCAGTCTATTCAAACGAAATACCCTATCCATCAATCCTCAATATACTTCTCAGGAAGTTCTGGATTTATCTATCCCCAAACGTCTTGAACGATATCGTACCGGTGCCCCCGACTACGATTTAGAAACTCTTTATTACCAGTTTGGACGTTATCTACTCATTGCCAGCTCACGCCCTGGAAATCTTCCAGCCAATCTGCAGGGCATATGGCACAATAATATCGATGGTCCTTGGCGCGTAGATTATCATAACAACATCAATATCCAGATGAATTACTGGCCTGCCTGTCCAACTAATTTAGCTGAATGCGAGAAGCCTCTAATCGATTTTATACGTACCTTGGTAAAACCAGGAGAGGTGACAGCCCGTTCTTATTTCAATGCACGAGGATGGACAGCTTCTATTTCGTCTAATATTTTCGGATTTACCAGCCCATTACGCGATAAAAACATGACATGGAATTTCTCACCAGTAGCAGGTCCCTGGCTTGCAACTCACGTATGGAACTATTACGACTATACCCGCGATTTAGATTTCCTCAAGCAGACTGGTTACGAGCTTATCAAAAGCAGTGCTCAGTTCGCGGTCGATTATCTGTGGAAGAAACCCGATGGAACCTATACAGCAGCCCCATCAACCTCACCCGAGCATGGACCGATTGATGAAGGAGCAACTTTCTCGCATGCTGTCATACGGGAGATCTTATTAGACGCAATTGAGGCAAGTAAAATACTCGAAACAGATGAAACCGAACGAAAACAATGGGAAAAAGTACTCAGCCATTTAGCTCCCTACCGCATCGGCCGATATGGGCAATTAATGGAATGGTCTACCGACATAGACGACCCCAATGATGATCATCGTCATGTAAACCATCTTTTTGGGCTGCATCCAGGACATACTCTATCTCCTATTACAATCCCTCAATTAGCCCGTGCAGCCCGTGTAGTACTGGAACATCGAGGTGATGGAGCCACAGGATGGAGTATGGGATGGAAACTTAACCAATGGGCACGCTTACAAGACGGAAACAGAGCTTACACACTTTTTGGAAATCTGTTAAAGAACGGCACTAACGACAATTTATGGGATTCTCATCCACCTTTCCAAATAGACGGCAACTTCGGAGGTACAGCTGGTATTACCGAAATGCTACTCCAAAGCCACATGGGATTTATACAACTTCTTCCAGCCTTACCGGCAGTATGGCACGAAGGTAGTTTTACCGGAGTACGTGCACGAGGTAATTTTTCTATTGATATGAAGTGGAAAGACAATAATCTTACTCAAGCAGTCGTTCATTCCGGCTCAGGAGGTGTCTGCCACTTATACTACAAAGGAGAAAAGCTAAGCTTCAATACAGAAAGTGGAAAAAGTTATATTATCACTTATACAAAAGGGAAATTAACACTGAATCCATAAACAGCTAAGACAACTATCAGTACCTTTTATTTTGGAAACTTCTGAATGAAAAAGGTACTGATAGTGTTTTAAATAATGACATAATATCACCAAACAAGAGAGAAAACAGCTAAAATCAAGAAAAAGCAACATAAAAATGGGCTGAAATTACAACAAATCAAGAATATTTTGTAACTTCGGGGAAAAGAGAGAAAGTCCAATGGTATCATTACCATACATTTCACCTTTATCTAATTATCACTCTCCTAAAAAATAGCCCATGGATCTGACTTTAAGACTAAATGCCCGTTTACAGCCCATACATCAATTTCAGTTTGAAGATGTAATCCACACCCTACTTACCAAAAAGGGAATAGGAGAAACAAGCGGAGGAGGTGTTGCCCAAGACCCTGAAGGTGAAACAACATACTGCGAAATAGAAATTCATTTAGACGATACCAAACCCAATAATATTATTCAGCTTCTTGAGATACTAAGTAAAACAGGAATTCCCAAAGGTTCCACCCTTTGGAGTGCAGACCCCGAGTTCAATATTGAAGTCGGTACATTGGAAGGACTTGCTTATTATTTCAACAATACAGAACTCCCCTATTCCATTTACGAGACTTGTGATGTAAACTATGCACTGGAACAAATGGAAAAGGCTATTGAAGGAATCGGGAAACTATATAGCTATTGGAAAGGAAGAGCATACACAGCACTCTACTTCTACGGCCATTCCTTCTTCGAAATGAAGCAGAAGATAGAAGCTTTCAATGCCACATATCCCCTTTGTCAGAAAAGCCGTATCGAACAAATTGCATAAGCCACACCCATCCTCTCTTACTCAGAGAATGACTTTTCTTTTCCGACAGACACAAATGTAACAAAGAAATGACTAACTTTGCAGCCGTAATACATTGAATTATAATTTAGATTAAATATTATGGCTTTACAATGCGGTATTGTCGGATTGCCAAACGTAGGTAAATCGACACTTTTCAATTGCTTATCGAATGCAAAGGCTCAGGCAGCCAACTTCCCTTTTTGTACCATCGAACCCAATGTGGGTGTAATCACCGTACCCGATGAACGTCTGAACAAACTGGCAGAGCTGGTTATCCCCGACCGTATCGTACCGACAACTGTAGAAATTGTCGATATTGCCGGATTGGTAAAAGGAGCAAGCAAAGGCGAAGGATTGGGAAACAAATTCCTTGCCAACATTCGTGAAACAGACGCTATTCTACACGTACTGCGTTGCTTCGATGATGAAAACGTTACACATGTAGACGGTAGTGTAGACCCTGTGCGCGACAAAGAAATCATCGATACAGAACTTCAGCTCAAAGACCTTGAAACCATCGAAAGCCGCATCCAGAAAGTACAGAAACAAGCACAGACTGGAGGCGACAAAGTAGCCAAGCAAACTTACGAAGTATTGGTTCGTTTCCGCGATGCATTGCTGCAAGGAAAATCGGCACGTACCGTACAGTTTGAGACTAAGGACGAACAGAAAATTGCTCATGAGTTATTCCTGCTTACCTCAAAACCTGTAATGTACGTATGTAACGTAGATGAAGGCAGTGCTGTAAACGGAAACAAATATGTAGAACAGGTACGCGAAGCTGTGAAAGAAGAAGGAGCTGAAATCCTGATTGTAGCAGCAAAAACAGAAGCAGACATTGCGGAGCTTGAAACCTATGAAGACCGCCAGATGTTCTTACAGGAAGTAGGTTTGGAGGAATCTGGTGTAAGCCGACTGATTCGTGCCGCTTACAAACTTCTTAATCTGGAAACCTATTTTACAGCCGGTAAGATGGAAGTTCGCGCCTGGACATTCCACAAAGGATGGAAAGCCCCTCAATGTGCAGGTGTTATCCATACAGATTTTGAGAAAGGTTTTATCCGTGCCGAAGTAATCAAGTTCGACGACTTTATCAAATATGGCTCTGAAGCAGCTGTACGCGAAGCCGGAAAACTGAATGTGGAAGGTAAAGAATACATAGTAGAAGACGGAGATATCATGCATTTCCGTTTCAATGTATAACGCATCACTTTTCAGAAAAACGAATGGCAGCTTTTTCTTAAAGCATCGTCTTTCTAAAAGAGTTATTTATACGACCAATAATCAGCAGAGGGCATCGTTATCTTTACAGACAGCAATGCCCTCTGTAAACTATATCCCTGTAATTTAATATAATATGAAAATACTTTCTTTTATTCTTTTCATGCTATTGGGTACTACAGCCTACGCACAACAACTAGGTAGCGACAGAGATGCTCACGGTTGTATTCCATCTGCCGGATATACTTGGAGTGAAGCACAAAAAGATTGTATCCGCTTATTTGAAAAAGGAATTCGTGTAGAATCGACCGACAGTACCCGCCAACAAGCTTTTATTGTATTCAGTCCGGATTCTACATTAGCAGAAATTTTTCTACCCGATTGCTCCCAAGGAGAAATTCTCTACAGACGCAATTTACCTAAAGGTGGTTATGCATGGAACATAGAAGACGACGATACTAAAAACGTACGCCTCATCGAAGGAATCTGGACCATCAGCCAGAGAGGTAAAGTCATTTATAAACAGAAACAATATACATGCTGCCCGAAGCACTCTTGTAAAAAGACTTGTGACAAGAATACCTGCTGCAAGAAAGCATGTAAAAAGAAAGTATGCTGTAAAAAGAAGAAATAACCATGAATTATCTGATTATAGGTACAGGAGGTGTAGGAGGAAGCATAGCAGGCTTCCTTGCACTGGCCGGAAGAAAAGTAACATGCATTGCCCGCGGAGAACATTTGGAAGCGATACGGGCACGGGGACTTCATCTGAAGTCTGATTTGAAGGGAGAACATTTTATCCCGGTCTGCGCCAGTACAGCCGACGAAGTGACAGAAAAGGCAGATGTAATCTTCGTCTGCGTAAAAGGATACTCCATCGACTCTGTAAAAGAGGTAATAAAACGTGCTTCTACTCCTACTACATTAGTAATTCCTATTCTGAATGTATACGGCACTGGTCCGCGTATCGGGCGCCTTGTTCCGGGAGTTGATGTACTGGATGGCTGCATCTACATTGTTGGCTATGTGTCGGGTAAAGGAGAGATAACCCAGTCAGGCAGAGTATTCCGTCTGGTTTGCGGAGCACGCCCCGAGCAGGGTATTGTCCAAGAACGGATAGAGCATGTAGCCGAAGACTTGCGCCAGTGTGGTATCAAAGTTGACGTATCCGACGATATCAACCGCGATACATTCATCAAATGGTCCTTTATCTCTGCCATGGCGTGTACCGGTGCATATTACGATGTACCCATGGGAGCTGTACAGCACGAAGGGGAACCACGCAATACCTTCAAGGGACTTTCTGCCGAAAGCGAAAAAATAGGCAAATGTCTGGGTATTACCTTCCCCGAAGATATGGTAACCTATAACTTGCGGATTATCGACAAGCTGGAACCGGAAACAACTGCTTCCATGCAAAAAGACTTGGCCAATGGTCATCAGTCGGAAATACAAGGTATACTTTTCGATATGATTGAGTTGGGTGAAAAATTTGATATTGAACTTCCTACCTATCAGAAGGTAGCTGCAAAATTCCGTCAAATATGAAACATCTGGTCGACATCGACACCTGGGAACGGAAAGATAATTACCTTTTCTTCCGCGATTTTGCCAATTCATGGATTGCAATAACAAGCGAAGTAGACTGCACCGAAGCTTATGATGCAGCCAAAAGCACCAAACGCTCTTTTTTTCTCCATTATCTGTATGCCGTA
This sequence comes from Phocaeicola acetigenes, assembly GCF_027529745.1. Lineage (NCBI taxonomy): Bacteria > Pseudomonadati > Bacteroidota > Bacteroidia > Bacteroidales > Bacteroidaceae > Phocaeicola > Phocaeicola acetigenes. The sequence goes on from NZ_JAPZVM010000010.1 coordinate 6,281, forward strand.
GTACGTGCTGCAAATGAAATCAAAGAGTTTCGCTACCGATGGGATAAACACGGACAAGTGGTCTATCACGATACTGTAGATATCACAACTCCCATAGCCGTACCGGGTAAGACTTTCTACACCGTACGTATTCCCTACATCGAAGATTTTGAAGCTTTCTACCGCAATGCGCGGCATATAATTGAAAACATCCCTACAGACGGAGACCCTTACGGCACAGACAAACAGATAACCGAACAGGGCGATTTTGATGTCATTCTGCTCAGTGCTACTCCCAAACTGTATTTTACCTCCATTACATATACCCAATATGCGCCCGGACACTCACTGGACTATCCGTTGATGAATGCCGGAAAAGCAGTACGCCGTGAAGGAAGGCTGGTAATGCCGCTCGCCATGACAGTGAGCCATGCCTTTGTAGACGGAGCCCATGTATCCCTCTTCTTCGAGAAAGTAGAGCAATACCTCAAGGAGGTAGGAAAGCAAAGCGTATAATCGCCTTATTTTATACAAAAGCATCCCATACACGTGTACATACGTGTACGGGATGCTTTTACTCTCTTAACGGTTCAAATAAGCACACAGAGCCTGTACGGCACGTGCACGATGGCTGATACGGTTCTTTTCTTCACTTCCCATTTCTGCAAAAGTTTCGGTATATCCTTCCGGCATAAATACCGGATCATAACCAAAACCGGAAGCACCGCGTTTTTCTTCGATAATTTCGCCTTTTACCACACCTTCGAACAAATGCTCTGCTCCACCCTCAATCAGGCAAATAGCCGTACGGAATTGCGCCTTACGGTTAGTTTTTCCTTCCATTTCTGCAAGCAGTTTACGCATATTCGCTTCCGAGTCGTGTCCTTCACCTCCGGCATAACGGGCAGAATACACTCCCGGAGCTCCATTCAGTGCTTCTACCTCCAGACCAGTATCATCGGCAAAACAGTCCAATCCGTAATGACGGTAGATATATTCTGCTTTCAGAACCGCATTTCCTTCCAGTGTATCAGCTGTTTCAGGAATATCAACATCACACTGAATATCCTTCAGACTCAACACTTCTACTTTATCACCCAAAATAGCACGGATTTCTTCCAGCTTATGAGCATTGTTTGTTGCAAATACTAATTTTCGCATATATGTAAAATTATAAGTTTTAAATTCTTACTGAACTGCTTTTTCCTGTGGTATGCACACCACATTTTTCATTTTCCCTTTAAAGCCCATCATACTATCTCCTATCTGTCGGAGCGGAAACACCAGCGTTTCCATGTACCAGATCCGGTCCTTACGCTTCCATTTCGCATTATACACTTCACCGACGCGGCCTTCCAAACGCTCCTCCAATTTCCCGTTTACAAACAGAGAAGTCCCTTTACCGTCTCCCTCTATTCTTATTTTGGTCCATTGTGCCGCAGGCAAGCGATAATTGTGAAACACAAACTCATACCCCTCTCTACGAAATGCAAATTTTCCCGTTCCATTCCAGTTGGTAAGCACTACAGAATGAGGTCCTTTGAACAACACCGCATCTGTCACCGGCTCTGCATCCGGACAGATTTCAAACTCCACAGCATAGGGATAACCGATTTCATCCAATACGGTATTCACAGTATCTGTCCCCGAGAAAACAAGTACCTCTTCGGAAGGAATTAAAGCTGTTTTTCCCTTTACCTTCGCCAGCAAATTCACTCCCGGTGCCTCTGGCATGTTATGACACAGCTTTTCAAAAGCCTCATAAGGCATCCTGTTCCGGTTTTCTCCTCCCCACATTTTCTCCGAAAGTACCTGTAAAGCAGGGAAACAACGGGCGTGTACATCTTGCTGGCTGATTCCGTTTCCTACTCTATCGTTCCATACCGCAAACATAGCCCCCAGCAAATCCGGATTTCCTTTTTCTACTTCAAACCCATTATTCATTTGCTCCGGAGTCCATTCATTGTACAACCATCGTGTATCCAGATAATCATGATAATAGTTGACACCGGGTACAATATAAAGATAGGCATCACAGGTATTAATCACTTTATATCCCTCTTTCAATGCCGTCTCAAGATCCAGCCACCCATAATTCCACGCATTTACATAACAGCCTTTTATATCTACCTGTGTAGTTCCCTTCATCTGTTTCAGACTTCCCCACAAACGGGGAATCTTGCCAAAACTTCTAATGTATTTCAGATAATAATCTGTAAAGTAACGGAATTGCTCCACTTCTTTGATGTTGTATTCATCGGTACCGATATGTACATACGAACCGGTAAAAACAGGATCATCACCCCCAATATATTCGGCAAACAAGGTATCGAGAAAAGCATATACCTCCGGCTTATACAAATCCAGATGGTCCATGCCGTACTCCTTCTTCTCGGCTGCCAGTCTCGGGTTATAATGAGTAAACGCCAACGAATGGGCCGGTACATCGATTTCCGGTATTATTTCAATGCCATAACGGTTTGCCAGTTTCTGAAACTCCTTGAATTCCGCCTTAGTATACGAACCATCTTTTGCTGTCAGCCCTGGAAAACAGTCGCTTTCCAGGCGAAAAGCGGCATAAGTCTGGTTCCAGTCATTATTGAAAAACTCCACAAATCCATTGTCATTCAAATGAATCTGAAACTCATTCATTTTATAGAATGAAAGTATTTTGACATAGCTTTTAAGAAAATCCATCGAAAAGAACTTTCTCCCGGTATCGAGCATAAAACCACGGTGTGCATAAGCCGGAAAATCGGCAGCCTTTCCTTTCTGCAACCCTTCCGGCTGGTTGTACAGCATTTGCAGCAAGGTACGGGTGCCCCAGAACACACCTTTCGGTGCCGAAGCACCTAACGATACATACGAACGGATGTCCAATTCATACCCCTCTTCACCCAGTGCTTTATCGGGCTTTGCCAGATACAGATAAATATCCTGCCGCGACGGCTTTCCGGTTGTTACCCGATACATCCGTCCGAACATTTCTTTCAAATCGTCTGCTAAAGTAGCAGCCACCTCACCAAGTTGTGCTTCTGCCGATGGCTCGATGACAATCCGCCCCTCCCCCGGCAAAACCAGTCTTCCTGAATATCCTTTCCAGTTCTGTAATGCAGGAATAACCTGCGGTATACTTTCCTGTGCCCATGCAGCCAAGCTACATACCCAGAGACTAATGATTAACGTGAACAGTTTTTTCATAAAACAAATAGGAATTAACCGGTACGAAGATACCGATTAATTCCTATTTACAAAAGAACCCTACCCAGATTCCGATACAATCTTACAAACGGTTCAGCTCGTCGTTGGCTGCACCCGTTCCTTTGTATTTGCTCTTCGATGCATTGAAACGGTATTGTACGGTCAGGCTCACGCTGCGCAGATTCAGCTTGGCAGTCTTGTCGAACCACATGTGAGGAGCGTAAATAAGATAAGACTCCTCGCGCGAATTAAACAAGTCGGCCGCTTTCAGACGCAGGTTCAGACGGTCGTCCAGCAGGCTTTTATTCACACTTAAGTCTACATAACCATTCGGTTTGAGTACAATCACCGAACTCTCTCCACGCGTTGAATATACTCCCATTACATTTGCTGTCCATCCTTTCCCGAAACGGAAGTTATTGTCCAGCGAGAACACTCCCATCGGATTGTTCAAATTACGGTATTCTCCCATCGCTTCTACTCGAAAGAACTGTTGCTGATACATCAGGCTCAGAGTAGGTTCGTAGAACCCGAATTTAGGAGATAAGATGAGTGAGAGGTTCAACTCCTCTTTCCTGTCGTAATTGATATTGGTAAAGATAGAAACCGAAGGGTCTTTTTCATAGATAAACGACGTACCCTCGATGGCATCCTTTCGGTAAATATAACTTGCCATGAACTGAATCCAGCGATAATTTCCCATCAAGGTTACATCGTGTATGGTTTCAGGCTTCAGCAGCGGGTTGCCTCCCTCGTAGGTAAAGCGGTCGTCGTACTGAAGGTTGCTACGCAACTCGTAATAAGCCGGACGGCGTGTCTTAGCCGTATAACTGAGCGACCACTGTGTATTCCGGACAGGAAACGACAAGGACACGTTGGGCAACAGATTGTCGTACGTACGGCTCTGCTCATCAATCCGCACTCCTTTGTCGAAGTAATCAGACACCACATGTTCGTAGCGAAGCCCTGCCACCATCTGCACCTTGCCCACAGAGAAAGCATATTCGGCAAAAGCGGCTACCTTTTCTTCCTGATTGCGCGTATCGCTGTCGGGCAGATAACCTTCGGGATTGAGATACCAGTCCGAACGCTCCGTATGGCTGTACTCCGCTCCTCCCTTCAGCTCACCGCTACCCAACAGATGAGACAGAACCAATTTCGCTGCATACAAGTCGGAGTTCACCCGGTTGTCGGTCGTTACCACGCGGTCATCCTGCACCTCGTTCTGCTCTTGGTTGTACTGGGTGTTGTGCTCCCCTCCTTTGTAATAGTCGGCATTGAAATCAATATTCAGTTTGCCCGCCGTACCTACGTAATACACGTTCAGCCGATGGTCATCACTCTGATTACTCCAACGCTGGTCGTAAGACGAACGGTCGAACCAATCTCCGTCCCGGTAGATTTCGTAATTGGAAGAAATGGTAGGCTTACTGTTAGGATTGCGTGAGAACTGATACTTACCTCCGAAAGAATGGTTTTCGTTAATCATGTAGTTGAATCCTCCGTTCGCGGTAAGATACTGGCGTGTACCCGCCAAGATCATATCGGAAGTCTGTTCCCACAAGTTTTCACTTTCCACATGCGTACGGTTCGACTGGTCAAGATGCGTCCCGCTGTGCGAATAATACGCCCCTCCAAACACATCAAGCCCCCCTTTGCGATAATTCAAATCCACTCGTTCGGCATGACTGAAGTGATATTTACTTTGTCCGGCATTGGCCCATACATTGGCACCGACTCCCTCTCCTTTCGGCTTCACGGTCTTAATCTTAATGACCGACTTCACGGTTACATCATACTCTGCCCCCGGATTGGTAATGACCTCTACGCTCTGTATGTCTTTGGCATCAAGGCGGTCGAGTTCGGTCAGGTCGCGCACCTGACGTCCGTTCAAGTAAATCAGAGGAGTTCCCTTCCCGAACACCGTATAGCCATCGTCTTTTGCCTGTACAAACGGTACATGCGCCAAGACTTCTCCAGCACTGCCTAAGGTACTGAGCAAAGAGTTTGATACACTGGTAACGAGACTGTTCCCCTTCATTCTATACGTAGGACGGCGGGCAGTAACCACCGTTTCCTGCAACTGCACAGCATCAGGCTGCATTGCAATCAGCAGATTGCCTGTACCATTCCCCTTCTCACACATACGGTACACTGTCTGATACCCTACCGATGAAACTTTCAGCAGATTTCCTCCGATCGAAAGCGCATCAAAGGCAAAGGCTCCTTCCTCATCAGTTACGGTTCCGGCAACAAAAGCCGAGTCTTGTCGTGTCAGTAAAACTACATTTGCATAAGGAAGTGGCCGATCGTTCTCGTCCAATAGTTTTCCTCTTACTTCTTGTGCTTGCAACGGCAGGAAAGCCAGTGCAATTCCTACCATCAAAAATAAAATCTTCATTCTATCATTGCATTAAATTCATGCGAATTTAGACTACACATTGATAGAAAGCAAATAAAAAAGGAATAAATCACTCAAAAAGATATACCCCCCCCCATTTATATACATACACTTTTTATGCAATATTTCCTTTGTCTTCTCCACGAATCTTTAAAAAGTTCCACTCCATCAGACACAAAAACACATCTTTTTGCCGATAAAATAAGAACGACGTCGTCGACCGTATAATCAGCGACGCCGGCTTTACATTCGGCGATGCTGAATCTACAGTCGACGGCGTCGAATATAGAACGTAATCAGAGAAATCGGTATACTCCACTCATCGCAAGTGCTTTATATACCAACTACCCTATCTGTATTTCAATGTTTCTTTAATTCTTCTGCCGGTACAATACGGTACAGTTTATCGCTCGGACGTACCCGTTCCGGTACTTTAAACGATACATGTACCCCCTTCTTCACTACATCTACCGGTTTCAGATTGACACGAGCCTCTTCCAACGTTACATACATTGCTCCTGTAGTAGGTCCTGTAATCAGCAACTTGTCGCCAACCTTGATTTCACTGGCTTCAATCAGGAACTCTGCCACGCCGATATTGGAGAAGTATTTGATACCTTTTCCGGCATAAACTTTACGTTCTGTAGCTTCCGAACCGTAATTACGGCTCCACTCTCCCAAACGCTGTCCCAAATAATATCCGTTCCAGAATCCACGGTTGAACACAGTCTTCAAGCGAGTATCCCAATCTGCCTTCTTTTCTTCGGTAAAAGTTCCATCCAGGTAAGACTGAATTGCTTCCTTGTAACACTCCACTACAGTACGTACATACTCTGGTCCACGTGCACGTCCTTCTATCTTGAACACCCGTACACCTGCCTCAATCATTTCATCCATAAAATGAATGGTCTTCAGGTCTTTAGGTGACATGATATACTGATTGTCCACTTCCAGTTCGATATCGCTCTCCTTGTCTTTCACTATATACGAACGACGGCAGACCTGCATGCAAGCTCCGCGATTGGCAGATGCATTCAGTTCATTCAGACTCAGATAACACTTGCCCGATACAGCCATACACAAAGCACCGTGACAGAACATTTCAATGCGTACCGGCTCTCCCATCGGTCCTTTGATACCTTGTTCCTGAATGGCATCGTATATCTTGCGTACCTGCTTCAGATTCAGTTCACGAGCCAATACCACGACATCGGCAAACTGTGCATAAAACTTCAAGGCTTCCGCATTGCTGATGTTGAGCTGTGTAGAAAGATGTACCTCCTGCCCTACTTTATTGCAGTAGGCCATTACTGCTACATCGGCAGCAATTACCGCACTGATACCTGCTTCTTTTGCCGCATCGACAATCTTGCGCATCAAAGTGATATCTTCGTCGTAAATAATCGTATTAATAGTAAGATAACTCTTCACTCCATTTTCATCGCAGATCTGTGCAATTTCGCGCAAATCATCGATAGTAAACGTACTTGCCGAACGCGCACGCATGTTCAGACTTTCGATACCAAAATAGATAGAGTCTGCTCCAGCATGAATAGCAGCAGCCAGAGATTCACGAGAACCCACTGGTGCCATGATTTCAAAATCCTTTATTGAATAATTCATCGCTTCTTATTGATTTACGCTACAAAGGTAACGATTTTTCCGGGAACCACAGAAAAAGCTTGTACAAACACCCCTTCCCCCCTCTCTTTTTCTCCTTCAGCAAACAGAATAATAAATAATTATTCATACAGATAGTAAGAAAAACGACGATTTTTTTTACTCTTTATTACTTTTTAATTAAAAATTTTATATTTTTGCGCCCCGATAAAGAAGAAGTATATAAAAATTTTAAATACTTTGAAAAATATTGATGCGAATCAATACCCTGATGAATAAAAAAACAGAGAGTTGTTTAATTATAAATCTAAGTAAACTTTAATTAAGAGAGATTTTATGAGTAAGATTTTATCCCTATTATGCAGTATGCTAATCTGCATAACGACTTACGCACAGAACATTACTGTGAACGGTAAAGTTACAGCCAACGGCGAAGAGATGCCGGGTGTAACAGTAGCGGTAAAAGGAGGAACCCAAGGTACCATTACCTCTATCGACGGAGGATACTCCTTGCAAGTAGACGCTAAAAGCACATTAGTTTTTTCATTTATTGGCTATGAAACTGTAGAAGTTCCCATCAAAGGCCAAAAAGTAATCAACGTAAATCTGGAAGAATCATCTATTGCGATGGAAGAAGTAGTGATTGCCGTGCCTTATGGTACTGCAAAGAAGTCTACCTTTACAGGTTCAGCCAGTGTAATTGACAAAAAAATTGTGGCCTCATCACAGGTAGCCAGCGTTTCTAAAGCATTGCAGGGAACCGTAGCCGGTTTGCAGTCATTCTCTACCAGCGGCCAACCGGGTGAAGATGCAGATATCTATATTCGTGGTGTAGGATCTGTAAATGCTTCACAAACTCCTTTGTATGTAGTTGACGGAGTTCCTTATGACGGAAAATTGTCTTCTATTTCATCACAAGACATTGCTTCTGTCACTGTACTGAAAGATGCAGCAGCAGCTTCACTGTACGGTTCTCGTGCAGCCAATGGTGTAATTATGATTACAACCAAGCAAGGACAAACCGGTTCTGCACCAACCATCCAGTTATCTGCTAAATATGGTTTTTCAAGCCGTGCTGTCAGCGATTATAATCAGTTAAGTACAAACGACTACTTCAAACTGCAATGGGAAGCACTCCGCAACAGCTATATGACCGGAAAAAATGCAATGAGCGCTGAAGATGCCGGAAAAGCAGCCTCAGCTGTCTTGACTACTACCGGTACTGGCGGACTGGGTATCAACCCTTATGGTAGCAAATACCCTCAACCCATTGACCAGTACGGAAATTTGGTAGAAGGAGCCACTCCTCTCTGGGACGACAGTTGGGAAGATGCATTGACACAAGATGCACATTATGCAGATTTGAATGCCAGTGTGTCTGGCGGTAGCGAGAAAACCAAATATTATTTCTCATTGGGTTACCTGGACGATCAAGGTGCTTATATCTGTTCTGGATTTAAACGTTACAACTTAAGAACCAATATTACCACTGATTTACGTGATTGGTTGCAAGTAGGTTTGAACGTATCAGCAAGCCACTCTATCCAAAATTATCCGAAACAGGATGATACAGCTATTGGCAACGTTGTATTGGCTGCTCGTGATATACCTTCATTCTATCCTGTTTACGAACGTAATATGGATACAGGAGAATATATTCTGGATGAAAACGGTAACCGGATCTATGATTACGGTACCTATCGTAAAGGTTCTTACAACGGACAGAACTTTGCACAGTCTATGTACTATGACAAAAAAGAATACAAACGTGACGCTGCATCTGTACGTGGATTTTTACAGATTACTCCGATTGAAGGACTGAGCTACAAGATGTCTGTAAACTTAGACTACAACAGTCGCTTTACTCATTTCTACGACAACCCGACTTATGGTAAACAACCTTTGATAGGAAGTGTGCAGAAAGAAAACGACCGTACTACCGGTATGACATTCAACAATGTAGTAAACTGGAATCATACATTCAACGATGCACACGATGTACGTGTAATGTTGGGTCAGGAGTATTATGAATACAATACATCCAGCTTCGGCGGTTCACGTTCGGGTGTAATTACCGACGGATATTTTGAACCCGATGCTGCTTCTACACTGAACAGTTTCTCTGGTTACAGCGACCAGTACAAATTATTGAGTTATTTTGGTAGTGCAGAATACTCATACCAAGGAAAATATTTTGCATCAACTTCTGTACGTACAGACGGTTCTTCTCGTTTCCATCCAGATCATCGCTGGGGAACATTCTGGTCTTTTGGTGCTTCTTGGAAAATCGTACGCGAAAAATTCCTCGAATCAGCAGCAAATGACTGGTTGACAAACTTGACTTTGCGTGCCAGCTATGGTGCACAGGGTAATGATAATGTAGGTTACTATGCATATCAGGCTTTGTATGGTATGGGAAGCCTGTTTGGAAACCCTGCATTGACAGCTTATCGTCTGGCTACTCCTAACTTGACTTGGGAAACTAACTTAAACCTGAATATCGGTTTGGATTTCGGATTCTGGAACAACCGCTTGAACGGTACTATCGAATACTTCCAGCGTTCATCTAAAGATTTGCTGTTCTCACGCGACCTGGTTCCATCAAGCGGATTCTCTAGTATTGATGCCAACATCGGTAAGCTGAAAAACTACGGTTGGGAATTCACAATCAGCGGTACTCCTATTCTGACCAAAGACTGGACATGGAAATTAAGTGTAAATGCAACTACCTATAAAAATGAAATTGTAGAACTTCCTACAGATGTTATGTGGAACGGTTCGAAGAAATGGGTAAAAGGCGGTTCTTTGTACGACTATTGGATGTATGAATGGGCAGGAGTTAATCCTGAAACAGGTGCGCCACAATGGTATAAGACACAAGAAGACGGAAGCCGAGTACCTACAAGCGACTACTCTTCTCTGAATTCAAACGATAAGGTGAAGTTGGGAAGTTCACTGCCGACACTGACCGGAGGTTTCCAGTCTGATTTGACTTGGAAAAATGTATCCTTGTCGATGCTGTTCTCTTATGCAATTGGTGGTAAGTTATACAACAACGACTATGTGATGATGATGAGCACATCAGGAGGTAACGGTAGCTCACTGAGCGAAGAAATGCTGGAACGCTGGCAAAAGCCGGGTGATATTACAGATGTCCCCAAACTGTCTTATAACCAGACAGACTACTTCACCAGTGGTTCAAGCCGTTGGTTGGTAGACCGTTCATTCTTACGTTTAAAAACTGTGACATTAAGTTATACATTACCGAAAAAATGGATACACGTAGCTTCACTGAAAGAAGCAAGCGTCTTCTTGCAAGGTGAAAACCTGCTGACATTCAGTCACCAGCAAGGTCTTGATCCGGAACAGCCTATCAGTGGTTCTGTTTCATTCCGCTACCCTGCCATGAAAACTTTCTCATTCGGTATTAATGTAACACTTTAATTTAATTCTTAAAATATGAAATTCAGTTATAAAAATATAACCTGGGGAATATTACTCGCATGCAGTATGGCATCTTGCGATCTGGATACCACCCCCACCAACTACCTTCCTTCTGAAGACGCATTTAAAACTACAGCGCGTTGCGAAAGTGTGCTAAACGGTACATGGAGCTCTCTTTTTACAAACGGTTCCACCTACGCATCTATCGGATTAGGCTCTATTATGATGAATGATGATTTTGCCGGATCGGATGTAGTAAGAACAACCAGCTACGGATATAGCTCAAGCTACAGTCTTACCAACGGCTACGGACGTGGAGAAATCAACGATATGGCATGGGATTTGTTTTACGATGCCATAAACAACTGCAACAACATCATTGCATACATTGACCAGGCCGAAGGAAGTGAAGAAGACAAAAACATCATCAAAGGTCAGGCTTTGGCTACCCGCGGTTATGTATATATGCTTCTGGCTACTCACTATTCTTTTGGAGTGGGTAATGAAAAGTATGCCAACAACGCTTGTGTACCTATCTACACAGAGCCGACAGACCTGAATATGGCATTGACCGGTAAGCCTGCATCCACTGTAAAAGATGTATTCCAGCGCTCTTTAACCGACTTAGGAGATGCCTATTCTTTAATTCCGGACAACTATAATAGAGGTATTAACGCAACTGACCAATACCGTATTGATAAAACTGTGGTAAAAGGATTATTGGCACGTACTAACTTATATGCAGGAGAATGGCAAGCTGCCTACAACTATGCAGACGAAGCGATGACAGCCAAAGGTAAATACCTGATGTCGGAAGAAGAATTCAAGAGCGGATTCAATGATGCAACCAACGAAGAATGGATGTGGGGATTTTCTTCTACACTGGAAGACAATCTGGCTGCCTACAATTTCAATTTCAAAGATTGTACAACCGAAGGCTCTTATTACAGTTGCTTTAATGTAGATCCGTTTTTCAAGGAAAAATTTGAAGATAATGACTATCGTAAAGATTTATTCCGTTGGGGAGCTAACGCTGGTTACGGCGAATGGACTATGCTGAATTATAAGTTTAAATTTGCGGATATCAACAACGGATTGGGAGACATTATTCTGATGCGTGTAGCAGAAATGTTCCTTATTAAAGCAGAGGCCGCAACTCACCTGCCAGGCAAAGAAGGAGAAGCACAGAGCTTACTGAAAGAATTACGTCAGGCACGATTGAAAGCCGGTAATACAGCAGCAGAAGTTACTGCTACAGGCGATGAACTGAGAGAAGAAATTTGGTTGGAACGCCGTAAAGAGTTATGGGGAGAAGGATTCTCACTGACAGATTTGATTCGTAACCAAAAGAGTCTGGAACGCAAAAACTGGAGTCACTACGTAGAATGTATCCTAAATCCGGATGGTAGCAACTCTAATATTCCTATTTTGGACGAAAATGGCGAACTGACTTATGCTGATGATAAACCTGAAAGCTATAAGAAAGAAAGATGTACGCTGCTTCAAGGACATATTGCATCCAGAACAGTATTCCCTGATGGTTCTGAGTTTGAGCCAAACAGTAAATACTACCTGTTCCGAATTCCTGAACAGGAAGAATTGCAAAACGCAAACTTGTATACAGAACATCCCATGCTTCCACTTTATAATTAAGGTGCGCATAAAAGAACTAACATAACTGCTCCCAGACGAAAATAATATTCGTCTGGGAGTTTTTTATTTACCTCCTTACCTTACTTCAATATACTTATCATTCCTTCTACACTGACTGCTCCTACCCCAACCATCATCAACTCATGCAGATTTTTATTAACTTTGCAGCCTAAAAGCATGTCAATATGAAGATTAGAAACATAGATTTAGGAGAAAAGCCTGTACTATTGGCTCCAATGGAAGATGTAACCGATCCGGCTTTCCGACTATTGTGTAAGGAATTCGGAGCCGATATGGTATATACAGAATTTGTATCGAGCGATGCACTGATCCGTTCCGTTGGGAAAACGATGCTAAAACTGAACATCAGCGATGCAGAACGTCCGGTTGCAATACAGATATACGGAAAAGATACAGAAACCATGGTAGAGGCTGCACGTATCGTAGAACAGGCACAGCCAGATATTCTGGACTTAAACTTTGGCTGTCCTGTAAAACGAGTAGCAGGTAAAGGAGCCGGATCTGGCATGCTGCAAAATGTACCTAAAATGCTGGAAATTACCCGAGCTGTCGTAAATGCTGTAAAGATTCCGGTCACAGTCAAGACTCGTTTGGGATGGGATGCCGAGCATAAAATTATTGTCGACTTGGCAGAACAGCTACAGGACTGTGGAATCGAAGCACTTACCATACACGGACGTACCCGTGCGCAAATGTATACCGGAGAAGCAGACTGGACACTAATTGGAGAAGTAAAAAATAATCCTCGGATGCGTATTCCTATCATCGGAAACGGAGATGTCACTACTCCCCAACGCGCCAAAGAGTGTTTCGACAAATACGGAGTAGATGCCATCATGATAGGACGCGGAAGTTTTGGACGCCCCTGGATTTTTAAAGAAGTAAAACACTATCTGAATACTGGAGAAGAACTTCCTCCCCTCTCCTTCAAATGGAGAATGGATGTCCTGCGACGGGAGGTGCAAGACAGTGTAAACTTGCTTGATGAACGCCGGGGTATTTTACATGTACGACGACACTTGGCGGCCTCCCCTCTTTTTAAGGGAATACCGAACTTTAAAGAGACACGGATTGCCATGTTACGCGCTGAAACTCTTGAAAGTCTGAATCAGATTCTGGATACAATAGAAGCTAATTTTGGAGAGAACTAATTCATAGTCACTCTAAAATGGTTTTTCATGCACATAATATATAAAAATGTGCAAAGAATATGCATTTATTTGCCGGAATATTTGTATAGAACAAGAAATATTCACACCTTTGCACCGAAAAGTAAACAATTTATTCTATTTATAAACTTAAAATTTTAAAATTATGTCTGAAATCGCATCAAAAGTACAGAAGATTATTGTTGATAAATTAGGCGTAGAAGAATCAGAAGTAACAACAACTGCAAGCTTCACTAACGACCTGGGTGCTGACTCTTTGGATACAGTAGAATTGATCATGGAATTCGAAAAAGAATTCGGTATCTCTATTCCAGATGATCAGGCAGAAAAAATCCAGACTGTAGGCGACGCTATCTCTTACATCGAAGCTAACGCAAAATAATTAATTCTTCTTATGGAATTAAAAAGAGTTGTAGTAACAGGTCTCGGTGCATTGACTCCTGTAGGTAATACTGTTCCTGAATTCTGGAACAACCTGATTAACGGAGTAAGCGGAGCGGGACCTATTACTCATTTCGATGCCAGCAAGTTCAAGACTCAGTTTGCTTGTGAGGTAAAGAACTTCAATGCGACCGATTTTATCGACCGCAAAGAGGCTCGTAAGATGGACCTTTATACTCAGTATGCCATCACTGCTGCCAAAGAAGCTGTAACTGATGCTAACATTGACGTCGAAAAAGAAGATTTAAACAAAATCGGAGTAATTTTCGGAGTAGGAATCGGTGGACTTCATACTTTCGAAGAAGAAGTTTTAAACTACGCACAGACCAAAGATACTATTGGCCCACGTTTCAACCCATTCTTTATCCCGAAAATGATTGCAGACATTGCATCAGGACACATCTCTATGATTTATGGATTTCACGGTCCTAACTTCACTACCACTTCTGCTTGTGCTTCTTCATCAAACGCTATCGGTGAAGCATTCAACTTGATTCGCTTGGGAAAAGCAAACATGATTGTGGCTGGAGGTGCTGAAGCAACAATCTACCCTGCTGGTGTAGGTGGCTTCAACGCAATGAATGCACTGTCTACCCGAAATGACGATCCAAGCCACGCTTCACGTCCGTTCAGCGCAAGCCGCGACGGTTTCGTAATGGGTGAAGGTGCCGGATGTTTGATTTTGGAAGAACTGGAACATGCAAAAGCCCGTGGTGCTAAGATTTATGCCGAACTGGCCGGAACAGGTGCATCAGCCGACGCTTATCATATAACAGCCTCTCATCCTGAAGGTCTGGGTGCGAAACTGGTTATGACAAATGCGCTCGAAGATGCAGGTATGCAACCGGAGGATATCGACTACATCAATGTACACGGTACTTCTACACCGGTAGGAGACATTTCAGAAGTAAAAGCAATCCAGGCTTTGTTTGGAGAACATGCTTACAAACTGAATATCAGCTCTACCAAATCTATGACTGGACACTTGCTTGGAGCTGCTGGTGCAGTAGAAGCAATTGCTAGCGTATTGTCTGTTAAGAACGACATTGTTCCTCCTACTATTAACCACGAAGAAGGTGACAACGATGAACAAATCGATTACAACCTGAACTTCACTTTCAACAAGGCACAAAAACGTACCGTTCGTGCTGCGTTAAGTAATACATTTGGTTTTGGTGGACACAATGCATGTGTAATCGTAAAAAAATACACTGAATAAACTGTGTTTAGCAATATAACAGATAAGATAAGACTCCTCTTCCGAAAGGATAAGGAGCCTTATCTTTGTTTTTATAGAATACTTGGATTTTATCCACACAACATTAGCATTTATCAACAAGCTCTGCTACATAAGTCTTCTTCTATCAAAGCAGGGAAGGGACGCTTGTTGAATAACGAACGACTGGAATTTCTGGGAGATGCTATTTTGGATGCAGTTGTAGCAGATATTGTTTACAAACGTTTTGAGGGAAAACGGGAAGGATTTCTTACAAATACACGTTCTAAAATAGTACAGCGAGAAACTCTGAACCACATCGGTAAGCAAATAGGTCTGGATAAGCTAATAAAATACACTACGAAACAGTCGTCGCACAACAGTTATATGTGCGGGAATGCATTCGAAGCTTTGATAGGAGCTATTTATTTGGACCGAGGCTACGGTGCCTGCAAAATGTTCATGGAAGAGCGTATTATCAAACAATATTTGAATTTGGAGAAAATCTCACGCAAAGAGGTAAACTTTAAATCGAAACTGATAGAATGGAGTCAGAAAAACAAATTTGAAATCAGCTTCGAATTACTTGAACAATCTCACGATGAAGATCAGAATCCTGTTTTCGAATCGCAAATATTGGTTGAAAATATAGCTGCTGGAAAAGGTAAAGGATACTCTAAAAAAGAATCACAACAGGAGGCTGCTCACGAAACACTGAACAAAATCAAAAATGATCCGCAATTTATTGATATCATTTTTGCAGCAAAAGCAGAACGTGAAAAAGCTGAAAATCCGACAAATACAGAAGAGGAGAAGCATCCGGCGCCGATTGATGAGCTAAAAGAGTCTTTCATACAGGAAGAAACTATTTCTGAAAAATATGAAGACCACGAACGCATTATTGCAGAAGCAGAAGCGGCTGCATTTCTTGAAAAAGAAACAACCGGAACAGATAACTAATAACCGGAATTTAGACAAAAAATATCCTATTGTACCAAGCTATTTTAATGCTCGATACAATAGGATAAATTGTATTTATATTTTCACTTATTTCACGAAATCAGCCCAGTTAGTCAAACGCATATCACCTTTCTCCATAAATACTTGATGCATACCCAATACAGCAGGCAAATAATGAGAAGTCTGTCCTTTGGTAGAGATCTTGAGATAATCCCACAATAGCTGTTTATAGTCGGGGTGAGCACAATTCTCAATAACAGTTTTGGCACGTTCCATAGGGCTTTTACCACGCAAATCGGCAACACCTTGTTCTGTGACAATCACATTAACAGAATGTTCACTATGATCCTGATGAGACACCATAGGTACGATAGAGCTGATACATCCTCCTTTAGCTGTAGACGGACAAGAGAATATAGAAATGTATGCACTGCGGGTAAAATCACCAGAGCCGCCAATTCCATTCATCATCTTCGTTCCGCAAATATGAGTTGAGTTCACATTTCCATAAATATCTGCTTCAATTGCAGTATTCATTGTAATGACACCGATTCGACGGACAACTTCCGGACAATTGGAGATTTCAGAAGGGCGTAGAATCAATTTGTGGCGGAAGAAGTCCATGTTATCATAAATATCCTGCAAACAATCATTGGTCACACTCAAAGAACAGGTACTTCCAAACTTGATACGACCTTCTTTTATCAGCTTGATTACTGAATTCTGAATAACCTCAGTATACATTTCGAACGGCGGAATGCTGGAATCTTTACCCAGAGCACTTAATACTGCATTGGCAATATTACCCACACCTGATTGCAACGGAAGGAAGGTAGAAGGAATTACACCTCTTCTCATATCTGCTGCCAGGAATTCAGCTACATTCTGGCCAATCTTATCAGTTACAGGATCTGAATCGTGGAAGCCACGAGCTTCATCCGGTATATTTACTTCAACTACACCAACTATCTTCGAAGGGTCCACTTGGATATAAGGAAGACCTATACGGTCGCTAGGACGTACAATTGGAATCGGACGACGATAGGGAGGACGTTCCATCTCATATAAGTCGTGCATACCAATCAGATTCTTACTATGGGCTGCATTCAACTCCACAATTATCCGGTCAGCCAGACGAGCAACAGTAGGAGTAACACCTACACCGGCTGTCAAGTAAATACGACCATCATCCGTGATTTCGCAAGCTTCAATAATTGCAGTACTTACATGACCAAGAAAACCCGAACGCAAGCGTTGAGCTAATTGTGAAAGATGAATATCTGTATAACGGATTTCTCCATTGTTTACAGCTTTACGGAAGTCTGTATTAGTGGTATAAGGAGCTCGGAAACTAATAGCCTTTGCACGGGTCAATGCACCGTCACAAGAATCTCCTGTAGAAGCTCCTGTAATAATTCCTACCTGGAACTGTTCACCACGTGCGTGTTTTTCTTCAGCTATCTTTGCCAATTCTGAAACAACAGCTTTCGGAGTACCTGCAGGGGTAAAACCACTCAATCCCAGAATCTCTCCGTCTTTTATAAGGCTTGCAGCTTCGGCTGCCGACATAAAAGTAAAACTCATTTTATTCAGTGTTTATCGTTAGTATTAAAAAAGTTCGGTTATCAAATTCAAAAATAGAAAAAATTCAGCAGGTCTGCCATACTATTCATACTTTCTGCTAAAAATTTCAGAATAGATAAAAGCACGACGCGCTTCTTCTCGCATATTCAGTCTGACAGAGGACGTCCGGGTTTCATGAACAGCTGATTGAGAAGGAAGAGGAGAGGTGGATGCTTGCTCAATCGGTTTTCGTAATTCTTCTTTCTTTTTTGTCCTTGCCTCCACAGGTATAGGAGGAGGTACAACAGTCAGATGTGCATCCAGTTTTTTCTTTAACTGTTGCTTACGAATTTGCATGCGTTTCACCCTTTTCTCTCTACTTTTTTGCCAAACAGCAATAGCAATCATTGCCACTACAACCAAAACCTGAAAGATTTCCATATCAAACAAATATTAAGGGTTTTAGCCAAAGATACGAATAAATCCTATATATCCTACCGGTTTTATGGAAGTTAACACGGAAAGAGGTATCTTTGCAAACAGTAACACTAATTTTTATAATAAGAATCCTATGACAAAAGAAAACACAGGAGCAGACTTTAAATCTGCAACTGAACACGAAAACAAGAAACTGTTTATCGAAACTTATGGCTGCCAGATGAATGTAGCCGACAGTGAAGTAATTGCTTCTATCATGCAAATGGCGGGATACTCGCCTTGCGAAACATTGGAGGAAGCCGATGCTGTATTCATGAACACCTGTTCTATCCGCGACAATGCAGAACAGAAGATTCTGAATCGTCTGGAATTTTTCCACTCTTTACGCAAAAAACGTAAACACCTTATCGTAGGAGTGTTGGGATGTATGGCCGAACGAGTAAAGAACGACTTGATTGAAAATCATCATGTAGATCTTGTGGCCGGTCCAGACTCATACCTGACACTTCCTGATTTGATAGCAGCTGTAGAAGCCGGAGAAAAAGCAATCAACGTAGAACTGTCTACCACCGAGACTTATCGTGATGTCATTCCATCCCGTATCTGTGGAAACCACATCTCCGGATTTGTATCAATCATGCGTGGCTGCAACAATTTCTGCCACTATTGCATTGTGCCTTATACACGCGGACGCGAACGTAGCCGTGATGTGGAAAGTATTTTGAATGAAGTACACGACCTGGAAAAGAAAGGTTATAAAGAGGTAACTTTGCTGGGGCAGAATGTCAACTCTTACCGGTTTGAAAGAGAAGGGGAGACAGTAACTTTCCCTATGTTGCTCCGTATTGTAGCCGAAGCGGTACCGGGCATGCGCGTACGCTTTACGACTTCACATCCTAAAGACATGAGTGATGAAACCCTCCATGTCATTGCAGAAGTTCCCAATGTATGCAAACATATTCATTTACCCGTACAAAGCGGAAGTTCCAGAATTCTGAAACTGATGAATCGTAAGTATACCCGCGAATGGTACTTGGAAAGGGTAGAAGCTATCCGTCGCATCATCCCCGATTGTGGCTTAAGTACTGATATTTTCTCCGGATTCCACTCCGAAACAGAAGAGGATCATCAGATGTCACTCTCGCTCATGCGCGAATGTGCCTACGATTCAGCCTTTATGTTTAAGTATTCTGAAAGACCAGGAACTTATGCATCAAAACATCTTCCCGATGACATTTCTGAAGAGGTAAAAATCCGCCGTCTGAATGAAATGATTGAGTTACAAAATCAGCTTTCAGCAGAAAGCAATGCCAAAGATGTGGGTAAAACATTCGAAGTATTAGTAGAAGGTGTTTCCAAACGATCTAAAGAGCAGTTATTTGGCCGTACCGAGCAAAACAAGGTTGTCGTATTCGACCGAGGAACACATCGTATCGGTGACTTTGTCAAAGTCCGGATTACCGAATCAAGTTCTGCTACATTGAAAGGCATAGAAGTTACAGAATAAACATTTCGAAATAACTATATTAAAATCGAGCAGGTAAATCAAGCATTCCTCAAAGCTTGTCTATCTGCTCGATTTTCTTTAGCCCAAAGCATTCCCTTTTCCATCTGAATGTATTCAAACAATCACACAAATTACACATCAGTTTCCTACAGCATTTTCAAGACCATTCCCATTATTTTTATACAATATATTAAAAACGTTTAATAGAATAGGGTATATAATCAATTTATTTGTTATTTTGCAGCAAATTAGGGAATAAAGTGAATATACTAAATATAAATAAATGTCCCCTTTGTGGGAATAGCCAATTTCAGAAAGTGATGACCTGTACGGACCACTATGCTACCGGCGAAAAATTCGACGTGGAGCAGTGTACCCATTGTCACTTCCTTTTCACTCAACGTGCCCCTGTAGAAGCCGAAATAGGCAGATACTACGAATCACCCGATTATATTTCGCACAGCGATACACATAAAGGCCTGATGAACCAAATATATCATCAGGTACGCCGTTATATGCTTGCCCGCAAGGCAAGACTCGTTAAACACAGCAGTCGCCTGAATGAAGGAAGTTTGTTAGATATCGGTACAGGAACCGGATATTTCAGCCATTTTATGGCAGAAAAAGGATGGAAAGTCACTGCAATAGAGAAAAGTCCACAGGCACGTGAATTTGCCAAAAAACATTTTGGCTTAGACGTACAGCCTTCCGAAGCACTTTCATTACAAGAAGAAGCATCGTTTGACGTTGTTACTCTTTGGCATGTAATGGAACATCTCGAACATCTGAATGAAACATGGGAAATATTGAACCGTATTCTAAAGGAAAGAGGAGTTCTGATTGTTGCGGTTCCTAATCCTAACTCATTCGATGCCCAGAAATACAAAGAAATGTGGGCAGCCTATGATACGCCACGACATTTGTGGCATTTCACTCCGTCTACCATGCAACAATTCGGAGCTAAACATGGCTTCATTTTAGCAGAACAACATCCCATGCCGTTCGATGCCTTTTATGTATCCATGCTCACCGAAAAATACAAAAAAAGCCGTCATCCATTCCTGAAAGGATTGTTGACTGGTACAGAAGCATGGTTTGCTTCACAAGCTAAAAAGGAGCGAAGCAGCTCCATTATCTACGTTTTTAGAAAGAAGTGATTATGAGTAAAAAATTGGTAGCTTTCTTCGACATGCAGTTTATCACTTCCAGTATCAGTACGATGCTGGTACTGCTTCTATTGGGATTGGTCGTGTTCTTTCTCATGGCCGCCAATAACTTATCTGTATATGTACGCGAAAACATAGCAGTATCAATACTTATCAGCGATGATATGAAGGAAGCAGAAATTACACGTTTCCAGAAAGAGCTGAACGGATTTCCTTACATCAAGAAAACTACTTATATATCCAAGGCACAGGCACTGAAAGAGCAGACCGAAGCCATGGGTACTGACCCTGCCGAATTTTTAGGCCATAATCCATTCACCGCTTCCATTGAGGTCACACTCAATGCCGATTATGCCAATGCGGACAGTATTGCGTGGATAAAGGATGAAATACTTTCCCATAAGCACATACTTGAAGTCAACTATCCGCAAGATTTGTTGGATGCGGTAAATAAAAACATCCAAAAAATCAGTATTGTCCTGCTGGTTCTGGCTGCTTTACTGACTCTAATCTCATTTGCTCTAATCAACAATACAATCCGATTGGCTATCTATTCCAAACGTTTCCTTATCCACACAATGAAGCTAGTAGGAGCCAGCTGGAATTTCATACGCCGTCCTTTCCTCATCCGTAATATTTGGGTAGGAGTTTTAGCAGCAGCAATGGCTAATGCTTTACTAACTGCAATGGCTTATCTTCTGGTACGATACGAACCGGATCTGTTAGCAGTCATCACTCCTTCGGTAATACTGGTTGTCATGACTTCTGTATTTGTTTTCGGTATCATTATTACAACTTTCTGCGCCTTGATATCCATCAACAAATACTTGCGTATGAAGGTTAGCGATTTATACAGCAAATAAAAAATCTATTAATATTTTATTTTTCATCAGTATGGACAAAAAGAACTTTGCCTTTGATAAGACTAACTTCATCCTATTGGGAATAGGGATGGTAGTAATTATTATCGGCTTTTTACTCATGACCGGACCTGGTTCCAATGAAACGATGTTTCAACCAGACATTTTCAGCGTACGTCGTATTAAAGTCGCTCCGGTAGTTTGTTTCCTGGGATTTATATTTATGATTTACGGTATACTCCGAAAACCTACAGATAAAATAGAAAAATAAACATGAGTTGGATTGAAGCTTTAATCTTGGGTATTCTGCAGGGATTGACAGAATACCTTCCAGTCAGCAGTAGCGGACACCTTGCTATCGGATCAGCATTATTTGGTATTGAGGGAGAAGATAACCTGACCTTTACCATCGTTGTCCATGTAGCTACAGTATTAAGTACACTGGTCATTCTTTGGAAAGAAATTAACTGGATATTCCGTGGACTATTCAAGTTCCAGATGAACGAAGAAACCCGTTATGTAGTCAACATCATCATATCCATGATTCCGATTGGCATCATTGGTGTATTCTTTAAAGATTATGTCGAAGATATTTTCGGATCAGGTCTGCTTGTGGTAGGATGCATGTTGCTTATCACAGCACTTCTGCTCACTTATTCTTATTATGCCAAGCCGCGTCCAAAAGAAAAAATCAGTATGAAAGACGCATTTATCATCGGTTTAGCCCAAGCTTGTGCTGTATTGCCCGGATTGTCACGTTCCGGCTCAACAATTGCTACCGGACTTATCTTAGGAAATAAGAAAGAATCGTTGGCACAATTCTCATTCCTAATGGTCATTCCTCCTATTTTAGGAGAAGCCTTGCTCGATGGAATGAAAATTATAAAAGATGCCTCCATGGCCGGAGCCGAAATATCTACCTTGTCACTGATAGTAGGCTTTTTGGCGGCATTCATATCGGGATGCATCGCCTGCAAATGGATGATCAACATTGTAAAGAAAGGTAAACTGATTTATTTTGGAATTTATTGTGCCATTGCCGGTATACTGACCATCATACTCAGCTAACCCATTGTCCCCATATATAAAGAATGAATTTCAAGGAAGGAGAAATATTATATTTCAACAAACCGTTACGATGGACATCGTTTGCGGTTGTCAACAAGATAAGATATCACATCAGCCGAAAATTAGGCGTAAAAAAGATTAAGGTAGGACACGCCGGAACACTCGATCCGCTGGCTACAGGAGTCATGATTATATGTACCGGAAAAGCGACCAAACGTATCGAGGAATTCCAGTACCACACCAAAGAGTACATAGCAACCCTTCAACTGGGAGCTACTACTCCTTCATTCGATTTGGAAAAAGAAATTGATGCGACTTATCCTACCGAACATATTACCCGGGAACTGGTAGAAGAAGTGCTGAAAAAGTTCGTAGGAACCATCGAACAAGTACCACCGGCTTTCTCAGCCTGCAAAGTAGACGGAAAACGTGCTTACGACCTGGCAAGAAAAGGAGATGAAGTAGAGTTGAAAGCCAAAACACTGGTCATCGACGAAATAGAATTGCTGGAATGTAACCTGCCGGAAATAAAAATCAGGGTAGTATGCAGCAAAGGCACATATATCCGTGCGCTGGCACGCGACATTGGTGAAGCGTTGAACAGTGGTGCCCATCTGACAGGACTCATACGCACAAGAGTAGGAGAGGTCAGACTTGAAGATTGCATGGAAGTAGAAAACTTCCCGGAATGGCTCGAGAAACAAGAAATAGAAGTTATAAACGATTAAGGAAAGAAAGGAACGCAAAAGATGAAGCTATCACAATTCAAATTCAAATTACCGGAAGAACGTATCGCCCTTCATCCGGCAAAATACAGAGATGAATCTCGTCTGATGGTAGTCAATAAAGCTACCGGAGAAATTGAACATAAAATCTTCAAAGATATTTTAAACTACTTTGATGACAAGGATGTATTTATCTTCAATGATACTAAAGTCTTTCCTGCACGTTTGTATGGAAACAAAGAAAAAACCGGAGCCCGTATTGAAGTATTCCTGTTGCGCGAACTGAACGAAGAACTGCGTTTGTGGGATGTATTGGTAGACCCGGCCCGCAAAATCCGTATCGGAAACAAATTGTATTTTGGTGATGACGATTCGATGGTAGCCGAAGTAATCGACAATACCACTTCACGCGGACGTACCCTTCGCTTCCTGTACGACGGGCCACACGATGAATTCAAAAAAGCCTTGTATGCACTGGGAGAACCCCCATTGCCTCCATTTATCAAACGACCGGCAGAACCTGAAGACGAAGAGCGTTTCCAAAATATCTTTGCTAAAAACGAAGGAGCAGTTACTGTCCCTGCCGCAGGCTTGCATTTCAGCCGCGAATTGATGAAGCGTATGGAAATCAAAGGTATTGACTTCGCTTTCATTACCATGCATGCCGGTTTGGGCAACTTCCGCGACATTGATGTAGAAGACCTGACCAAACATAAAATGGATTCAGAGCAGATGTTTGTCAATGCAGAAGCATGCCGCATTGTCAACGAGGCCAAAGACCGTGGCAGCCGTGTGTGTGCCGTAGGTACTACAGTGATGCGTGCCATCGAAACTGCCGTAGGTACAGACGGACATTTGAAAGAATTCGAAGGATGGACCAACAAGTTTATCTTCCCTCCTTACGACTTCTCTGTAGCCAACGCTATGGTAAGCAACTTCCATATGCCGCTGTCTACCATGCTGATGCTGGTATGTTCTTATGGAGGTTATGAACTGATTATGGAAGCCTACAACACCGCATTGAAAGAAGATTACCGCTTCGGAACATACGGTGATGCCATGTTGATTTTAGACAAATAAAAACACAACTGCATCATGGCAAAAGTATACGTAGGCTTAGGTACAAACTTAGGCAATAAAGAAGAAAACTTACGTACTGCCGTCTATTTAATAAACAGGAAGATAGGGAAAGTAATTTCCCTGTCTTCTTTTTATGAAACCGCTGCATGGGGATTCGTTTCCGAGCATACCTTCCTTAATGCGGCAGCTTGTATAGAAACCACATTATCTCCTACTGATATATTACACTTTACACAGGAAATAGAACGGGAAATGGGACGAAAACAGAAATCTGTACAAGGAGTATATTCCGACCGTCCGATAGATATTGATATCCTGCTGTACAATAATCTTACACTGCAGACTCCCGAACTTACCATTCCGCATCCCTTGATGACGGAACGTCGCTTCGTAATGGAACCTTTGGCAGAAATTGCTCCTGATTTCATTCATCCTGTTCTTCATCAGTCTCTTTCCGAACTAAACAAACTCTTGCTCACTGAATCCGAATAAATTGCATCGCAATCACAAAGAAAGAGGTGTTAAACAGTTGTAAAATTCTGTCAAAATTCCGATATTGCGTACCCTTAGAAAACCTATTATACGCAATGTTATGAAGACATCTGGCTTAATGTTCCTTTTCTATTATGCAGGAGCATTCCTATCGGCAAATTCTTTATTTGCACAAGAAACACAAGTAGCCCATACAGACACTGTAACTACAGCTTTAGGTCGTGCACAAGACCTTCGTACTCTCCCTTTCCAGATTCAAAAGATAGAGGGGAATGAACTAACCCAAGTAAAAGACGCCAATTTCCTCCATTCACTGATTGGAAGAACCACGGGTGCCACTCTCAATCCAAGCTCTGCCGGAACAGGAGCAGGAGTACGTGTACGAATGAGAGGTACACGCAGTATTTGGGGAAACAACAATGTGCTGTATGTCATCGACGGAATTCCCTTCCCCCAGCTTTCCACCAATACCCTTTCGGCTATCTACACCGGATACGGGCTGACCGCCGATGCCATTGCTTCTCTTAATGCCGAAGATATAGAAGATGTCTCTATTCTCTCCGGTCCGTCGGCAGCCGCACTGTACGGAAGCGATGCCGCCAACGGTGCCATTCTTATCACCACCAAGAAAGGGAAGGCTACCCACCGGCCTGCCATTCATGTGTCTCAAAGCACTACGTTCAGCAAGCCTTTCGTCATGCCGGAATTTCAGAATCAGTATTATCAGTGGAATACAGCTTCGGATACCGGAGATCCCACCTGGAATCCTTCCGACTTCTACCGTACCGGACACACCATTCAGAATCATGTCAGTCTTTCTGCCGGTACCGACATCAACCAAAGCTATTTCTCGGCTGCCACACAGCATGCCACCGGACTGATAGAAAACAATCTCTCCAACCATTACAACCTGACTTTCCGCAACAGCACCCATCTGCTGAACAACAAGCTGCATATTGATTTCGGCCTAATGTATATGCGCACCAAAGAACAGAATATGCTGTCGCACGGAGACGATTTTAACCCTATCATTCCCGTTTACCTCTATCCGGAATGTCTGAACTTCCGACCTAATCAATATGGACAAATTACCGGTGTTCCCTGGTACGAACGCTATGACCCTGATAAAGATTACTATGCCCAATACTGGCCGTATTCCGAGTGGCAGAATCCCTATTGGATTATCAACCGAAACACCTTTCTCAATAAGAAAGACCGTTTCTTAGGCAATATCGGTATCAGTTACGACATTACCCCCTGGCTTTCTGCCTCCGCCCGCGTACGCTATGATAAAGATGTAATAAAGCAGGCACAAGAACTTTACGCATCGACCAGTGCCTATCTCATCAACTCGGAAAACGGACTGTACGGGGAAAATAAAGCCGACCTGCACCAACTGTACAGCGACCTTTCCCTTGACCTGCACCATCGCATAGGAGCATTTTCGTTCAATGCATTATTAGGAGGAAGCATACAGAAACGGCAATACGATTTCGATTTGCTCAACGGAGGTCTGATCCAACCCAACGGATTCTCAGCCGACAATATTGATGATGCGCTGAAAAACAGTGTTTCCGAATCATTCGAAGATAAAAGGAAAAGTCTCTTTGCCTCCTTGCAGATAGGCTTTAAAGACATGCTTTACGTGTATGCTACCGGACGGAAAGAATGGAATGATTTCAAGTACCGCACTTTCTATTCGGAAACCGATGGATTTTATCCCTCTGTCGGAATAGCCTTTATTCCCACAGCTTTTTCTGCGATTCGCTCCGATATTCTGTCATTCACTAAACTCCGCTTCGATTACAGCGAGACTGGAGCTACCCATCAGTATGCCTTGATAGAAGGACTGTGGCAAAAGAACCAAAACTTCGACTACGAGGCACTAACACAAGGAAAAAGCCCTGTCGAAACCACCAAATCGTACGAAGCCGGCATCGACTTAGGAATGTTCCAAAACCGGTTGAACCTATCTCTTACTTTATATACCTCTACCACTCACAGTGTAGCACTGACCCAACAAGCGAACTATAACCAGTTAATGAATGCCACTATCGAAAACAGAGGAGTCGAAATGTCTCTCCAACTCAAACAGCCCTTAGGTCCTGTAGAATGGAATAGCAACCTTACTTACACACTAAATAAGAACAAGATAAAAGACTTTACAAATATCTCTTCTGATGGAACAGAAACAGATATCCCATCGTTTGAAATGATAACTTCTTATCACCCTATCGCACAGGAAAAACTTGTAAAAGGCGGCTCCATAGGCGACATATACGTCCGCGCATTCCGCACCGACAGCAAAGGAAACCTTGTCATCGGGAGCGACGGGTTACCGGAAAAAAACAATGAATACACCTATGCCGGTAATGCTGCTCCCAAGTATCAGATAGGATGGAGCAACGACTTCAACTGGAAAGAAATAGCCTTAAGTTTCGTTCTACAGGGAAACTTTGGAGGAAAAGGTCTGTCCCTCACTCAGGCGATGATGGACCAGTACGGTGTATCGAAGGCTACTGCTGATGCACGTAACAACGGCGGTGTATGGGTAGGACAGCAGCTTATCCCAGCCAAGCAATATTATAATTATGTAACTGGTCTGGAGGGGGTAGGAGCAGCCTATATATACGACGCTACCAATGTGCGTCTGGCAGAACTCTCGGTAGGATATACCATTCCTATGCACCGTTGGGTAAACTGGATACAGAGTATCAAGGTTTCGTTTGTAGGACGCAATCTGTGCATGATTTACAACAAAGCGCCGTTCGACCCCATGAGTACGGCCAGTATGGGCAACTTCATGCAGGGAATAGATTATTTCAACCTGCCCAGTTTGCGCAACCTCGGTTTTTCTGTCAGCATGGACTTTTAGTTCAAAAAACAATTTAGCTGACACAGTAAACTGATAGAAAAGACTCTTCAAGAAGAGTAAGTAATATTAGTCGTATAAAGTGTCCCACTGCAAGGAGACACCTGTCTCCTTGCAGTGGGACACTCGTCTCTTTATAGTGAGACGGACGTACCCTTACAATGAGACACCCTTCCTGTTTAAGTATCCAACGAGATAAAACATCAAACAAGATACAACTATTTCATTTATTTTCTATATTTGCTCACGAATTGGTTCCACATCCTTGTTCTAGGAAACGGATTAAAAGGGAATCGGGTGAAAATCCCGGACAGTCCCGCTGCTGTAAAGCTCTATACCAAACTTTCTGAAAAATGCTCATACCACTGATATACAATGGCTATATTGGGAAGGTTTCAGAGAGGGAGTCAGTCAGAAGACCTGCCATCATTCATTTGCTCAGTGCCCTCTGGGGTTAGGGAAACTGTTGCCTGTTTTTTCATTTTATAAGAACCGACATGTATAAGCAGACCATCATGCGTGCCGTTTGGCTGATGTGTATCCTTGTATGGGGACATTGTATCTCTATATATGCACAAAGTAAGCTGGATAGCCTACAACATTTGGGAGAAGTCGTAGTAACGGCACGTACTTTCCAAAAAGAAGTTATTCCCGTACAGCAACTGTCCGGAAACGAATTGCAGCGCCTCAGCTCACATAATGTGGCCGATGCATTGCGTTATTTCTCCGGAATACAAATCAAAGATTACGGAGGAGTAGGAGGTCTGAAAACCGTAAACATCCGAAGCATGGGAACCAATCATGTAGGGGTATTCTACGATGGCATTGAACTGGGTAACGCACAGAACGGTACCGTAGACCTGGGACGATTCTCTTTGGACAACATGGAATCGGTTACACTGTACAACGGCCAGAAAAGTGCTATTTTCCAACCTGCAAAGGATTTCGGCTCTGCCGGCTCTATTTATTTACAATCACGTACCCCAAAGTTTGAAAACGAAGAACGTTACCATGTAAAGACAACCTTTAAGACCGGTTCGTTTGGAGTAGTCAATCCCTCCATATTATGGGAGCAGAAAATTCACGACAAACTTTACAGCTCTCTCAGTGCCGAGTATATGTATACCACCGGAAAATATAAATTCCGCTATCAGACTAAAGACGGATACGATACTACCGCTGTACGTCAAAATGGTGATGTACAGGCTCTGCGCGTAGAAGGCGGACTGTTTGGAAAAATAGACCAGGGATATTGGCGTGCAAAAGCCTATCTGTATAACTCCGAGCGAGGATATCCCGGTGCCATTGTACGCAACAAGTTCTCACACGAAGACCGTCAGTGGGATACTAATTTTTTCACACAGGGTACATTCAAAAAAGATTTTTCGTCCCGGTACAGCCTGTTATGCAACATAAAATATGCCTACGACTATTTGCATTATCTGGCAGACCCGAACAAAGATGAATCTTTGATGTATACCAACAATCATTATTACCAACAGGAAGTTTATGCTTCGGCTGCAAACCGGTTTACCATTTTACCGGGATGGGATGTCAGCGTGTCTGCCGACTATCAGTTCAATTTACTGAATGCCGATTTACAGGACTTTGTATATCCTCGCCGGCATACCGGACTGATAGCAGCTGCCACAGCCATTTCACTCGACCGGTTTAAAGCACAGGCCAGCCTGCTTGGAACTTTTGTACACGATAAAGTCCGGACAGAAAACGAATCGGCCCCCAACAAACAGGAATGGACTCCAGCTGTAGTCGCCTCGTATCAGCCATTCAAATCAATTGACTTGAATATCCGTGGCTTTTACAAGCGTATCTTTCGAATGCCAACCTTGAACGACTTGTATTATACTTTTGTAGGAAATGTAGATCTGGACCCTGAGTATACAAACCAGTACAATCTGGGATTTACTTATAGCAAATCTTTTTCCCACAGTTGGCTTCGCTACATAGAAATACAGACAGACGTATATTACAACGAAGTTGAAAACAAAATTATAGCTACACCGACTTCCAATTTTTTCCGGTGGACAATGATTAACCTGGGAAAAGTGGAAATACGAGGTATTGACGCTGCCCTGCAAACGGGATGGCAAATAGGAAGAGAGTTCCGCCTGAACGGAAGAATCAACTATACCTATCAAAAAGCACAGGACTTCACCGACCCTTACGATGAGTTCTATGGAGGACAGATACCTTACATTCCCTGGCATAGCGGTTCGGCAGCAGTAAATGCCAACTGGCGCTCGTGGGAAGCCAACTATAGTTTTATCTATACAGGAGAGCGGTATTCGTCGCAAGCCAATATTCTGGCCAATTACCAGCTGCCGTGGTATACCAGCGACTTATCGGTAGCCAAAACCCAGCGAATCGGTCCGGGCGACTTGAAACTAACATTAGAAATCAACAATCTGTTCAACCAGCAATACGAAGTGGTGATTTGCTATCCTATGCCGGGTATCAATTTCAAACTCATTGCACAATATACTTTTTAAATGAAAACGGACTTTATAAAATTATTCCACCATACATACAGTTTTGTTCTATCTGTCTTCATCGGCTTCATGCTTGCAGGATGCCGGGGAGAACTGCCGGTCATTGAATCTGAAATAGAATATGTAACCGATCCCACTTTGCCGAAGTCAATCAAAGGACTCTATGTATTGAACGAAGGAAATATGGGAAGCAACAAGTGTACACTCGACTTCTTCGACTATAATACCGGAGGCTATCACCGCAACATTTATGCAGAGCGAAATCCCGGAGTAGTAAAGGAGTTAGGCGATGTAGGAAATGACATTGCTATTTACGGGAATAAACTTTTTGCCGTAATCAACTGCTCACACTTTGTAGAAGTAATGGATGTACGCACAGGGGTGCATATCGGAAGCATTAATATCACAAACTGCCGATACATCACTTTTAATGAAGGAAAAGCTTATATCAGCTCATATGCAGGTCCCGTGCAAATTGACCCTAATGCACGTCCGGGAAAAGTGGTAGAAGTAGATGTCAATACCTTGCAAATTACGCGGGAAGTGGTAGTAGGATACCAGCCGGAAGAAATGGTAATCAACAACGGCAGACTATATGTGGCCAATTCCGGAGGATACCGTTTCCCCAATTACGACCGGACAGTTTCTGTAGTCGATTTGAATACATTTCAGGTAGTCAATACCATTGATGTAGCCATCAACCTGCACCGCATGGAAATTGACAAGTTCGGACGTATCTACGTCAGCTCAAGAGGAGACTATTACGGTACAGGATCTGATGTTTTCGTAATCGACAGCCAGACAGAAAAGGTTATCGGGAACTTAGGAGTGGCAGCCAACGAAATGTGCCTTTGCGACGACCAGCTCTACATGATAAGTACCGAATGGAATTACATAACCGGAAGTAATACAATCGGATTTTCACAATACGACACTCAGAAAGAAGAACTGATTCCGGGCAATTTCATTACCGATGGCACAGAAAAAGAAATCAAACTTCCTTACGGAATAGCTGTTAATCCGGAAACGAAAGAAATCTTTGTATCCGATGCTACCAACTATGTAACACCTGGATACTTGTATTGTTTCTCCAAAGAAGGAAAGCTACGCTGGAAAGTTCGTACAGGAGATATTCCGGCACATTTTGCCTTTACGACACAAGATTTTAATTAAATACTAAATAAAGAATAGATCTTATGAAAACAAAGTTACAACATTCAGCCTGGTTAATTATAGCCGCAAGTAGCCTGATGGCGGGAACTATGATATCTTGCTCTTCCGAGTACGACCCTAATGAAAAACCTGAAGTCTGTCCTCCAGGAAGTACACCCTATATTACTCAGGTTCTTGATTATATGCCAGCCGTAGGACAGCTGACCAATACCATGCCCGAATACGAAGAAGGAGATACTCAGGAGACTATGAATCAGAAGGTTTTAAAAGCCATCGGTCATAACAAGAAAGGAATGATTTCTTTGGGAGGATATGGAGGATATGTGACTGTAGGATTCGATCACACCATTGAAAACAAAGACGGGCTATGCGATTTTCGAGTATTGGGAAATGCCTTTTACTCTGCTGCTAACCCTAACCCTGATGCCCCGATAGGAGGAAGCTCAGAACCAGGCATCATCATGGTTGCCTATGATAAAAATGGGAATAAACAGCCGGACGCAGACGAATGGTACGAGATAGCCGGAAGTGCTCACCGAAATCCTTCGGGAGAAGCCTGGTACACTCTGGCGCAAAATGCAGGAAACGATGTCCATCTGTATAAAGGATATGAAATTACCTATTATCGCCCGGAAAAAGTACCTACAACACCGGAAGAGAAGGAAAAATACATCCGATGGGAAGACAATCAGGGTAACAGTGGTTATAAAGTGATGAATCAGTTTTACAGCCAACCTTATTTCCCACAATGGGTCAATGCCGATAAACTTACCTTCAAAGGAACCTGCCTTCCACAAAACGGAATTGATGAAAGCGGCCAAGGCAACTATTTTGTATTATATAAATTTCAGTATGGATACGCTGACAATGCAATGAACACAGAAACAGAAGCAGCTATTGACATTGACTGGGCTGTAGATGCACAGGGAAATCCCGCTCATCTTCCTGGGGTAGATTTCATAAAAATATATACAGGTATTAACCAGGAAAATGGATGGATAGGAGAGTGCTCTACAGAAATATCAGGCGTAGAGGATTTACATTTGCTGAAAGAAGAAATCAGATCACTTTATTAATACTAATCACAACACAATAAAATGAAAACAAAACCAATTAATCTTTGGAATATTGCTTTACTCTCACTTTTGATATGTACCTCTTGTAATGACCTTAATGATCCCACTCAAGAGGGTAATATAATTGAAGACTCTACGCCAACTCCTCCAGTGGCTGCAAAAGGATTTTTCGTAGCCAATGAAGACTGGTTTGGACATGACGAGGGAACAGTCAATTATTTTCTGAAAAATGGAGATAATTACGACATCACTTATCGTGCTTACCGCAATGCCAACGAAGGAGAAACACTCGGTACAACTACCGAATTTGGTACGATATGGGGAGGCTGCATTTATCTCATATCCAAACAAGGTACTCGCATGGTGGTAGCCGATGCTACGACCTTAAAAAAGAAAGTTTCCATTACAGATTTGCAGGGAGATGGACGTTATTTTATCGGAATAGATGATCAAAAAGGCTACGTCAGCACAAGCAACGGTATCATAGTATTTGATATTGCCCAACTAAAAACAGGTAATGCCATAGAAGGAATAACCGGGGAAATAGGAAACATGTGTTATGCCAATGGTAAAGTATTTGCTGTATCTTCCAGAAAGATATATGTAATTGATGCTCATACAGATCAGTTAATCCATACAATAGAAGGTTCTTTCAACTCAATTACCCAAAGTAAAGATGGTACAATATGGGGAGGCGGTTCCGACAAGCTGATGAAGATAAATCCTGAAACATTGGAAACTACAGAGATAGACTATCCTGATGGACAAAAAATGAGTAATGTATGGGGCGCTTGGAATGCCGGAAGTTTTTGTGCAAGCACACAGAAAAATGTACTCTACTGGGCAAGTGGAGGCGGTATGTTTGGAGGTTCCAAAAGTATTGTCCAATATAATATTGATACAAATACAGCTAACACTAATTTCTATAAGTTGGGAATAAGTGATGAAGGACAGCAGCTTTGTTTTTATGGAGCTGGATTACGTGTAGATCCCCTTACCGACGAACTGATTCTCACGGTTTGTCATGACGGATGGGGAAGCAGTTATTTATATAACTGGATTTACAAAATCAATAATGAAGGACAAGAAATTACTCATTTCGGACTAAAGGGAAACAACGGCACAGCAGGAGAAGGAGAATGGTATTATTGGTTCCCGGCAATTCCTTTCTTCGAAGATGCCAACAAGCCCCAAATTTTATTGAATCAGATATCATTAGCACCAGGAGAAACAAAAACCATCAATCTCAACGATAAAGTTGTAGACTACGATAACATACAATCTACTATCCAAAAATCTGTAGAATTTGCCAATGAAGATTTATTCAGCAAAATAAACCTTGAAAATGGGATATTGACGATTACAGCAGGAAATACGACTGGGGAAACTACATGTACTATCGATGTAATATCAAACGGAGTACGTATAAACAAAACAATCCAGGCTATTATTACTGCAAACAGCAAAGTTCAATAATCAATATCTATTTGTAAATAAAGATCCGTATAAATGATATACCAGTCAATTTATACGGATCTTTTAGTTTAAATACTCTATAAACAAAAGACAAAAGAAGTACTAAAACATCCATAATCTGAGTGTTATTAACCTGATACCCAATTGTTACCCCAAACGGATATTCCAACAAACCACCCCACAATAAACCGACGTTAAATGTGTTAAAATAAAGCATAAATTGTAATTATTCCAATTTATATCTCTATCTTTGCAGCCGAAAAGAAAAAGTGGAAAGATTTGAGTAGCTTGCAACCACGCAAAAAAATGCTAAAATACATAGTGCTTCCTTGCAGATAACACTTCTACTCTTGTCCGTACACGGATAATATTAATCATTAATTACTTAATTATTAAAAACATGGGATACTTATTCACATCTGAATCTGTGTCTGAAGGACACCCTGACAAAGTAGCGGATCAGATTTCTGATGCCGTACTCGACAAATTGCTGGCTTACGATCCTAACTCGAAAGTAGCTTGCGAAACATTGGTTACTACCGGACAGGTAGTTTTGGCAGGAGAAGTGAAAACCAAAGCGTATATCGACCTGCAACGTGTAGCACGCGAAGTCATCAACAAAATAGGATATACCAAGAGTGAATACATGTTCGAAGGAAACTCTTGCGGTGTATTCTCGGCTATCCACGAACAGAGTCCTGACATCAACCGAGGAGTAGAACGCGAAGACCCGATGAATCAGGGTGCAGGCGACCAGGGAATGATGTTTGGCTACGCAACCAAAGAAACAGAAAACTATATGCCACTGTCTCTCGACTTGGCACATAAAGTACTGATGGTACTGGCAGAAATCCGCCGTGAAGGCAAGGTTATGACTTATCTTCGTCCGGATGCAAAGAGCCAGGTAACCATTGAATACGATGACAATCGCCGTCCGGTTCGTATCGATACAATCGTTGTTTCTACTCAGCACGACGAATTTGTTCAGCCTGCCGACGACTCTAAAGAAGCACAGTTGAAAGCAGACGAAGAAATGCTGGCACAAATCCGCAAGGATGTCATCGAAATCCTGATGCCTCGTGTCATTGCAGAAATTCACAATCCGGAAGTATTGACTTTGTTCAATGACCAGATTACTTACCACGTAAACCCAACCGGTAAATTCGTAATCGGTGGCCCACATGGAGATACCGGACTGACTGGACGTAAAATCATTGTCGACACTTACGGAGGTGCCGGCGCTCATGGCGGTGGTGCTTTCTCTGGAAAAGATCCAAGCAAAGTAGACCGTAGTGCAGCTTATGCAGCACGTCACATTGCCAAAAACCTGGTAGCTGCCGGAGTAGCCGATGAAATATTGGTACAGGTTTCATATGCTATCGGAGTCGCTCGTCCGATTAATATCTATGTCAATACATACGGACGCAGCAATGTAGCTATGACCGACGGTGAAATTGCCAAGAAAGTTGACGAAATATTCGACATGCGCCCACGTGCCATCGAAGAGCGCCTGAAACTGCGTAATCCTATTTATAGCGAAACTGCAGCATACGGCCACATGGGACGTGAACCTAAAGTTGTAACCAAATACTTTGAATCTGCCTACGAAGGTAACAAAGAAGTAGAAGTAGAACTGTTTACTTGGGAAAAACTTGACTACGTAGACAAAGTTAAACAAGCTTTTGGACTCTAATCCTTTTCAATAAAAGAATAAAATAAAGAATGAGTTATAAATTTATTTCTCATTCTTTATTTTTTATTTCCCGTATTGTATTCCTCGTTTATGAATGATATAAAAAATGTATGCGTCTATAGTGCTTCCAGTACTAAAATCGCTCCGATTTATTTTGAAGCAGCACAAGAATTAGGTAAACTACTTGCTCGTCAGCGTATCAATTTAATCAATGGTGCCGGATGTTTAGGCTTGATGTGTAGTATCAGCGATGCCGCACTGGCTGCCGGAGGAACAGTGACGGGAGTTATACCTCATTTTATGGTAGAACAAGGATGGCACCATAAAGGGCTTACCAAACTGATAGAGACCGAAAGCATGCACGAACGCAAAAAAATCATGGCCGATCTTTCGGACGGTGTCATTGCACTGCCGGGAGGTTGCGGAACACTGGAAGAATTGCTTGAAATCATTACCTGGAAACAACTTGGACTATACTTGAAACCGATTGTCATTCTTAATATAAACGGATTCTACAATCCGTTACTTGAAATGCTGGAGCATGCTATAGAAGAAAATTTCATGCGCCGGGAACATGGACATATCTGGCAGGTAGCTACAACTCCACAAGAAGCCCTCAATTTATTATACTCTACTCCTTTGTGGAGCAAAGATATTCGTAAATTTGCAGCAATATGAACGGAGAACCCATACCTTACATGCTGCGTGCAGACTGGTTTATCACCTGCATTGTACTGCTTTGCTTTTTTCTCGGTACATTTGTACTGAAAGACGGCAAGAAATATCTGCTCTTCAGAATCAAGAAATTATTTCAAGGAGGACGGAAAAACAATCAAACAACAATTGTAGCAAACGCATACTTTCATCATAGTATTGTTTTAAACTGCATCACCTATATTTTAGGAGGATTATGCCTGTATGATTACTTTGCAGATCACTCTTCCTATCTTTTCACTCATATACCACATGGGCTTCTTTTGACGATCTACATTTTTACGGTCGTTTTATTTATATTGCTGAAATACGCCTTATATTCTTTCATTAACTGGATTTTTTTCGAGAAAGAGCAAAACAAGGCATGGATAGAAACATATTTTGACGTAATAATTTTAGGAGGGCTATTATTATTTCCGGTGGTACTATTGATTATTTATTTTGACCTGAATTTTGCCACAACAAAAGTTTTCATACTATTTATTCTTATTTTTACTAAAA
Source organism: Phocaeicola acetigenes (assembly GCF_027529745.1). Lineage (NCBI taxonomy): Bacteria > Pseudomonadati > Bacteroidota > Bacteroidia > Bacteroidales > Bacteroidaceae > Phocaeicola > Phocaeicola acetigenes. The sequence continues at coordinate 43,300 of NZ_JAPZVM010000010.1, forward strand.
TATTGCTATTTTATAAGTGTATTAGAAACTTTTTCAAACAAATTCATGGTATTCTACATTTAATTCTGTACTTTTGCGCTCTCGAATTAGCACCCTCTTTCTTGTTATGGGAAGGAATAAATTATACTAATCATTTTTTATTTTTAAACTTTTAGAAAATTGAAGATAAAGAAAATTCTGGTTTCTCAGCCTAAACCCACATCAGAAAAGTCACCCTATTTTGACATTGCTGAGAAGTACGGCGTGGAGATAGTTTTCCGTCCGTTTATAAAAGTTGAGAGTCTGTCGGCAAAAGAATTCAGACAACAAAAAATATCAATTTTAGATCATACAGCAGTCGTATTTACATCACGTCATGCTATTGATCATTTTTTCAATCTGTGTACTGAGTTGCGCGTCACAATTCCTGAGACAATGAAATACTTCTGTACTTCAGAAACAATTGCATTGTACATACAGAAATACGTACAGTATCGCAAACGTAAAGTATTCTTTGGAGCAACCGGTAAGTTTGCTGATTTGATACCACAAATCGTCAAACATAACACAGAAAAGTATTTTATCCCAATGTCTGACGTGCACAACGATGAAGTAAAAGACTTATTGGACAAACATAAAATACAACATACAGAAGGCGTTATGTACCGTACGGTAAGTAACGACTTTACTCCTGAGGAAAAGTTCGACTATGACATGCTGATATTCTTCAGTCCGGCCGGTATCCAGTCGCTGATGAAGAATTTCCCGAACTTTGAACAGAAGGACATTGCCATTGGTAGTTTTGGACCTACTACAGCCAAAGCTGTAAAAGATGCAGGATTACGTCTCGACTTAGAAGCTCCTACAAGTGTAGCACCTTCTATGCCTGCAGCATTGGACATGTTCATTGGCGAGCATAACAAGTAATTCATTTGAATATCATTGTCCTGAACATAATAAAAAGTCTGCAACTGCGCTGAGAAACGCAATTTAAGTTTATCTTTGTAGACAGTTATTATGTTCAGGACTATTTTTATATAATTCCCATCATGGCAGAAACAGAAAAACAGACTTTACGAAAAGCAGAACGTTTAAACAGCCGGATTCTTATTGAACGTTTGTTTTCCGGTGGCGGAAAATCATTCCCTGCCTTTCCGCTACGTATTGTCTATATGCCTGTTGAAAAAGAAAATCTGCCAGTTGTGTCTATTCTTATCAGCGTACCTAAAAAACGTTTTAAACGGGCAGTCAAACGCAATCGTGTGAAACGTCAGATAAGGGAAGCCTACCGCAAACATCGGCAAATTCTGACCGACTCTCTGGCTGCTTCCGGCAAAAAGGCTATCATAGCCTTTATTTGGTTGGATAATGAACTTCATTCTTCCAATGAAGTAGAAGCAAAAGTAAAGAAACTTCTGACGCTTACTACAGAGCATTTCTCATGAGAAAACTGATTACGTATCTGCTTTTACTTCCCATTTATTTCTACCGGAACTGTATTTCTCCTTTCACGCCTCCTTCATGCCGGTTCACCCCAACGTGTTCACAGTATGCCATTGAAGCACTTCAGAAACACGGACCGATAAAAGGATTATATCTCACCATACGCCGTCTTCTGCGCTGTCATCCATGGGGAGGCTCAGGATATGACCCTGTACCGTAATAATCACCAGACTATGTTGCTCGATATCCATACCCACCGGTTGCCTTCCTCTGCATCATCAGCTATTCTCAGCTGTTCCATGTGGAACACACCAATACCCAATGAAACTGTATTCCTATCGGCAGGTATTCATCCGTGGTATGTATCTGAGGCGGATTATAAAGACCAATTGGAATGGGTTCGTACCATGGCTGCAACTGACATAAGGACTATTGCCATCGGCGAAGCCGGATTGGATAAATTGTGTCAAACTCCCTTTGAACTTCAGCTAAAGGTATTCCGTGAAATTATTTCCATAGCCGAACATTACCGGCTTCCACTTATTCTACATGCCGTTAAAACCACAAACGAACTAATCGCATTAAAAAAAGAATACTGCCCACATAATGCGTGGATTATCCATGGTTTCAGAGGGAAAAGAGAACTGGCACAGAGTCTTGTCCGACAAGGATTTTATCTTTCTTTCGGAAGTAAGTATAATCACGAAGCCTTACAAAGTATCCCCAACGACCGAATTCTGATCGAAACAGATGAAGATGAACAGTCCGTACACAGTCTTTATCAAGAAGCCGCATCTTTACTCCATACCGCTGAAGAAGAGCTCAAAGATAGGGTTCAGACAACGATTAACCAGCTCTTTTTTAGCCGATAAAAGTTGGTTATTCAGAGAAAGAGTCGTACTTTTGTCTTTTACAAGAATCTAACAAATATTTAAACCAAAGAATATCATTCGATGAATTTTGTAGAAGAATTAAGATGGCGCGGAATGGTACATACCATGATGCCCGGTACAGAAGAGTTACTGGAAAAAGAAATGGTTACAGCTTACGTAGGTATTGACCCAACAGCCGATTCATTGCACATCGGCCACTTGGTAAGCGTAATGATTCTGAAGCATTTCCAGCGTTGCGGACACAAACCGCTGGCTCTGGTAGGCGGTGCAACAGGTATGATTGGAGACCCTTCAGGAAAATCACAGGAACGTAACCTGCTGAACGAAGAAACACTGCGCCACAACCAGGAGTGTATCAAGAAACAGTTGAGCAAATTTCTCGACTTCGAGTCGGATGCTCCTAACCGTGCAGAATTGGTCAACAACTACGACTGGATGAAAGATTTCACCTTCCTCGATTTTGCCCGTACTGTAGGAAAGCACATCACTGTAAACTACATGATGGCAAAAGACTCTGTACAGAAACGTTTGAACGGTGAAGCACGCGACGGTCTTTCATTTACCGAATTTACTTATCAGCTTTTACAAGGATACGACTTCCTGCATTTGTACGAAACCAAGAACTGTAAACTTCAGATGGGTGGTTCAGACCAGTGGGGAAACATTACTACCGGTGCCGAACTGATCCGTCGTACAAACGGGGGAGAGGTATTTGCATTGACTTGCCCGTTGATTACAAAGGCAGACGGAACTAAGTTCGGAAAAACTGAGTCGGGAAATGTATGGCTGGATCCACGCTATACTTCTCCATATAAATTCTATCAGTTCTGGCTGAATGTAAGCGACGAAGATGCAGAACGCTATATCAAAATCTTTACTTCTCTTACCAAAGAAGAAATTGATGCATTGATTGCTGAACACAAAGAAGCTCCGCATTTGCGTACATTGCAGAAACGTCTGGCAAAAGAAGTTACTATCATGGTACACTCTGAAGAAGACTACAATGCAGCGGTAGAAGCTTCGAATATCTTGTTCGGTAATGCTACTTCAGAAGCATTGAAAAAGCTGGATGAAGACACTCTGCTGTCTGTATTCGAAGGAGTACCTCAGTTTGAAGTAGCTAAGACTGACATCGAGGCTGGTATCAAGGCTGTAGACTTGTTTGCCGAAAAGACCAACATTTTCCCATCAAAAGGTGAAATGCGTAAAATGGCACAAGGTGGAGGCGTATCACTGAACAAAGAAAAGTTAACTGCTTTCGATCAGATGATTACCACAGCAGATCTGTTGGATGAGAAATATTTGCTCGTTCAGCGTGGTAAGAAAAACTACTACTTGATTATTGCTAAATAAACAGAAACCTGTTTATATCTTATAAATACCCCTTTGCAAGTCAAACATTTGCAGAGGGGTATTTTTATTTCATATACTATCCAATTAATAAAAAGAATGATGCCACTGCAAAAACACAACGATACGATTCGTATAGATGTATTTCTACAGCGGCATAACCACTCTATTCTTCATTAACCTTTATCTCACAAAAGAAAAATATCTATTTATATTCTTTCGTAGCTTTTACCTTATACTTTCTTAATTCGGAACGATACCAGTGCCAAATAAAGCAAACAAAGCAATAATACCGCCATTCCAGCTGTCAGACTAAATCCATCTGAAACGACTCCCATCAACAATGGAACCAGTGCTCCACCAGATACGCCCATGATCATTAAAGCAGAGATTTCACTATCGTATTCTGGTTTATGTTGCAAGGCACAAGAAAACAGAATAGAAAATACATTAGCACAAAGCAAACCTACCAGTACAATCATTGTACAAAGCAACCATAAAGACTGAAATGATAGCAATCCAATAAATACCGGAATACTAAGCAGCATGCTAAGCTTAAGGAAAGTACCGGAAGAAATTCTTACCAAAAGGAAAGTTCCGACAAATGTACCGATAGTACGGGCAGAAAAGTAAAGACTAGTACCCAATCCAGCCTCATCCAAAGACAAGCCAACACGTTCCATCAACAGTTTAGGGATAGTAGTATTCAGTCCCACATCAATTCCGACTACGAATAAAATACCTAGGAACAACATCAGGATATAACGGTCTTTAAATAATCCGATAGCTGAAGAAAAACTGGTTACATGTACCTCTTTTGATGCATTTTCGTGTACACATCCCAACAACCAAAGCATTGAAATCAATGTAACAATGGCATATACGGGAAATATCAGTTTCCAATCTCCCCATAAAGAAGCTGCTCCTCCGGCGATAAGCGGACCAAGGAAAGAAGAAACTGCTTTCAAAAATTGTCCCAATGTAAGCACACTGGCCAATGCATTCCCCGAAATCAGTCCAGCCACCATAGGGTTTAAGGTAACCTGCAGAATTGTATTACCAATGCCCAACAAGGCAAAGGCAAACAAAACTACAGGAAAACTGTAACTACACATCGGCAAGATCATTGCTACAATGGTTATCAGCATAGCTGTAGCCACTGTATTTTTCTTACCAATCTTACTCATCATCACTCCGGCTGGGATAGAGAAGACAGCAAACCAGAAGAATACCATCATCGGCAACAAATTGGTTAATGTTTCCGACAGAACAAAGTCCTTCTTTACATAGTTTGCTGCAATCCCTACCACATCCACAAATCCCATCACAAAAAAGCCAAATAAGATGGGAAATAACGTATTCTTAGATACGTATATAGGCGTTTTCATAGTAATGTCATTATTTAATATTGATCTTTAGGCTGACTGCCCATTTCTATCTGTAAATATCCTCCTTCTGTCAGTGCAGAGAACGGTATACGCGTTTCATGCAACGCTTCTCCATTTAATGTATATTGCTGTACATAAGGATTTTCTGCTGTATTGTTCTTCACCTCAATGACAAATTCCTTACCTTTGTAGTATTGATTATTTAATTGAATGGTAATCTTATCGAACAAAGGAGCTCCCAAACCAACAGAGGGTTCAGAATCTGTCAATCCTTTTACATCAAAAAGTCCCATTGAAGAAATCACGTACCAAGCTCCCAACTGACCTTGATCCTCATCCTGACCATATCCATAGCCGTGAATACCTTCTGTTCCATAGAACTCGTTCAAGATAGCACGAACCCATTTCTGAGTGAGCGACGGACGACCAGCTTCATTGAACAACCATGAAATATGCAGACAAGGCTGGTTACCCTGATTATAAAGCGTCTGAAGTCCGGCAAAGGCTCCTACCTCAGTACCACCACTAAATATCTTCTTCTGCGACTGAGTAAAGATACTGTCCAAACGAGCAGTAAACACATCAGCTCCCACTTTTTCGACCAAAGACTTTGTATCATGAGGTACATAGAAAGTATACTGCCATGCATTTCCTTCCTGGAATCCTCTCCAAACCTGCATCGGGTCGAAAGGTTCTATAAACTGACCATCAGCCTTCTTCGGGCGGATAAAGTTTGTAGAAGCATCATAAAGTCTTTCCCAACCCTTAGACAAACGCATCAATTCATTATAATTCTTCTCATCTCCATTTTCTTTTGCCCATTGAGCTACCGCCCAAGCACTGTACGAATACTCCAATGTATGAGAAGCAGAGAACATAAACGCCTCATCGGGGCCATTTCCTTCATCCAGATGAGGAACATAGCCATATTTTACAAACATCTCTGTATCGACTTTTCCAGCTCCTAAAGGACGGTTCTTTCCATCCAGTTCGTTCTTCAAGCAAGCTTCATAAGCCAGTTTTGTATCAAAATCACGTATACCGCATTGATAAGCTCCCGCAATTACCGTACTCAACAGATTAGTACCTACTCCTGATACATAACGGTTATTGGCTAAGCCATCGGCCAGCCATCCTGCATCTTTGTAAGCCTGCAAATGACTACTGATATAATCGGAAAGGTATTCCGGATAAGCCAATGCCCAAATCTGAGCCAAATTCCACTGACCTCCCCAAATAGCATCGGTATTATACACATTGTGTACAGGCTTGTCTCCTTCCATTGGAAGCTGACCAATAGAGCCATTGTGATGCGGATAAGCACCATTCACATCGTTCACCAGTCCTCTTCCCAGCAACGCATGGTACAGACCGGTATAGAACTTAATTTTATTGTTCTTATCGGCTGTTTCCACACGTACTCGTCCTAAGTAGTTTTCCCATGTTTGGTGTGACTGTTCTTTTACTTCGTCGAACGACAGATTTTCAGCTTCTTTCTGCAAGTTGATTCGTGCATTTTCTACAGAAGTATACGACAAACCCACTTTTGCAGTCACTTGTACAGAATCTTTTACCTGATAAGTGAGATAAACACCAGCGCCTACACCTTTTGTTTCACGTACTCCCTGTTTTACATTATCACCATTGAATACACCAAAACCATCAGGCTGTTTGTCTACTACAGCAGAAAAATACAATGGCACTTGTGCTCCCGGCTGATATTTCTTTACATATTCGGGTTCAGTTATTACCCATCCCTCTATCCTGCCGTCTTCGGTATAAACGACAGAAGCATCTACTGCTGCTCCACTCTCTCCCTGACGGTTACCTATATCAAACAAAATATGATTTTCTCCACCTTTCGAGAAAGAAAAACGTTGAAAAGCGACACGAGGAGTTGCAGTAACCTCTGCCTTAATCTGATAATCTTTCAGTAGTACAGAATAATATCCAGGCTGTACAACTTCTGTATTACGGTCGAATGCCGAACGATATCCCTTCTTTACACTATCGGTAGGTAGTCCCGGTATTGTTTTCAACTCACCTTGAGTAGGCATCAAAACGATTCCTCCTACTTGGAATTCATGTAAGCATGGAAAACCTTCAATAGAAGTATCACGATAATCGTATCCCGTTGCTTCCCATCCGGAAGCATTTCCTAAAGAGCCATTGGTAGAAGGTCCCGGTTTAGCCATACCAAAAGGCATTGCACCTGGTGCAAAATGAAACCAACGGCAATGAGCCGTACCGATACGCGGCTCTACATATTGCGATAATTCTTCCTGAGAAGCTACCTGCTCTTTGCTTGTACTACAAGCTACGCCACCCAAAGCAAGTAATGCGACCGACAATGTCTGTATATATTTCTTCATATTCTATTTATTTTTATCCAACTCATTCAATGCATACCAATATGCTCCTAAAGCAATAGCACGATTTGCGCCCACATGAGACAAAAGTACACCAATCTTCTTATCGAAGCAGCAACGTATTTTCTTATCTGTACCCGGTATATCAAGTTCATAAGAATCGCTTTGAAGAAAAGCTTCCAATTCATTCGGATTCTCCAGACAATACGGAATTGATGAAAGTCTATTAAACTCTGTACCGTCTTTCATACTGATTTTTCCTTTCAATTCGTCCATCAGTGCCGGCAGAATATACTTCGCTGCACCAGCCAGTCCTCCCCCTATCACGACCAGCCCGTCTATCAGTGACAAAGCTGTAGCAATGGCATCACCAGCCATGGTTCCCAACTCAGAGAAAGCTGCTATAGCTGCTTCTCTGTTACCAGGACATACCCCTTCGGCAATATCAAATACATCTTTAGGGGTCAATTCAGAAGTATTACCAGATAATTCATTATATACTCTGGGAACAGCCCGTTTGCTTACACTTTCTTCTACGATGTACGAAGGATACTTCTTATTACGCAAGCACCAGATGTGTCCACCAGTCTGATTGTCTCCAAACAATAATTCCTGGTTAATAACAATTCCACATCCGAATCCGGTACCAAACGTAATACCGATAAGATTATGATAGCGTTTCGAGTTACCTGCCTTTTCCAGCAATGCGTTCACTTCCGGCAATGCTCCAGCCAAAGCCTCTCCATATGCAAAAAGATTACCGTCATTATTAATGAACACAGGAATACCGAAATGCTCCGACAAAAAAGGACCCAAGGGAACTCCCTTTCCACGGAAAGCCGGGAAGTTAGGCAGATTTCCGATAATACCAGCACGATAATCTGCCGGACCGGGAAAGGCAAAACTGATAGCAACAGGAGATTCGGAAAGCAAAGCCTTTACTTCCTCAAAACCTTTCAACAGAGTTTGAAGACATATCTGAATGTCATCCACCTCCGACGGATATGTAATAGGGGAGACTATCTCCTTTCCGTCCTGAATGGCAGAGAAAACCAGATTGGTTCCCCCTGCATCCAATGTCATTACAATTCGTTTTTCCGTCTTCATAATCTTATGCATTAAAGCGTACAAATGCCTTGATGGTACCACATTCCTTACCTTCTGAAGTACCGTAAGGGCGGATAGTATATTCACCTACCGAAGCCGGTATAATAAATGTTTCAGCATAATGTACTACAAATGGTTCGAATGCATTTGTCGGACTTTCTACAATCAATTCTTCGCCTTCGATTACGTTCAATACATTCACACCGCCATTTGTATGATGAGCAACTTTACCAGTAAACCAGTGTCTGCGTGTTTCGATAAATTCATTTTCATGCAAACCTGTACGTTCTTCTCTCCAGCCTTCTCCAGAACCCATCGGTTCTACATGGTTGATAAGGTGTTCGCGAGTAAATTCTGTCTGACGTTCCCACTGAATTACTTTTGAACCATGACCAATATTGATAGGACGAGGACGACCATCCAATCCCAAACGGCCCCAGTCCCACAACTTAAATGTAAAGATATTCGGAGTAGAACTGATTTCCAATACCATTGCACCTGCTCCAGAGCAGTGAATAGTACCACCAGGAATCAAATAATGGTCATGTTTCTTAGCCGGCCACTGATTTACATATTTATTTGCATCAAAAGCTTTTCCTGTCTGCTGCGATTCATTCAAAGCATCAATCATTTCATCCGGATTTACACCTGTCTTCAAGCCGAGGAATACAGTAGCACCTTCTTCTGCATCCAACAAATAGTAACTTTCGTCCTGAGTATAGTAGATACCGAATGTATCACGGATATATTGTGTAGTAGGATGTACCTGCAAACTCAAGTTGCCTCCCTGCATCGTATCGAGGAAGTCGAAACGGATAGGGAAGTCCTGACCAAAGCGAGCTTCTACCGGTCCACCCAACAGATTTCTTGTCTGATAGAATACCAAGTTGTTTGCAGGCATTTCAAACAATTCACCTTGTACCTGAAGATTCAAGCTGTTTTCCTCAGGAACACAGTCGAAACACCATCCGAAATTTGCTCTCGAACGATCCAAATCGCACACTTCCTTCATCCACTGTCCACCCCAAGGTGCCGGATCGAAGAATGGTACTACACGGAACGGACGATGTGCTGTTTTTTCAAGACCTTTACGCAAAGTTTCTCCTTCAATCATCTTAGGTTGTCCGCTGATAGTTGTATCCAACCAATAGTCGGCTACCGGCAACAAAGTCTTTTTCAAGTTGTCACAAACTATCCAGTCTACAAAATAACCTCTCTTGTATTGATAAGAAGGAGCTTCTTCACTATTATGTACACCCAAACCGTTAATTTCATGACGACGTGCACGCAACTGGATTTCCCAACGAGGCATATCGGCATATACCAAAACATCAGCCGGACATACAGTAGCCGCACCATGTCCATATACCAACACTAAACCTTTTGCATCAGCAACCTGTTTTTGTGCAGCCTTTACCTTATCCTGATCCAAAAAGTCGGCATACGAGAAATGAGCACGGAAACCAAACAAACAGTCGTCTGTAATATTCGGCTGCAACATCGGCTTCAATTCTTCTTCCGATTTAAACAAATCTTTTGTGTGAATAGTCAAAGCCGGTTTCAGCAAAGCAAATCCAGCTTCCAATTCTTCGTGATGAACTCCATGGTAACATTCTACCACACATACACAAGTACCCTGCTGTGCTTTCTGCTGGATACAATGCATCAGTTCTTCACTAATATTCTCCCATCCTTTCCACAAATTACCGTTTACTGCGGTAAAAGGATGTTTATCGTAATTACTTGCTCTCATGACAACTATATATTTTAAATTTTAGACAAAAGTACAGCAATTCTTACGGAACATTCCTTACCTTTGTTGTGAATTGATTGTACAATCTTACTATTTTAGATAGTGATGAAAATAAAAGAAGGATTCAGAGGCGAACGTGTACTTTCCCTGCCAGAAGATTTGCTGTCTACTTACAGTAAAGATCCTCTGATAGGAAACTTATATCTTAGAAGGATAGGTTTCTTCCCGCACGTGAAATATCATTATATTCAGAAAAATAACGGATGTGATTATGCCATGCTGATTTACTGTACTGCCGGAGAAGGATGGTATCAGATACATGGAAAGACCTATACAGTAAAACAAAATGAATATATCATTATTCCTCCCGGAAGCCCTTATGCATTCGGGGCTAATAATGATAATCCATGGACTATCTATTGGATTCATTTCCGTGGAAAATTATGCGCAAACTTTCTTCCCTCTTTTCCCAATCCTCAGCCCATTCAGCCTGGAAATTCTTCAAGAATGCAAGAACGTTTAGACCTATTCGAAGAGATCTATCAATGTTTCTCCATGGGATATATCAAAGAATACATGGTATATACTTCCCTCAGTCTATACCGTTTCTTAGGCTCTTTCATTTATCTGGAACCTTATCGGTATATCAATGTAGCTGCAGGTAACAAAGACAGTTCACTGGCTTCTAAAGCTATTCATTATATGCAGGAAAATATACATCATAATATGACCCTCAAGCAGTTGGCCAGTAACTTCAAATACTCTCCCTCACACTTTTCTGCATTGTTTCAGAAAGAAACGGGAGTATCACCAATCAATTACTTCATCTGCCTAAAGATACAGAAAGCCTGCCAATACATTGAACTGACCGATATGAAAATAAACGAAGTGGCTATTCAACTAGGATTTGAAGAAACCGCCTATTTCTCACGAGTATTTACCAAAGTAATGGGAATATCTCCTTCGGAATACCGCAAGAAAGAAACAAACCGGAAATAAAGCAGTTATCAAATATAAAAAAGAATCCCAGAGTACTCTTTAAGAGACTCTGGGATTTTTCTCTTTGGTAAAGAGAATATAAAAGACTCTCTCTACACAATCTATCCCTTAGAACAACACAGCTTACTTAATTACAATCTGATGAGTAACCGGTGTCATAATGAAAGTAAATTCATAATCACCATAAGGCAATCTATACTCTTCTCTTGGCAATTCTCCCCAACTGTCTACACATCCCAGTCCCATCTGAGCTTTATCAATCAGTAGGTTCACCAAATCAGCCTCTTCCACCTCATTGGAATGTTTCTGTTCTTTTACCCAACCGGAATCCAATGAATCAATAGTATAATGTAGAGCCGATGCAGAGAAAGGAGCTTCGGACACGAAGCATAATCCGTTACCCGCAGCATTCGTCTGTCTCCACCAACGTATATCCGACTTCGTTCCATTTTCCTGTGGACGGATATAAGCATAGAACTGATCTTTTACCAATTGATTATAGATACCTAAATCGGCACTACTCTTACGGTCTACATAATTCTCTACCGGACCACGTCCATAATAAGCAATTTTATCGAACGCTTTAGGCATCACCAATTGCATACCAAAACGGAATAAATTGGAAACTTCAGCATTTTTGTCTGCTGTCATTTTCTGTACCACTTTTACCGCACCCTTATTATTAATGAAATAAGTCAACTGTAATTCAGCAGAAACTTTTTCCATTTCATACTCAGCAGAAACTACAGCTATACCTTCTTTCATTTCTCCTTTCAAAGACAACAGTTTCATACCTGGATTTTTCCATGCTACATATTTCTGCTGAAGCATGGCTCCAAAATCATTATCAGTCGGAGCACGCCAAAAATTTGGTGTCAATGCCTCTCCATCTTTTATCATATTCACTCCATTCACCTCATACTTATCCATATATCCATTTTGTTTGTTAAACTGGATATTGAAATGAGTACCTTCTACCACCATCCGATTTTGATTCTTATTCTTTATACGAGGAACAACAACAGTTTGATTGCTTTCTTCAACATTCTTCAACTCCATAGAAGGTACCTGATATTCGGTCAAAGCCAACTGAGCTTTTGCGACCACATGACCGGCAGGTATCAATCCTTCCCGATTCTTCTGAAGATATTTCACATTCAGCAACCATTCCCCTTTTGTATCAGTCTGTCCAAGGTCAAGTTTCAGTACAGAAGTTGTTCTCGGAGCGACCTTCAGTTCTTCCACTCTTCCGCTACGCATTACTTGCCCGTCTTTCAACACTTGCCATTCCAAGGCATAAGCAGACAAATCACGGAAAAAGTTTTCATTGTACACATTGATTTCTCCTTTCGAGAGATCGCGAGCGGTAGTCCAAATATTCTGATAAAAATACCCCACCTCATACATATGCGGATTAGGTTTACGGTCCGGACTAATCAATCCATTATCACAGAAATTATTGTCGCTTGCATCAAAACGGTTGAAATCACCTCCATATGCATAAATCATCTTTCCGTTTTTACCAGTCCATCGACACGACTGATCCACGAAGTCCCAGATAAATCCTCCCTGCAACTTCGGATACTTACGAAACAAATCCCAATACTCCTTAAATCCTCCCTGAGAGTTACCCATAGCATGAGCATATTCACACTGAATCAACGGCTTCTGATACTGATTATCTGTTGCATATTCTTCACACCATTTATAACGAGCATACATCGGACAATAGATATCAGTCTTTCCCGAGGTACCAGCCTGTTCATATTGTACCATACGGCTCGGATCTTCAGCCTTAATCCAATCGTAAGCAGTTTCAAAATTCGGGCCATATCCAGCTTCATTACCCAATGACCAGAAAATAATACTTGGATGATTGAAACCACGCTGTACATTACGCTGATTACGTTCCAGATGTGCTTTTTTATAAGAAGGATTCTTGGCTAATGTCAACTCGTCATATCCCATTCCGTGTGATTCTATATTCGCCTCAGCAACTACATAAATACCGTATTTATCACACAAATCATACCAAAAATTATCATCCGGATAGTGACAGGTACGTACTGCATTCAAATTGAACATCTTCATAATCTGTATATCCTGAATCATACGCTCACGAGAAACATGATATCCTTCATCCGGATCCATCTCATGACGATCTGCACCTTTAATAAGAATAGGCTGACCATTTACCAGCAACTGTGCATTTTTCATCTCTATTTTGCGGAAACCTACTTTTACAGGAACCACTTCATTGATTGTATTTCCATTTTTCAAGGTAGCACGCAGTGTATACAGATAAGGTGTTTCTGCAGTCCATTTATGTGGATTTTTCAAACCGATGGTAGCAGCAAGTTTACCAGCACCTTTGGTATATGCTGTAGCTACTACTTTATTCTCTGCATCCAGAAGTTCTAATGTAACATCAGAATTACCTCTCAACTGTAAACGAACATCCAATGAACCATCCTTGTATTCACTATCCAAATCGGGAGTAACCCTAATATCTTCAATATGATTCTTGTTTCGTGCATACAAATAGCAATCGCGTGCTACACCAGTATAGCGGAAAAAATCCTGATCTTCCAAATAACTTCCATCACACCAACGAAATACTTGAAAGGCTATAACATTTTTCTGTCCCGGTTTCAGATACGGAGTCAGATTAAACTCGGCCTCCAGTTTGCTATCTTCACTGTAACCAACATATTTTCCGTTTACCCACAAATACATATTCGAACTTACCGCTCCGAAATGGGCCATAATTTCCTTTCCTTTCCAATCTGCAGGTACTGTAATCTCCCGGCGATAAGATCCCACATGATTGCCTTCTACCGGCACATAAGGTGGATTATTAGTATACTGATTTCGCCAGGCATATCCTATATTTACATAAATAGGATCTCCATATCCGTTCAATTCCCATACAGCTGGTACCTGTAGCTGGTCCCATCCCTTATCATTAAAATCTACTTTCCAGAAATCAGTAGGACGAGCATCTGCATTCTTTACCCAAAAGAACTTCCAGAGTCCGTTCAATGTCATAAAATTATCTGATTTCTCTTTTAAGCCTTCAGTAGCCAATTCAGTGTTTTCATATGCAAAAAAGTTAGTGTGCATGGGTGCACGATTTACCGCATTCACCTCCGGATCTTGCCATTCCTTAAATGTCTGTGCATGGGATACAAGTGCACAAGCTCCCCAGATGCCTAATAGAATTTGTCTTTTCATAATAAATTTAAGTTAGTAATAGATTATTTCCACACAAAAATAATGATTTCCCTTTACATAGTCTTTTCTTTAATTATAATTAGATTCAATATTTATGCCATTCCTACTCGTATAAACTACAAGAAGTATGGAATAAATTACTAGTAGATTATTCCAATTTACCACACTTATCTCTATTGATATCCCAAAGTGTATCTACCTAAAGATAATCTCAAGAATACGAGAAAATACTTCAATACTTAGCTACCCGTGTAATGATGTTTATTCCAGTAAATCTTTCTTGTCAATAAACAGTAAACGATTCTGATTGTCAAGTAGAATAAGCTGTGTATCAGTCATCATACCCTGCTTCCATCCTACCGACAGAGAGGAAATCGGCATACCCAGTTTATGAATCAGTCTAAAATCATCCTTATTGTAGATGCATACGTAGTCACCCATATCCGCACAAGGGAAATAAAGCGATTCGGCTCCGTATTCGTGGTATACACACAAGTTTTTGTCTACCACATATAGACGTCCCTGCTCTGTAAAGACAGGTAAGCGAGTTTCATTATACTCTACTGGCAGAAAACCACCCGACAATGAATCACATTCATATACCGTATAATTAATCATTCCTTCCAGCTTTCCACGTTTCTCGGTATCCCACCGTGCCACATTCAGCACAGAATCTCCTACATTCCGATAAGCCAGCCCCTCGGGCATCAGCATATATGTTTTATCTTCTGCATATGCACACTCTATAATCCGGTCTTCCTTTTCAGGGAGATAGTTCCAATACAGTTGTTCTCCGGTCGATACTCGAAATCCCGCCACAAACGCTTTCCCGACCTTAACCTTATTGATTCCACCTTTTACACCATATCCAGTATTAACCAAATGCAAGACATCGTCTTCCATTCTCAAATATGAAGAAGCTGCCTTATCCGGCAATTCACATTCCCATTTTGGAGTCAACTGCAAATCCAGACACGCCACTTTATTCCGGTCGGCTAAGTAGAAACATGAATCAGTCTGTATTACATTCGAAGTCATTCCCGAGATAACTTCTGCACTGGGTACAGGAAAACAATAGGGAACCACTACCGAACCTCCAGGAGCTACCATAGCCCCAGCCATAGCTCCCATAGCCCCGGCTACAACTCCCAGCATCACCATGCCTGCAATCATTTTCTTGTCTATAATTCCGGTTTTTGCTTCATAAGTAGAGTGTTGGCCTGTCAGTAGATTCAGTCGCTCCACCCGATCACCTACAATCAAGACCTCTTCCGGTGTAAGCGGATAAAACTGAGTCCACCCATATTTATGCCCAATCTTAGCCTCCCAAAGCAATTTCCCATCTTTCATCTGTATAGCCTTGAGCTTTTTCTGGTTATTACCATATCCCAATACAATACCCAGTGAATCATCAAGGTATGCAGGAGACAATGTCAACTTCCACAATGGTTCCATAGTTACAGTATCAATCAGGGAAAGTTTGGCAAATCTATTTTTCAAAATACCCCACCGGGTATAGCTTACCTTGGTATAAGGAAAATCCATTTCCCACTCCCACTCTTTCCGCATGGTATGCAAATTATACAAAGCAAACTGCCCTTTATTTTTGAGCGATTTCGGATACTTGTCCCAATCGGGAGAAGTAATCAGCAACTTCTTCCCATCAGGCGAAAGAGTAAACGATTCGATATAGCGATGGAAAGAAAAAGCTGCTGCCTTCAGTTCCGTTCCATCCGATTTCACACCTACCGATACAGTATCACACTGGGCATACAAGGTCGTAATACTTCCCCAAAGCCACAAAAGAAGCAATATAGAATATTTCATAAGTAATTAGATTAAAAATAGATACAGTCGGGAGAAGGTTAAAACAGATATGTACCACCTCCAAACTGTATCAGTTATAACTTAGGTTTATTGAGGTAAAGTGACTGGGAATAAATCATTAGGACGATGTTCCCGACGAATAATATCCTTCATACGTTCTACCAAATCAGGATGTTGTGCTGCCACATCATGGTCTTCATGGATATCCTCAGCCAAATTATACAGATAAGGAGTACCTTGCTTCACCACCAGTTTCCAGTCGCCCATACGTACTCCAATCTGGTCTGTTTCATGAAATTCCCAATACAGAAAATCGTGCTGTTTCTGGTTATTATTGTTTCCCAGCAGAGTAGGAGCGAAAGAAATACCGTCGAAACAATCACCTTCTAACTTCTTATTCAGATATTTTTTAGGGAATTTTTTATCACCTATCAGTTCGCAGAAGGTAGGCATTACATCGTAAAAAGCCAACTGATGATCATTGACTACACCTGCCGGAACATGTCCCGGCCATCGCACAATAAATGGTACGCGAATTCCTCCTTCATGACACTGTCGCTTCAGTCCACGCAACTTTCCGTCTCTTCCAAAGAATTCCGGATCGGCTCCTCCTTCTTCGTGAGGTCCGTTATCGCTACTGAATATAACCAGAGTATTCTCGTCCAAACCCTTTTCTTTCAGCTTTGCCAAAATCTCTCCTACATATGCGTCAAGACGTGTAATCATACCAGCAAACTCGGCATGTGTATGTACTACCGGATTATAGCGAGAACCTTCACTTCCTCCCCAAGTCTTGTCTTCAAAGAATTTTTCCTTATAGTGCTTCAAAATAGAATCATTAGGCTGTGCCAACTCTGCATGAGGAAGTGTATAGGTAAAGAATCCATAAAAAGGCTGTGTACCATCTTGCTTGTCGAGCCATTCCAAGGCTTCCCGGTGAATCATATCTGCCGAATATTGGGGACGTTTCTTATATTCGTCACCATACATCGGATACTGAATATTCTCATCCATCACCACCCGAATTGTAGCTGTATCTCCCTTCGACCTGCTATAACGGTTCAGAAAGTTGGGATAATACAAATGTGCCTGAAACTGACAAATAAAGCCATAATACTCGTCTATTCCACGTTTATCCGGAGTAGAACTGGAGCCTTCATATCCTCCAGCCCATTTGCCGAACATACCGGTTGTATAACCGTTTTTCTTCATGATTTCGGGCAAAATGATATGTCCTGGATCGTACGGTTCCTGTCCCACTAATGTATACTCATCGTTATTGCCATACTTCATCATAGGTACATCTTTCCAGTATTCTCTGTTTCCACGTATATGTCCGTGGCCGGAATGTTGGCCTGTCATCAGAGAAGCACGCGAAGGAGCACTCACCGGACTTCCGGCATAGGCTTGTGTAAAGCGCATACCTTCCTGAGCCATACGGTCTAAGTGAGGAGTAGAAATATACTTCTGTCCATAGCAACCTAAGTCGCCATAGCCCATGTCGTCACAAAGAATAAAAATAATATTGGGCTTAGAAGGTTTGTCGGCTGCGTGAATACCTGGGGATGCAGCAGCCAAAACACCTGCACTTACAAATAAAGAACGATAATTCCACATCATACGATAGATTTAAGCATATTAACAAACAAATATGCCGGTTCTTTCTGCCACTATCAGCAAAGAAGAACCGGCATCAATCTTTTTTATTTTCTATTACGATCTATGTCTTTCAACAACTCGTCGACAGCAGCTTTCAATTGTGTATCTTCTCCTTTGACAATGGTTTCAGGAATATTCAATACATATACATCCGGCTCAAGTTGTGTATTTTCCAAATAACTGCCATCGGGCAAACGATAACCTACTACCGGTATACCAAATACCAGACTACGATCCTGCAAGGTAACCCAATTCACACTGGTCATTGTTCCCGGTACAGGTGCTCCAACAAGTTTACCCAATTTCTGGTGACTATACACCCAAGGGGTACCATGTGCATTGGAATAGTTGGCCTCACACTGCAGCATGATAGAAGGTTTATTCCAACGGCGACTCGGCATATCACAGGCTTCACGTCCACGTACTACCTGAGTAAAATATTTTTTACCGCTGAACAGTACTTCAATATCTTCGTGCAAACGGCCACCTCCATTGAAACGAGTATCAATTACAATGCCTTCGCAGTCGTTGTATTTACCCAAAATATCCGAATACACAGTACGGAAACTTTCATCGTCCATCGACTCGATGTGTACATAACCCAAACGACCGTTCGACCATTTTTCTACATCTGCCGCACGCTGTTTCACCCAACGCTTGTAAAGCAAAGAAGAAAATGCACCGTTAGAAATAGGTTTCACCACTTCTTCCCAACGCGATTTGGTTTGTGGATCATACAAAGAAACCAATACTTTCTTTCCACCCTTACCATTGAGCAACGGTGTATAATCCATACCTTCCTTGATTTCTTCTCCATCGATCTTTTCAATGATAACTCCAGCCTTTACCTTCGATGTACTACGGTCGAAAGGAGATTTCTCTACCACTTCTGCCACACGCAATCCGTTGCCTGTATAGCCCCAGTCGTACAGCAAGCCTAAATTAGCTGTTACCTCACCAGGAAGAGAAGCTGAATAACGTCCACCGGTATGAGATACGTTCAGCTCACCCAGCCACTCGCTCAAAAGTTCGGCAAAGTCATAGTTATTGTTGATATGAGGCAGGAACTTACGATATGCAGCAGCCATAGCATCCCAATCTACTCCATGCATGTCGGTTCTGTAAAAACGTTCCTTTTCTTCCTTATATACATAATCGAACATATATTCACGTTCGGCAGCCAAGTCCATCTTCATCTGTGCCTTAAAAGAAATCGGCTTCAGTTTTTCGGATGCACTATCCATTTTTTTCATCGAACTGCTGCTGATGATAAAGATATTCTTTCCGTCCTTATCAGTCTCCATGAAGGCAGCATCCGAATCCATCTTATGCAGCAGACTGGTATTACCTTTTCTTAATTCCAGTTTCCACATATCAAATCCTCCTTCGAAGGCAGACAGATAATACAGGTCTTCTCCATCTTTGGAAAGGATAGCCGATGCAAGACTTGAAGAGTTAGGAGTCAGGCGTACGATACGGTCTTCGATACCATCCAGTTCTACCACAACAGACTTCGGTTCTTCTTTCTTGTCATTCTCTTCTTTCTTATCTTTCTTCTTGTCCTTGTCTTCCTTCTTTTCTGCAGCTTTCTTCTGTTCGGCTTCCAGCTCTTTCTGCAATTCGTAATCCTCCTTGCTGAGACGGAACTTATCGTATGCATCCCGATTCATGAATACCATCATTACGTCATCCAGCGAACCCCATGAAGCATGGTTACGCATACCATAACGTTCGGTAGTAAAGAGTAAGGCATTTCCATCCATTGCCCACTTAGGAGAACCGCTGGTATACCCACTATTAGTAAGATTTACAATCTGACCTTTTCCATCAGCACTCACGATACCTACATCCGAATACGGGTCATGCTTGTTACCGATAAACTCCAAAGCAAACCATTTTCCATCCGGAGACCATGAATAGTCGAATGGATAAGAACGAGTATACCAAGTAGAACCGTCTGTTATCTGACGTACCTTTTTACTCTTCAGGTTTACCACCATCAAACGGGAACGGTCTTCAATAAAAGCCACTTCCTTACCGTCTGGAGAGAACTGAGGAGCGGTACGTTCCACCTTATCAGAAGGGAGCAATGCTTCTTCTTCAATCAATGTTGCATTAGGGAAGTTGAGATCTTCTTCACGGGTAATCTTGGCAAGATACAATCCTTTCTTTCCGCCTCGCTCACTACAGTACACCAAAGTACGGTTATCTGCTCCGAAAGAAACTCCACTTTCCGCTTCCGGAGTATGTGTAATCTGTTTGGTAGTACCATATTCTACAGAAGTTACAAACACCTCTCCACGTACAATAAAGGCTACCTGCTTTCCATCGGGAGAAGGAGTAGCTGCAGTAATACCTCTTGTCATGTTCAACATCACCGGAATATCCTCATCATCACGGGTAACGTTAATTTTTACCTTTTGAGGTTTCGCTCCTGTTGCCTGTGTATAGATTTCACCATCGTATGTATAGCAAAGCATCCCATTTTCCGCAACCGACAGAAAGCGAACCGGATGTGTCTTGAAAGAAGTTACAGCCTGTACTTTCTCCGGAGTTTCCAAAGCAAACTGATATACATTGAACGAACCATTATTACGTTCGCTCAAAAAGTATACATCTTTTCCGTTTGGTGCCAATACCGGTTCACGGTCTTCGCCTGCACGCTTCGTCAGATTAGTATGAGAACCAGTCTTTACATCATATTTCCAGATATCACGTGTAACAGAAGAAGTATGATGCTTACGCCACTTGTCTTCGTATCCTTTACAATCCTGATACAAGAAGAAATCTCCAGTCAAAGCAAAAGAAACCATTTCGGCAGGTGTACCCAATACTTGCTGTACAGCTCCTCCTGCGACAGGAACCTTATAAAGCTCTGTCATTGCCGAAGTAGGAAATAAAGCACTCGTTGCCGGATCCTGAATAGAAGCCGAAAACAATATATACTTACCGTCAGGAGTAAATGAAGACGGAGTTTCAGCAGCAGAATGAGTCGTCAGACGCTTTGCAGAACCTCCATTGGCCGACATGATAAAGATATCGCTGTTTCCATAGCGGTTGCTTGAAAATGCGATTTGCTTTCCATCCGGCGACCACACCGGATTGTCTTCATAAGAATCCTGAGTAGTCAATTGAACAGCTTCCCCTCCTTTTGTACTAACTTTATAAATATCACCTTTGTAACAAAATACTATTTCCTGACCATTAGGAGAAATACGCACATCACGCATCCATAGCGGAGTAGTAGCAAAACCTGCCACACCGCTTGCCCCCAATGCAAGACAGACTAACAATTTCTTCATATAATTCTTTGATTAATTGACAGACAAAGATAATGATTCTACCTTAGCCACGAAAAAAAGTGAAAAATTATTTGGAGCATATAATACAAAACATTTATCTTTGCAACGCTTTCTAAGGAAAGTGAATTTAATGTTTGGACTATGGTGTAATGGTAGCACAACAGGTTTTGGTTCTGTTTGTCCAGGTTCGAATCCTGGTAGTCCAACGCTGAAAGCTCTGAATTTTTTTTCAGAGCTTTTCTTTTTATATACTCTGTGCTATTTATTCTCCCCACAGCATCTCCGATTCATTTCAACTCTCTACTATCCAGATTTTACAACTTCACTGTGTAGATTCTTTCACCTATTCTGTAGAAAAACTCTACAATACTTTTCCTGTATACCTTGTTAAAACCCATTAAAACCCCTATTCCCGTTTGGCCTGAAATTTGAACTATTGTTTTATGCTAAAGATAAAACATTATGAAGACAATTTTCAGAATCAAGATTTTGCTTGCTATACTGATTAGTCTCTGCTATCAGCCATTGCTTGCACAGAACAAGGAAATCAAAGGAATTGTAACTTCCGCAGAAGACGGTGAGCCGCTTATCGGTGCTACAATCTCTGTAAAAGGTAACGAAGCACAAGGTGTAGTAACCGACATTGAAGGGAAATATATACTTCAAATCCCGAATTCGGACTGTACACTGGTAGTTGCATACCTAGGAATGAAAACCCAAGAACTGAAAGCCCCCAGCAGCGGCATATTAAACATCAGCCTGGAAGCTGAATCCATGAATTTGGACGAAGTGGTAGTAACCGGATACGGGAACTTCTCCAAATCCTCCTTTACCGGTTCGGCAAATACACTCCGCGCAGATATGATGAAGAACGTTCCTGTAATGACCGTGGAACAAAAGCTGCAAGGTATGACTACCGGTGTCAATATTACCAGCAGTTCCGGACAACCGGGTGCCAATCAAAGTATCCGTATCCGTGGTATGGGTTCTTTCAATGCTTCACAAGAACCTTTATTTGTAATCGACGGAGTTCCTGTAACATCAGGTAGCCTCAGTACTGGAGGGGCTGATGCAGCTTATATGAATAACTCCAAAACCAATATCATGAGTACACTGAACCCGTCGGATATTGAGAATATTACCGTCATCAAGGATGCAGCGGCAGCTTCACTCTACGGTTCACGAGCAGCCAATGGAGTAATTCTTATCACTACCAAACAGGGAAAAGCAGGACGAACTCAAGTTTCACTGAACATTGCCGGAGGTTTTTCGGATGCTGCTGTCGACTTCAGACCGACTTTAAGCGGTGACCAGCGATACGAACTACTATACGAAGGCTTGTACAACTATGCACTCGACAAACAAATGAAATCGCCTTCGGAATATGCCGGACAGGAAATAGGCAAATACGCTTATGTTCCTGAACTGGGATATACCGACTGGAGGAAAGAACTGCTCCGCACAGCCATACATCAAAATTACGAAGCTTCTGTTTCGGGAGGAAACGAACGCACTACTTTCTATGCTTCATTAGGTTATAACAGTCAGGAAGGGTTGGCAAAAAATTCCAGCCTCGACCGCTATTCAGCACGATTGAATATGTCGCAGAAAGTAGGAAAATACGGAGAAGTAGGAGCTAACGTAATGTTTACTCAGATGAATCAGGAAATGAACGAAGAACGAGGTTCTTCCATCAATCCATTCCTTGATGTAGCCATGCTCATGAACCCCTCCATGACTGTAAGAGACAAAGACGGGAATTATGTAGGAGCTTATCCCGGCACAACATTGAATCCTTTACGGGATATCCTTACCGACTATAACCGTACACGCATGACCCGTATGTTTTCTACAGGTTATGCCAGCATCGAACCCCTCAAAGGACTGAAACTAAAAGAAACTTTAAGTTACGACTATACCATTCAGAAGGATTCACGATACTTCAACCCACTGAGTGCCGCCGGCCCTAAAAGCGGAAGCGATGCACAGACTTCCAAAGGATTTATTGAATACGGAAAACTGATTTCTTCTACTTCGCTGAACTATGTACATACGTTCAACTATAAACATCATCTGGATGTACTGGCAGCATACGAAATAGAAAGTTATCAGACAGATAAAGCTTCAGGAGAGCGTTCTCGCCTTCCGTCGAACAGCAATCTGGTAGAACCGGACAATGCTTCTGTATTGAACAGCTTTATTTCGTCTACCCAGGCATACAGAATGCTATCGTATCTCTCTCGTCTGAATTACGATTACGACGACCGTTACTACATTGCCGGAAGTTTCCGTCGGGACGGAAGCTCACGTTTGTCACCCAAAAACCGTTGGGGCAATTTCTGGTCTGTATCCGGTATGTGGCATTTAAGCAACGAATCGT
Source organism: Phocaeicola acetigenes (assembly GCF_027529745.1). Taxonomy (NCBI): domain Bacteria; kingdom Pseudomonadati; phylum Bacteroidota; class Bacteroidia; order Bacteroidales; family Bacteroidaceae; genus Phocaeicola; species Phocaeicola acetigenes. Next base: position 66,983 of record NZ_JAPZVM010000010.1, read on the forward strand.
TTATGAAACCAATCAAACACATTCTAAGTGATGTGAAAATCAGAGCTTCTTATGGTGTAAACGGAAATCAACCCGGTTCTTTATACGGATACATGGGATTATACACCTACGGCCAAAGTTATATGGGTGGATTTGGTTCTTATGAATCGTCGCTGGCTAATCCGAATCTGAAATGGGAAAAGAACTACAATCTGAATATCGGACTGGATTTAGCCTTCCTTAGCCGTATTTTCCTGAGCATAGAATATTATAACCGAGATACCAAAGACTTGCTTTACAGTCTTCCTATCAGTGCCACAACCGGATTTACCAATTATCTGAGTAATGTAGGGCAACTGAATAACAAAGGAGTAGAGCTTGAACTACGTACCATCAACTTTGCAACTCCACATTTCAACTGGAGTACCGTCCTTAATTTAAGCCATAACTCAAATAAGATTATTTCCTTGAACGGCCAATTGGAACAATCTATCGAAGGCACCTGGTTCATACACAAGGTAGGATTGCCATATCACACATTTTATGTGAAAGAGTTTGCCGGTGTAGATCCTCAAAACGGAGATGCACTCTATTACACCAATACTCTGAATAAAGACGGTTCTTACAGCAGAGAAATCACCAACGATATCAGCAAGGCACAAGCTATCCCATACAAGTCTGTGAATCCTAAGATATCGGGCGGTCTGACCAACATATTAAATTATAAGCAACTGGATTTAAGTTTTACACTTACTTATTCACTGGGAGGATATTCGTTCGACAAACTGGGAACTTACATTGAAAACGGAACAACCAACATATACACTTCGAAGTATAATCTTCCTGCTTATGCTATGGACCGTTGGCAGAAACCCGGCGACCAGACAGATGTTCCCCGCTTTGTTTACAACCAGTCGGCAAGCGACAACAATTCCTCACGCTATATCCACAGCACCGACCATTTGCGTCTCAAGAACCTGACTTTGGGATATACTCTACCTCGAGAGTGGACCAGAAAAGTAATGGTAAATAAAGCCCGTTTCTATTTCTCGGGAAGCAACCTGCTGACCTGGGCAAAATGGAAACAATACGATCCGGAAACTCCTGTCAACGGAGAGGTATTCTGTGAGGCACCTCCCATGCGTACTTTTAGCTTTGGTGTACAACTGACTTTCTAAACTCTATTTTAATACTGAATGTTATGAAAAAATTTTATACTTATATACTCATTCTGATGACTCTCGGAAGTTCCTCTTGCTCCGAGAGTTGGCTCGACTTAGACCCGTCGACTTCTATCCAAACTCCGGAGGCTATCCGGACATTGGAGGATGCACAAAGTGCCTTGAACGGAATTTATCGTCTGGCTTCTGCCCACAGCTACTATGGGGATAACTACCTGTATTATGGAGATTGCAGGGCAGAAGATGTACAGGCCCGCGAAAGCAAAGGAGCCGGACGACGTGTATCTCCTTATTATGAATACAATGTACTGGCAAGTGATAACTTCAACATTACCCTGGTATGGAATCAGGCTTACAAAGTAATACGCCAGACCAATAATCTATTGTATTATATCGAACAGGGAAATGTAAAGACCAGTGATACCCAATCGCTAAACCGTATCAAATCGGAAGCATTGGCCATGCGCGGACTGGCTTTATACGACCTGACACGTCTTTTCGGTATGCCTTACAGTTACGATAACGGCGCTTCGCTTGGAGTACCTATCGAAACGACTATCACCGACCAGACTCATCAGCCAAAGCGGAATACAGTAGCAGAATGTTATAAACAAGTGATTGAAGACCTCAGCAACTCATTGTCCGGATTGAGCACAGAAAAAGCAGACGGATTCTTAAATTACTGGGCCGTACAAGGTCTGCTCTCCAGAGTATATCTGAATAAAGGAGATAACGAATCCGCTTATACAGCTGCTACCGATGTTATTGAAAACAGCAAACAACTTTATCAACTGTACTCGTACGAAGAGTATCCTAATGTATGGGGCAAAGACTTCCAGTCGGAATCATTATTCGAATTTTATTTTTCACTCACAGAACCTTCCGGCGGATCGGGAGGAGAAGGTGCTCCCATGGTGTATGCCAACGAAGCCAAAGTAGACTGGAACAATCTGATACTGACAAAAGCTTATCTGGATTTACTGAACGAAGATCCGAATGACATCCGGCACTGTCTGACACAAGCTTCCGTCATTTCCAACAATGAAGGTCTTCCTGAAGCTGCCCGTTCGGAAAAAGTCTATCTGACTAAATACCCGGGAAAAAGCGGCGACCCAAGAGACAATAACCTCTGTATTGTACGCTTATCCGAAATCTATCTGAATGCAGCAGAAGCAAGTTTCAAGCTGGGTGGAGATAAATCCTCCAAAGGCAGAGAGTATCTTAACGAAATCGTAAGCCGTCGTACCAATCCGGCAAAGACTGTAGAAGCAGCAGAATTTACATTGGAAAGAATCTTGAAAGAACGACGCAAAGAACTGGTAGGAGAGGGGTTGGCTCTTTACGACTATACCCGAAATAAACTGACCATCAAGCGGGAAGGCGGATGGCATCTGAACACAATCAAGGATGCACAAGCCAACAGTATTGCTCCCAACGATTTGCGTCTGGCATTGCCTATTCCACAAACGGAAATAGATGCAAACCCTAATATGCAGCAGAATCCACGATAAGATATTGTTGAAAGGTGATGACTGTATAATAAAGTTTTCATTCTGGGCCGGCTTCGGATATGAAGTCGGCTTTTTTTATGCCATACAAGAAAAGAAGTAAATTGCAATCTACTTGTATGCAAAATAAAGAAGAGCAGATAGCTGTAGCTTCATCTGCTGCCATAAACAACAAAGTGTAATCCGCGCCGTCGGCTGTACGGCCAGCGACGCGGATTACAAAACCAACGACGACGATTGTACATCCGACGTCGTCGATTATAGAAAAAGACAAATATAACAAACAATTTTTACTGGAGCAGACAAAGACTTTTACTCCAAAAACATACCTCTTTTTCTTTCTATAAGCAGATTACTTTACATTCTCATCAACCCATACATGAGTAATTTCCACTACATACATTTTATGGAAATTACCATGTCCTTCGCCATACCAGCGATCTATCAGTTCTTTATCGAAAAACAGTTCAGGCTTAATCATATCGGCATACAGCTTTTTACATTCAAAGACAAGACGGGCCTGTTCGAATGTTACATTGCCTTCTTCTGTAATATAAGGTTTCAATCCGGTTGCTGTTACCTTATCCACATTTCTTCCCGACTGAAATCCACAAACCTTGTGAATATCTTTGTGTGCTTCTCCCAAGAAGGACAAAGTCAGCGTATCCTGCTGTTCTATAAATTCATAAGTATAACGCTCCGGACGGATAAAAACAAAAGCTACCGGCTTGTTCCATAACCATCCTGTACCACCCCAGCTTGCTGTCATGGTGTTAAACTTTTCCGGTGTTCCGGCTGTCACCAGCATCCACTCTTTTCCTATTGTCTGAAACAGATTATCTGTCAGTTCCGTTGCTTTTATTTCTTTCATATCTTCAGTATTTGTGTTAAAAACTAACTTACAAAAGTAAGAAAAATAACGTATCTTTGCCTTGTTAATAGAAAGGTATAATCAAAAAAAAGAAAGGACTTGACTGTGGCAAAAGATACTGATGTTGTATTGACTCCTATGATGAAACAATACTTCGACCTGAAAGCCAAGCATCCGGATGCAATCATGTTGTTCCGGTGTGGTGACTTTTACGAAACTTACTCGGAAGATGCAGTAGCAGCTGCCGATATCTTAGGAATCACACTGACTAAACGTGCCAACGGACAAAGCAAAACAGTGGAAATGGCAGGATTTCCACATCATGCACTCGATACATATTTACCCAAACTGATTCGTGCCGGAAGAAGAGTAGCCATCTGCGACCAGCTGGAAGACCCGAAAACCACCAAGAAACTGGTGAAAAGAGGTATTACCGAACTGGTTACACCGGGAGTAGCTATCAGCGACAATGTCTTGTCGTACAAGGAGAACAACTTCCTTGCGGCTGTACACTTCGGGAAAACCGCATGTGGAGTAGCATTTCTTGACATCTCTACCGGAGAGTTCATGACAGCCGAAGGTCCTACCGATTATATAGACAAACTTCTGAATAATTTCGGCCCGAAAGAGATATTGTTCGAACGGGGAAAGAAACCAATGTTCGAAGGAAATTTCGGCAACAAATTCTTCACATTCGAACTGGATGACTGGATTTTTACCGAGACTTCTGCACGCGAAAAACTGTTGAAGCACTTCGAGACCAAGAATCTGAAGGGATTTGGAGTAGAACAGTTGAAAAACGGTATCATTGCTTCTGGAGCTATTCTCCAGTATCTGGATATGACGCAGCATTACCAGATAGGACATATCACTTCACTTTCCAGAATAGAAGAAGACTCTTATGTACGTCTGGATAAGTTTACTGTACGCAGTCTGGAACTGATTGGAAGTATGAACGAAGGAGGCACAAGCCTGCTCGATGTCATCGACCATACCATCAGCCCTATGGGAGCGCGTATGCTGAAACGGTGGGTTGTATTTCCCCTGAAAGATGTAAAGCCTATCAACGAACGGTTGGATGTAGTAGAGTATTTCTTCCGCGAACCGGAGTTCAAGGATTTTATTGAAGAAAAAATGCATCTGATAGGCGACTTGGAACGTATCATTTCGAAAGCTGCAGTAGGACGTATTTCTCCGCGCGAGGTGGTACAGCTTAAGATCGCACTCCAAGCCATAGAGCCGATAAAAAATGCCTGCCTGAATGCGGATAACGAAAGCCTTCGCCGCATTGGGGAGCACCTGAATCTGTGTACTTCCATCCGCGACCGGATTGCCAAAGAGATAAAGAACGATCCGCCTTTACTGATTAACAAGGGGGGAGTTATTGCAGACGGGGTAGACGAGGAGTTGGACGAATTGCGCCGCATCTCTTATTCCGGAAAGGACTATTTGCTTCAGATACAGCAACGGGAAATAGAACAGACAGGTATTCCCAGCTTGAAAATAGCATACAACAATGTATTCGGTTATTACATAGAGGTACGTAACACTCATAAAGACAAGGTCCCTGCAGAATGGATTCGTAAGCAGACTTTGGTGAATGCAGAGCGTTACATTACCCAGGAACTGAAGGAGTACGAAGAAAAAATATTAGGAGCGGAAGATAAAATACTAATCCTTGAAAACCGCCTCTATACAGATCTGGTCATGGCATTGGCAGAATTTGTTCCAGCCATCCAGATTAATGCTAATCAGATAGCACGGTTGGACTGTCTGCTTTCATTTGCCAGTGTGGCAAAAGCTAACAAATATATACGTCCGGTAGTAGCCGATGACGATATACTGGATATTCATCAGGGAAGACATCCGGTAATCGAGAAGCAATTGCCTTTAGGAGAGAAATACATTGCCAACGATGTATATCTTGACACAGAAGAGCAGCAGATAATCATTATTACGGGTCCGAATATGGCCGGTAAATCGGCTTTACTCCGACAGACGGCTCTGATTACATTAATGGCACAGATTGGCTGCTTTGTTCCTGCGGAAAGTGCTCACATCGGACTGGTCGACAAAATCTTCACCCGTGTAGGGGCCAGCGACAATATCTCGGTGGGAGAGTCTACTTTCATGGTAGAGATGAACGAAGCTGCGGATATTCTCAACAATCTGTCACCACGTAGTCTGGTGCTTTTCGACGAATTGGGTCGCGGTACCTCTACTTACGACGGTATTTCCATTGCCTGGGCCATCGTAGAGCATATACACGAGCATAAGAAAGCACGTGCCCGTACACTTTTTGCTACTCACTACCACGAGCTGAACGATATGGAGCAAAGTTTCAAGCGTATCAAAAACTACAACGTATCTGTCAAGGAGGTAGACAACAGAGTAATTTTCTTACGTAAGTTGGAAAGAGGAGGTAGCGAGCATTCTTTTGGTATCCATGTAGCCAAAATGGCCGGAATGCCGAAATCGATTGTCAAACGTGCCGATGAAATTCTTCACCAACTTGAAACAGAGAACCGTCAGGAAGGAATACAGTCAGGCAAGCCGAAAATGGAAGTAAAAAAGACACATTCCGACGGTGTGCAGCTTAGCTTCTTCCAATTGGACGACCCGGTACTCTGTCAGATACGCGACGAGATACTTCATTTGGATGTAAATAATCTGACACCACTCGAAGCACTGAATAAGCTGAATGATATAAAGAAAATCGTCAAGGGGAAATAATTCTTCCCTTGACGATTTTTTTATTTTCTGACAAGTATTATTTAAATGATCTTTTTTCACAGAAGACACTATAAATAAGAAGACCTAATACTTTCACTTATCTGATTAACCCGAAATTAAACACGTAATAAAGAATATTCCTATACAAAAAAGAATCATTGATAAATATTGCTTGAAATGCTTATATAAAAAAAGTCCCCTAAGAAATTCTTAGAGGACTTTTTCAAGCGGTGCGTACGGGACTCGAACCCGTGACCCCATGCGTGACAGGCATGTATTCTAACCAACTGAACTAACGCACCATTAAGTTTTTTGTTTTTATCGTTGCTTTCTCTCTCGATTGCGGTGCAAAGGTAGTGCTTTTTTTTAATCCTGCAAAACTTTCCCAAACTTTTTTCTAAAAAAATGATGTTTTTTTCTCTCTATCCAATAGAACAAAAATGTAAAAAAACATGTAATATACTCATTATAAGCAAGAAAAATAAATTCACATCAAAAATTTATTTTTCGGTTCCCAACAATAAAAAATGGAAGAAAAGAGAAATTTATAGCATGAAGTTATCTCACTTTTATAAAAAAACGGACTACTTTCGGTAAAAGCAGTCCGTTTCACTTACCCAATATGTGATATCATCATTTAAATTCGTTTGTATCCGTATACAGCCAAATCTCCTAATTCTTCTTCAATACGGAGTAATTGATTATATTTAGCCATACGGTCTGAACGACTCAACGAACCAGTCTTAATCTGTCCACTATTAGTTGCTACAGCAATATCAGCAATAGTAGCATCTTCAGTTTCTCCAGAACGGTGAGAGGTTACGGTAGTGTATCCATGACGATGTGCCATCTCAATTGCATCAAGTGTCTCGCTTAATGAACCAATCTGATTTACCTTAATCAGAATAGAATTTGCGCATCCGGTAGCAATACCTTTCGACAAGAAATCCACATTTGTCACAAACAAATCATCTCCAACCAACTGACAACGGTTACCGATACGCTCTGTCAACTTCTTCCAACCTTCCCAGTCGTTTTCACTCATACCATCTTCTATAGAATCGATAGGATATTTGTTTATCAACTCTTCCAGATAGTCTATCTGTTCATCGGAAGTACGTTTCTTTCCATGTTCTCCTTCAAAAATAGTATAGTCGTATACTCCATCCTTATAAAATTCAGAAGATGCACAGTCCATACCAATCATCACATCTTTTCCCGGCTCATATCCGGCTGCCTTAATCGCAGAAAGAATGGATTCAAGTGCATCTTCGGTGCCATTCAAAGCAGGAGCAAAACCTCCTTCATCGCCTACAGCTGTACTAAGTCCACGGTCGTGCAATACTTTTTTCAGAGCATGAAAGACCTCAGCTCCCATACGTAAGCCTTCACGGAAAGAAGGAGCACCTACCGGACGAATCATAAATTCCTGAAAGGCAATAGGAGCATCACTATGAGAACCTCCATTGATAATATTCATCATTGGTACCGGCATCACAAATGTATTTACTCCACCTATATAACGATATAAAGGAATATTCAAATAATTGGCAGCAGCTCTTGCAACAGCAAGTGATACACCTAAAATGGCATTGGCACCTAATTTAGACTTTGTTTTGGTACCATCCAGTTCTAACATTTTCTTGTCAATAGCCCGCTGTTCCAATACAGACCATCCTTCCAAAGCAGGAGCAATAATCTTATTCACGTTTTCAACAGCTTTCAACACCCCTTTTCCACCGTAACGATTGGCATCTTTATCGCGAAGTTCCAAGGCTTCATGTTCACCAGTCGATGCACCAGAAGGAACAGAAGCTCTGCCCACAATTCCTGATTCTAACTTCACTTCTACCTCTACAGTTGGATTGCCACGAGAGTCCAAAATCTCACGACCTATAATAGCTTTAATTTTCATATCATTTACATTTAATTTAAACAATCATTTATCGATATTGCAAAGATGATAAGTTCTGACACACAGATCAATACCTTAAAATAGGTATTTTATTCCTTCTCTTTTTATAGAAAAGAAAAGAGCCTGGCTTCAAAAGAGAAACCAGACTCTTCTTATCTGCTCTGAACAAAACAAGAACTGTACTTTCTCTTATTCTATCCAGAAAACCTACCACTTATTAATAGTTATTCTTCTTTACTTCGAAAAATGCCTGAGGATGCAAGCAAGCCGGACAGATTTCAGGAGCTTCAGTACCTTCGTACAAGTATCCACAGTTACGGCACTGCCATACTACTTCAGTATCTTTCTTGAATACTTTTCCTTCTTCAATATTCTTCACGAAAGCCAAATATCTTTCTTCATGACCTTTTTCTGCCACAGCGATTTCGCGATACATTTTTGCAATAGCAGGAAAACCTTCTTCATCTGCAATATCTGCAAATTTCGGATAATCCAAAGACCATTCTTCATTTTCACCAGCAGCTGCTGCTTTCAAGTTTTCAAGAGTAGTGCCAATCACGCCAGCAGGATAGCTTGCAGTAATTTCTACCATTCCTCCTTCAAGCCATTTAAACATACGCTTTGCATGTTCTTTTTCCTGATCTGCTGTTTCAGCAAAAATAGCTGAAATCTGTTCGTAACCTTCTTTCTTTGCTACGCTTGAAAAATATGTATAACGCATTCTTGCCTGTGATTCACCTGCAAACGAAACCATCAAATTCTTTTCAGTTTTTGTTCCTTTAATACTTTTTCCCATAGTCGTAAAGTTTTAGTTATTAATTTTATTTCTTGACACAAAGGTAATGCTTTTATTCAAATTTGTAATAATTACAATCTTATATTTAATATATATTAACAAAGGATGTTCTTGTAGTAATATTTAATATTACCTATTGAAGAAAAAACATCTGAAAACCAGTAAAAGTTCTATGTTTTATATACTTTTGCACTAATTTTTATATTTAATAACATTTAAGAAAATCATGAAAGGAATTGAGTTTAACCCCAAGTTATTCTCCACACTTAAGAATTACACAAAGGCAGATTTCAGCACAGACCTCATGGCAGGTATTATTGTGGGAATTGTAGCATTACCATTAGCCATTGCTTTCGGTATTGCCTCAGGAGTAAGTCCGGAGAAAGGAATCATTACTGCTATTGTAGCAGGTTTCATTATTTCATTTTTAGGAGGAAGCAAAGTACAGATTGGAGGTCCTACAGGTGCTTTCATTGTTATCATTTATGGTATCATCCAGCAATACGGAATCGAAGGATTGATGGTAGCCACTATGATGGCAGGAGTTCTCCTTATATTATTAGGAGTATTCAAGCTCGGTACTGTCATCAAATTTATTCCTTATCCTATTATTGTAGGCTTTACCAGCGGTATCGCAGTAACGATTTTCACCACTCAGATTGCCGATATATTTGGTTTAAAATTTGGCGATGAAAAAATACCAGGAGATTTCATCGGAAAATGGATTCTTTATTTCCACCATTTTGATACAGTCAACTGGTGGAATGTAGCAGTCAGTCTGGTTAGTATTATCATCATAGCCATCACTCCAAAATTTTCCAAAAAGATTCCAGGCTCACTGGTAGCCATCATCTTTGTTACACTCGGAGTATACGCTCTGAAAATGTATGGAGGCATTACCTGTATTGATACAATCGGCGATCGTTTTAGTATTAAAGCACAACTACCAGCTGCAGCTATTCCAGCTTTAGACTGGGAAGCAATTAAAAATCTGTTTCCTGTAGCAATCACAATTGCTGTATTAGGAGCCATCGAATCCCTGCTGTCTGCTGCTGTGGCCGATGGAGTCATTGGCGACCGTCACGACTCAAATACAGAACTCATTGCACAAGGAGCAGCTAATATCATTTCACCGATATTCGGAGGAATTCCAGCAACCGGAGCTATCGCACGTACGATGACCAATATCAACAACGGAGGCCGTTCTCCTATTGCCGGTATTGTACATGCTGTTGTATTACTACTTATTCTGTTGTTCCTTATGCCACTGGCACAATATATTCCTATGGCATGTCTGGCAGGAGTACTGGTGATTGTTTCTTATAACATGAGTGGCTGGAGAGTGTTTAAAGGACTGTTGAAAAACCCAAAATCGGATGTCACTGTCCTGTTGATTACTTTCTTCCTGACCGTAATCTTCGATTTGACAGTCGCTATTGAAGTAGGATTGGTTATTGCCTGCGTACTGTTTATGAAGCGTGTAATGGAAACCACTCAAATTTCTGTTATCACCGACGAAATAGATCCGAACAAAGAATCTGATTTAAAAGTAAGCGAAGAACATCTGATTATCCCGAAAGGAGTAGAAGTATACGAAATAAACGGTCCTTACTTCTTTGGTATTGCTACCAAGTTTGAGGAAATCATGGCACGCTTGGGAGACCGTCCTACCATCCGTATCATCCGTATGCGAAAAGTTCCTTTTATCGATTCTACCGGAATCCATAACCTGACTACCCTGTGTAAAATGTCACAGAAGGAAAATATTCACATCATTCTGTCGGGAGTAAACGACAATGTACACAAGGTATTGGAAAAATCGGGCTTCTACGAGCTGTTGGGTAAAGAAAACATTTGCAGTAACATCAACGAAGCGCTGGAAGTAGCGAATAAAGAAATAGCCGAACTATCACGGTAGTACGGCTACCTCTTATTTATTTAATAACCCTTAATGAATAATATCCATTTATTAAAACATGTTACAAAACATACTTTTCTTGTAGATTTATTTGCAGAATATCAGAAAAGCCGTACCTTTGCATCGTGTTTTTCATAGTATTAGATTTAAGGTTAACAAAGGTTGGAGTACAGCGGTACTCCTTTTTTTATGCCCATACCTCTGATACTATATTTCAAACAGTAACACACTATACTTACCGAATACAAAAAAGCTATCCCAAATTTTACTTTGAGATAGCTCATCTATCAGATTTTCTTGTTGAAATCTTTATCAGAAACCGATTTTATCTTCTTCCTTTAATAGGAAGCAGTAGCATAAAGTCCGGCTTCCTGCAACAAAGACACAATACGGTCTAACTCTTCATGAGTCGCTTTTTGCAGTAGTTGATCGGGAGTTTCCCTGTCTATCGTATAAATCATTACCTGACGAGGAGCAATCTCCTTTACCACCTTTATCCATTCCATTACAAAATCATCCGTTGTATTATCTACGCTCCTTCCGTCCTCTGTCGTCCCTTTCATAAACATAGTCTGTACAATCAGATTTCCCTTGAATGCCTTCATTCCTTCAATAATACGCTTTACATCGTAATGACCAGTAGGACGGTCTACCATACGGATATACTCTTCGTTGACAGTATCAAGTTTTAGAATATTATTGTCTACCTTATTCAGTGCCGCAAACACTTCCGGTTTATGAATAAATGTAGAATTACTCAACACACTTACTTTTGCATCTGGAAAATATTTATTACGCAACTCCAATGTATCTTCTATAATCTCCGGAAAATGAGGATGCGCGGTAGGTTCTCCATTTCCTGCAAATGTCAATACATTAGGAATAACTCCTTCTTCCTGCATCTTTTTCAAACGGCTTTCCAATGCTTCACGCACCTCTTCCCGTGTAGGAAGCTTACGCGTAGGACGATGATCTTTATTATATCCGCATTCACAATAAATGCAGTCGAATGTACAAAACTTCCCATCGGAAGGAAGCAGATTTATACCCAATGATATACCTAATCTGCGACTATGTATCGGCCCGAAAATGGGAGAGGGATAAATTACTGTTGCCATAATTTACTAAGTTGATTTATTCACAAAATACAATGGAAAAGTCGGACAAACCATGAATTACAGTCTACGCCTCGACTATCCTTGTCTTTTCCGAACAAAGATAGTGAATAAATCTCCACAGTATTCAGAACACCCACAAAAAGAGCCCACCTCAGAATAAACCTGAAAAGACCTTTGTTTTTTATTTTATCTTAAGCTATTACAAAATTACAAGGACGACATTCATCATCATATGTATCCATAATTCTATTCACTGGTTCCAATCAACGACGTCGGCTGCATAATCGCCCACGTAGAATATACAGCCAACAACGCCAACTCTATATTCAACACCGTCGATTACAGTATCCGACATTTATCATCATCTGTTTATTCCTGCCACATCATCTTTCTGTTGAAAAAAGACAATTTCCAATTTAGTTTCTATTTCTATTCGGATTTGAATAAAAGTATAATTTATACTGCATCCTTAGAGTATTTCAAACGTTTCTGATACAGGAAATATCCGGTCTTTCCACAAATTTCTTTTCATTATATCAGAAAGTCCATCCTAAACGGATATTAGGTTCTACAGAAAAATAACATTTATTTTCTCTCTGTTCCATTGTATCCCATTGTGTCATTATTTCATCGGTTACCAAATTAACAAATGTGTTTTCCATCTTTTTTATTTTCAATGAACTGACAGAAAAACCAACTTCAGCTCCCACATAAAAACCTTTATACAAATAGCAGTCTGCTCCTACTAGTGCAGCCACTCTAAATCCAGCTTTAGCTTGTTGTTCCGATGATAAACTCCGCAAATCAATACTTCCTATACTTGACATTTTATCTTGTTCTACAAATGCATTAGAAACACCGACAGAATGAGACTTTCCATTATGCATCACTTCTCCTGTAGTCTCCGCAAAATGCCGTACCCATCCGGCTTCACCCCCAGCATAAAAATCAAAACGATTTCCCTGTATCATATGATATTCATAGCCTGCATTGAGTGTAAAATAGGTTTCTCGTGCTGTAAAAGAAGACTTTTGGGTCCCTTTTTCCAAACTTTCCTCAAAGGAATACTCCTCCTTGTTTGTCCCCCAATTTACATCCAATCTTAATGCATGTTTTTGATGTAAAAAATAACGGAACTTTATTCCGTCAAGAACAGATGTCTTTCCATAATCATCGAAAGGATTAACTCGAACTTCTGCACTGAAACTTCCCTTATCCGGAAGATTTTGTGCAATTAACGTCCCATTTCCCAATAGGACGAAAAACAATGCTATAGCGTACTTCTTCATCACTTATATTTTTAATAATCACAAAAGTATGAAAAGTAACACTAAAAGTATCCCTATATTTATCAGAATTTTATCCGAAGCTGAAACTGCAAATCCGCTTTATTATTCCCCATAATTTCTTCCGGTCCTGAACTAATCCGATTACGGTCTGTATAATGCGTCCATCCCCATTTGCCCTGTATCATTAACCAATTATTACAGTCATATCGTAAATTCACAGCCAGACGAGTACCTTTTCCATAAAACGAATTCATGGAAAAAGCATACAATAGTCCGGGTTCATACATATAAATACGAGAGTTATAGTCATCTGTACGAAACCATGCCCCACTGACCGATGCCCGAAACGGAAAACCGGTAAATCCAACTTTCGCACTTCCCCCTATCATCAGTCCGTTGGAATATTCTCTTTTATAATAAGAAGTACGGATATATTCGGCCATGGTTTTAAACACGGTCTGTTTATTGAGTGAATAAGACAGTTGATAATGCAGACGATGACGCATATAAGGCAATACAAACTTTGTTTTTTGAGAAGAAGTATAGTTTTGAGCCTTATTTTTATAGCTATACTTTATTAACATTGACAGTGAATTAATCGGTGAATAGCTTATCTGTATTCTTTCTTCTATTCCTATTGTTTTTTCCTTATCTACCCGATAACGATAATAGGGAAAATAAAAGAAATCGGTATAATACAAGAGCCTTATCCTATTTAATAACTTAGTTTCCAAACCAATATAAATACCCGTTTCATTCTGTATACGAGAATTCTCTCCAAAAGCATTAGCATATAAGGCCTGATAACGTTTGTCAAAATACCTGTTCATAAGTAGAAAAGTTGTATTGACAGTCGGTGAATAACTTAATATATTAATTGTAGCAATCTTTCCCTGCCTGTCTACTGCCGTTTCTCCCGAAAAGACCATCCGACGGAAAAAGAATTTATAGTTGACTCCTGCATTAAAGAAATCTTTTCCACGAGGATAGTACCGGTTGTATTTACGATAATCGGGATTCAACACCTTATCAAATATATTATAAACAACTGTTAATCCAAATTCAACATGCTTTCCATTGTAAGATAAGTTACTGCCAGCCAAATGATTACTTACAGTATTCATCTTTTCTACATCCTTCCTCAACCGATGATATCCATCGGTTTTCAACGAGGTTATAAACATGTTTTCCACATTTGCATCTTGCTTTCTAAAGGAATAAAAAGCCGAAATATTCCATCTTTCAGACAAACGATAAGTAGCTCCAGCCCCTTGAAGATAATTGTATTCACCTATGGAAGTATATTTGGATAATCCCCTTCCCATCCGGTTCATTGTATAAAGAGAAGCAGACTTTCCCATACTAAATGCCTGGTTAATTACCAGTCCATATCCAAAGCTGACACGATAGTGTCCCAATGCTATCGCTTTCCACCTTTTCACATCTTGTAAAAACAGATAACCTGAATAAAAATCATAGCCTTTCTTATTAAACAAGCGAAAGAAAGGTTCTCCGGCATCTTTCTCAGCCGTCAGTCCGGCAAACAATTGCTGACGATACCGGAAGCGGTAACGAATATTGTTGTATATTGGATCTCCATAATACCTTTTATTAGGTAACTTTTCCAAAATCTCCGGATCATAATCAGCATATCCTGCTTTTTTATTCAACGGAATATCCACACGTGTGAATAACTCCTGTTTATTATATTTCCAAATATTCCTCCAACGTAATTTACTCTTTTCATCTTCTGCTTCGCCTACATATACACACTTTTCCAACAAACGCCTTGTTTGCCAGTCCATTCCTTCTATACCAAACAATTCTTTTTTACTCACCATCGGGCCATATTTATAAAGATAATATAAGATGTTTTCAATTAACTTATCAGACAAGAAAGGCAATTGCTCCAATTGCTCTTTGGTAATTGTATTGATATTGAACGGATGTTCTATTAATTCAGACATTTCTTCGTAGCGTTCCTGCCAGTAAACTATATCTTGTTCATCGGCAACCTGCTCCTCCCATTCTACCCACGTTTGTGCAGAGATATTCACTCCTGTATAACTAATTAATACACAAACAATAAAATACTTTATCCACATTGTTATTTACAAGTTTTTCACAGCTATATTCATTCTATATATCGAATAAATCTGTATTTTTGCGTATATGAAACATCGTATTTACATACTTCTGTTTCTGCTTCTTGCTTGTATCTTAAAAACCAGCGCACAGCAGAATATACGGCAATCCGAAAAAGGGTATATGCTTCCTGTCTGTGTATATCAAGGAGATACAATACCTTATATAACGCTAAGAAATGTGTATATATACCCCAGAATAAAGTTTAAAAGCAAAAAACAAGAAAGATATTACTGGAAACTGGTACGCGATGTAAAGAAAACGCTTCCTCTTGCAAAAGAAATAAGACGGGCAGTTGTGGAAACTTATGAGTATATGGAAACTCTTCCCGATAATAAATCACGTGAACGTCATATAAAAGCCGTAGAAAAAGGATTGAAGGAGCAATATACGGCACGTATGAAAAAACTTACCTTTTCGCAGGGCAAACTACTCATCAAACTGGTCAACCGAGAATGCAATCAATCCTCTTACCAATTGGTTAAAGCTTTTATGGGACCATTCAAAGCTGGATTCTACCAGACTTTCGCAGCACTCTTCGGAGCAAGCCTGAAAAAAGAATATCATCCGGAAGACGATGATAAGTTAATAGAAAGAATAGCTGTCCTTGTAGAAAACGGACAGCTATAATATATTGCAAAACAATAAATTAACAAGTTATTAATAGGTTATAAACAAGTTTGTTTAAGCTGTATCAACTTGTTGGCAAACTCCCACAGCACAATTCCCGTAGTAACTGATACATTCAATGAATGTTTGGTTCCATATTGAGGTATCTCGATACAGCCGTCACACATATCCACTACCTCCTGCTGTACACCTTTCACCTCATTACCCATTACGATAGCATATTTTTTTCCAGGTTCTAATACTAGTTTATCCAGCATTGTACTACCGGCACACTGTTCAATAGCCAATACAGTATACCCTTCTTCATGAAGTTCATTCACAGCATCTTGTGTACGTTTGCAATACTTCCAATCTACCGTATATTCAGCTCCAAGTGCTGTTTTATGCATTTCCGGATGAGGAGGAACAGCAGTAATACCACATAAATATATCTTATTGACCAAGAAAGCATCAGAAGTACGGAATACAGCTCCAATATTGTGTAAACTACGTATTTCATCCAATACTACTACCAATGGAAGTTTTTCCGCTTCCTTAAATTCTTCTACCGTCAGACGGTTCATTTCTGTTACTTTCAGCTTTCTTAATTCAGACATACATGTATTATGGTTATTTATTTTCCACAAAGATAGAAACTATCTTCATAACCTTGTTAAAAACGGTTGAAAAGGTGTATAAAACCAATTCAAATAAAATCATAAAAACTTCTTGCATACTTAAAAGAAGCAATTATAGAATACAAGAAACGAACAAACCAAAAAACTTAATAAAAAGTTTCATTATCAGTTTAAACATATTTTTTATACAAAAATAAGCAGTTAACAAAGGGAAAGTTTTTAACTTTGCATTCTATCAACAAATTGTTAATAGAATAAGTAAGTCAGCTATTATCAATAAATAAGCCTGTTGATTTGCTGATAATAGGATAAACCCAAATATTCATAATTCAAAAAACAAAGAAAATAGCCTTATTTTTAATAACACTATTAACGGGCTATTATTAGCATCATAAATTCCTTTTTAAAAGAAGAAAAAATATAATCTTATTATGAATAAAGAAGAATGGTTGAAAAGAGGGTATGTCACTGAACCGATACCTCAGTCGGTAGATCTGAAAGCGGAAATAAAGAAACTGTGTAAAGAAAAGAATGCCGTCATCTTGGGACACTTCTACCAATCTGACGAAATTCAGGAGATAGCCGATTTTATAGGAGATAGTCTGGCATTGGCACAATGGGCTGCTAAAACAGACGCAGACATTATAGTAATGTGTGGTGTTTATTTTATGGGTGAAACGGCCAAAATATTGTGCCCGGATAAAAAAGTGCTGATACCTGATTTAAACACCGGATGTTCGTTGGCCGACAGTTGTCCTGCTGAAGAGTTTACAAAGTTTGTTAATGCTCATCCGGGACATACGGTAGTTTCTTATGTAAATACCAGTGCAGCAGTAAAAGCAGTAACTGATGTGGTAGTCACTTCTACAAATGCTAAACAGATTGTAGAAAGTCTTCCAAAAGATGAAAAGATTATCTTTGGTCCAGACCGTAATCTGGGAAATTACATCAACTCTATTGCAGGTCGAAATATGCTGCTTTGGAATGGAGCCTGTCATGTACACGAAAAGTTCTCTATAGAAAAGATTATAGAATTGAAAAAGCAATATCCGGAAGCACAAATATTGGTTCATCCCGAATGTAAAGGAGCATTGGCTAAAATGGCTGATAAGGTAGGATCTACAGCCGGATTGTTGAAGTTTGCAATGGCAAGCGATAAAAAAGACTTTATCGTAGCTACTGAAAGTGGTATTTTATACGAAATGAGAAAACAGTGTCCGGAAAAGAATTTTATTCCGGCTCCTCCAGAAGACAGTACTTGTGCTTGCAATGAGTGTAATTTTATGCGCTTGAATACATTGGAAAAACTGTATAATACCTTAAAATATGAATGGCCGGAAGTACAAGTAGAAAAAGCAGTTGCAGAGAAGGCTATTCTTCCTATTCAAAGAATGTTGGATATTTCTAAAAAGTTAGGTTTGTAAATTTTTTATACTGTATTTATATTACAATATGGTTTTATGATGTGTATACATTATAAAACCATATTTTTTTATAGATATATGTTGACGTTATATAATAGGTTTTATACTTTATATATTGTACACAAATATAAGTAATATAGTTACAGAAAGATGGTAGAGTGTTTATATTAATTTAAAGTATAATTGTTATATAAATAGTAAATAAAGTATTATTTATCTCTATAAATCTGTATTTTGTAAGAAAAATATAGAATATGGTTATTGTTTTATATAATAAGAAGAATCCATCCTATTGTTAAAAAGAAAATTAAACAGAGATAAAAGGCTTTTTAAGTTTGTTTAGTCTATTATTTTTAATTTACTTTGCAAAAATAAAATACAATATAAAAAAGGTAAAATGACCTTAGAATAAAACTTATGAAAACTTAAATTGACTCTATACCTTATATCTATTTCTTCATTAAAAGAAATTATATTTTAGAAATATAATCATTAATATCAACATTCAAATTAACCTTATCTTATGAAACGAAGTAAGTATTCGCAATTACTATTGTTTTTGCTAATGGTTCCGGGAGGCATGTCATTTGCTTCTTCTCATGGAGCATCGGAATCAAATGGTTTTTCCATGCTTCAGCAGTCTGTAACAACAAAAGGAACTGTTGTAGATGCTAAAGGGGAACCTTTAATCGGTGTAAGTATTTTGGAAAAAGGTACTACCAACGGTACAATTACAGATTTTGATGGAAACTTTACTTTGCAGACTGCAAAGGGAGCTACATTGGAAATCTCTTATATCGGTTATAAAACTTTAAGTTTACCGGTCAAAGCTGATTTTGGTAAAATTACAATGACAGAAGATACCGAGGTTTTGGACGAAGTAGTAGTTACAGCTTTGGGTATCAAGCGTTCACAAAAAGCATTGAGTTATAATGTGCAGGAAGTGAAAGGTGATGCTGTAACAGCTGTAAAAGATGCTAACTTTATGAACTCCTTGGCTGGTAAGGTAGCCGGTGTGCAGATTAGTAGTGGTGCAACTGGTGCCGGTGGTGCAACTCGTGTCGTAATGCGTGGTATGAAATCTTTGACTAAAGACAACAATGCCTTGTATGTAATCGATGGTGTACCTATGTTTAATACTGGTAGTAGTGGTGGTGAAGGACAGTTTGGTGAAATGGGTGGTTCTGATGCAGTAGCCGACTTGAACCCGGATGATATCGCAAGTATCAGTATGATGACCGGTCCTTCTGCAGCTGCATTGTATGGATCTGCTGCTGCCAATGGTGTTGTTTTGGTAACAACAAAGAAAGGACAGACAGAACGTACTTCAGTTACAGTTTCAAACAGTACAACTTTCTCTAAGGCATATATCATGCCAGAAATGCAGAACCGTTATGGTACAAGTACCGGTTTGTTCAGCTGGGGAGGTTTGACTGATAGAAGATACGATCCATCTGACTTCTTCAATACAGGAACAAATATTATTAACTCTATAGCTTTGTCTACTGGTAATGCAAAGAATCAGACTTACTTGTCAGCTTCTACTACCAACTCAGACGGTATTTTGCCAAATAACAGCTATAACCGTTATAACTTTACAGCTCGTAATACAACAAATTTCTTAAATGATAAATTGACTTTGGATTTGGGAGCACAGTATATTGTGCAGAATAATACCAACATGGTGTCTCAAGGTCAATATTACAACCCACTTCCTGCATTGTATTTGTTCCCTCGTGGTGATAACTTTGATGAAATTCGTTTGTACGAACGTTATAACACCAACTATGGCTATATGGAACAGTATTGGCCTTATGGTGATGGAGGTATGTCTTTGCAGAACCCTTACTGGATTCAGAATCGTATCCGTCGTACTTCAGAAAAGAAACGTTATATGTTGAATGCTTCTTTGAAATGGAAGGTAACAGACTGGTTTAATATTACAGGACGTGTAAACTTGGATAACTCTGACTATCGTAACAGAGAAGAAAAATCTGCATCTACATTGACTACATTCTGTGGAGTAAGTGGAGGTTTGAAAGATGCAATGCGTCAGGAACGTTCTTTATATGCAGACGTATTAGGTACAATTGACAAAACATTTGGAGATTTCCGTTTGAATGCAAACTTTGGTGGATCTATCTATCATACTTCAATGAATGAACTTTCTATTGCAGGTGATTTGATTATCCCTAACTTCTTCCAGATGAATAATATCAATTTCTCTTCTAACTACAAACCAGAACCAAGTGGTTATACAGATGAAATTCAGAGTATCTTTGCAAGTGCTGAATTAAGTTGGAAGAATCAATTGTATTTGACATTGACAGGACGTAATGACTGGGATTCTAAATTGGCTTTCTCTAACCAGTCTTCATTCTTCTATCCTTCAGTTGGTTTGTCTGCTGTGTTATCTGAAATGATGAGCCTTCCTGAATGGTTGACTTATGCAAAAGTTCGTGGATCATATACTGTTGTAGCTTCTTCATTCGACCGTTTCTTGACAAATCCGGGTTATGAATACAATGGACAGACTCATAACTGGGAAAATCCGACTGTATTCCCTATGGATAATATGAAACCGGAAAAAACTAAATCATGGGAAGTTGGTTTGAACTTGAAGTTCTGGGAAAACCGTTTCAGCTTAGATGCAACTTATTATCGTTCTAATACCTTGAATCAGACATTTAAGGTAGATATTCCTTCTTCATCTGGTTATAATAAAGCAATTGTACAGGCTGGTAATGTACAGAACCAAGGTTTGGAATTGGCTTTAGGATTCCATGATGAATGGGCTGGATTTGGATGGTCTTCTAATGCAACGTTTACTTTGAACCGTAATAAAGTAAAACGTTTGGCAAGCGGTAGTATCAACCCTGTTACTGGTGAAGAAATTCAGATGGATGAAATGTACGTTGGATGGTTAGGTAAGGAAAACGTTGCTCCTCGTGTTATTTTGACAGAAGGAGGCTCTATGACTGATATCTACGTATATAACCAGTTGACCAGAGACAATAATGGTAATATCGAAGTTGATCAAAACGGTAATATCAGCATGACTACTTCTTCTACTCCGACAAAAGTAGGTGATTTGGATGCTGATTTCAACTTGGGATGGACTAACCACTTTACTTATAAAGGAATTGACTTGGGTGTTGTATTGACAGCTCGTGTAGGAGGTCTTGCTTATTCTGCTACTCAAGGTATTTTGGATTATTATGGTGTATCTGAATCTTCAGCTATTGCTCGTGACAATGGTGGTGTACCTGTTAATAATGGTACAGTAGAAGCTCAGAAATATTATCAGACTATCGGTACCGGTGAAGGTGGTTATGGACGATACTATTTGTACAGTGCTACAAACGTTCGTTTGCAAGAGTTGAGTTTGAACTATACTCTTCCTAAAAAATGGTTTAAGAATGTAGCCAATGTAACTTTAGGTGTAGTAGGACGTAACTTATGGATGATTTACTGTAAAGCTCCATTCGATCCGGAATTGTCTGCATCTACTTCAAGTAACTACTATATGAACGTAGACTATTTTATGCAGCCAAGCTTGCGTAATGTTGGTTTTAACGTAAAAGTTCAATTCTAATAAGGGAGACTAATGTCATGAAACAATATATAAGAAATATTACAGCTGGTGCTGCTTTATTACTGATGGTAGGAAGCTGTACTGATAAATTTGAAGAATATAATACGAATCAGTATCAGATCCACGAAGCTGATCCTGCAACTTTGATGAAGTCAATGATTGAAACCATTGTAAACATTCAGCAGAATGACTCTCAGATGCAAGACCAGATGGTTGGACAATTCGGAGGATATTTGTGTCCTTCTAATACTTGGAGTGGTACTAACTTTGGTACATTCAATATGAGTGATGCATGGAATGCCAATCCTTGGAATACTAATTTTGAAAAAATATATGGTAACTTTTTCCAGATTCAGGAAGCAACCAATTCTGTAGGTCACTACTATGCATTTGCTCGTATGATCCGCGCTATAACCATGTTGCGTGTAGCAGACTGTTATGGTCCGATGCCTTATAGTCAGGTAAAGAAAGGAAACTTCTATGTAAGTTATGATACTCAAGAACAAGTATATAAAAATATCTTGGATGACTTGGCTAATGCAGCTGATGTTCTTTATGATTTTAATACAGAAACTAATGGCTATGCTCCGTTAGGTGCAAACGACCCTGTATTCAGTGGTAACTATGCAAAATGGGCTAAATTGGCCAACTCTATGCGTCTGCGTGTAGCTATGCGTATTAGTAATTTCTTGCCTGATGTGGCTAAGGCTGCTGCAGAAGCTGCTGTTTCACACAGAGCAGGATTGATTGAAACAAATGCTGATAATGCAATTATGAGTTGTGGTACACAGAATAACCCTTATCAGATTGCTGCAGTAAGCTGGGGTGATTTGCGTGTAAATGCAAATATTGTAGATTACATGAATGCTTATGAAGATCCTCGTAGAGAAAAGTATTTCAATAAATCTACAATTTCAGGAATGACAGACCAGTATGTAGGAATGCGTACAGGAGATCAGGATGTAATCAAGGCAAATGCTGGAGGTTTTTCATCTCCTAATGTAACAGCTAATGACCCTATGTTGGTATTCTGTGCTGCAGAAACTGCTTTCTTGCGTGCTGAAGGTAAACTTCGTGGTTGGAATGTAGGTGATAAAGAAGCAAAGGCATATTACGAAGAAGGCATTAATCTTTCAATGAGTCAATATAATGTATCTGGAGACGAATATATGAAAATTGATGCAGCACCAATGGTTTCTCATGCTAGTGATAATGTACAAAAAGCTCCTGCATCTATTTCAAACACAGTATCTGTAAAATGGGATGATGCAGATAATACACTTACAGGAAAGAACTTCCAGCGTATTATTACTCAGAAATGGATTGCTAATTATCCATTGGGTATGGAATCATGGGCAGAATATCGTCGTACCGGATATCCTGAAATGTATCCTTGTATTGATAATCTTTCTAATAACGTAGTAAGTACTGCTCGTGGTATGCGTCGTTTGGCTTTCCCATATACAGAAAAGCAAAATAATAAAGCAAACTGCGATCAAGGTGCTACTGATTTAGGTGGAGCTGATACACCAGCTACTGATTTGAAGTGGGCTAACAAGAACTAATAACGTTAAATGAAAATTTATGAAAAAGATATCTTTATTATATACCTTATGTTTGTCATTATTGACTTCTTTTTTTGTAAGTTGTAGTGATTGGACAGAAATGGAAGCAGAATCATTTCCAGAAGAAATGACTTCTGACGAATATTATGCAGCATTGCGTGCATATAAACAGACTGATCATCAAATTGCCTTTGGATGGTTTGGTAACTGGACTGGAGAAGGAGCTTTTATGAAGAGTTCATTGGCTGGTATTCCAGACAGTGTAGATATTGTTTCTATTTGGGGAAACTGGTCTAATCTTACTGAAGCAAAAATTAAAGATTTACGTTTTTGCCAGGAAGTAAAAGGTACTCGTTTTACAATGTGTTTTATCATTACTTCTGTAGGTACTCAAATCACTCCTCAAAGTGTATATGATACTTGGGAAGAAGAAGGATATGCTTCTGAGCAAGAAGCCGTAAATGCTTTTTGGGGATGGCCAAAGGATGAAAGTGATAGAGAAGCAGTAGAAGCTTCTATTCGTAAATATGCTTCTGCCATAGTAGATACAATCAGTAAGTATGGATACGATGGATTTGATATCGACTATGAACCTAACTATGGAAATAGAGGTAATATTGTAAATGACGACGACAATATGTTCATATTTGTAGATGAATTAGGTAAACATTTAGGACCTAAATCAGGTACAGGTAAATTGTTACTAATTGATGGAGAGCCTCAAAGTATTAAGACAAGACCTGAAATTGGACATTATTTTGATTATTTCGTTATACAATCGTATAATAATGGTACTGGAGGTGGAAGTGATTCAAATTTGGATGCTCGCTTAATTACTGGTGGAATTGCAGGAAATGGATTGGTTCAAACTTTTGGTGAAGAACTTGGTGAAGAAAGAGTAACCAATATGACTGTAATGACTGAAAACTTTGAAGCAGTAGATGCTGCTATGAATGGAGGATATAATTATACAGACCGTTGGGGAAATAAGATGATGTCATTAGAAGGTATGGCACGTTGGCAACCTAAAAATGGTTTCCGTAAAGGAGGTGTAGGTACTTACCATATGGAAGCAGAATATGGAACTAGTCCTGAATATAAAAATCTGCGTAATGCCATTCAGATTATGAACCCTTCTTCACATTCATTAATTAAATATTGATTAGATTATGAAACTTAATTATATAAAAACATTACTATTCTCGGCTGTTGTAGCTGGTGTGGGAATATTTGCAGCATGTGATGATGCAGAATATTCAGTTCTTGATACTCATGCTTATATTGATGAAGCACTTGGAGGAACAAGTTCTAAAGTAACGGTTCAGGCTACAGGTGAAACTACTACTACCATTAATATTCATATGAGTAATGCTGCTTCTGTAGACAGTCATTATAAACTTGTAGTAGATCCTTCTGTATTGGAAGAATACAATAAAATGAATGGTACAAGTTATATCACAATACCTGAAGGTCAATATAAGTTACCTGATGATATTCTTATTAAATCTGGAGAATATAATGCAGAAGAAACAACAATTACATTAGAGGCATTTAGCGAAGAAATGGTAAACTCTGGTGAAGCTTATGCATTGCCTGTCAGATTGGTTTCAAAGGATGGTAATTATCCAGTAATGCCTAATACCGGAGCTTATATTATTTTAGCTGAAAATATTATTCAGTTCTCTGCTCCTCAGTTCTTTGGAGGTGCTAAATTGTCTTCACCGGAATATGCTTCAGATCCGAAGAGTTATGCTCAATATACTGTAGAAGCACGTTTCCAGATTAGTGATACTAATAACCGTAACCGTGCCGTATTTACGACAAGTGATGGAGAAGCTAATGGAGGAAGTTTGTTATTGCGTTTTGAAGACCCTCAATCTGATAATTCCGAACATAAAGCTCATTCATTGGTTCAGATTCAGTTGAATGGTTCATATGTAAATCCTACTAATCATTTTGAAACAAATAAATGGCAGCACATTGCTGTTACTTTCGATGGTACTACTTATCGTATTTATGTAAATGGTATTGATAGTGGTAAATTGGAAGGTGGAAAGCCTTGTTTGAAATTCAAAGGTATTGGTTGGTTTACTGATGGAGATGGAAATCAGTCGGGTTGGTGGAATGGCTGTAAGATCTTAGTAAGCCAGATACGTATTTGGTCAGTAGCTCGTAATGCGGCTCAGATTCAGAACAGCATGACACAGGTAAGTCCGAAGTCTACTGGATTGGAGGCATACTGGCGTATGGATAAAGGTACTACAGAGACAAGAAGTGATGGTACTTATACAGTATTTAAAGATGTAACCGAACATGGTTATACCTTGGAAACTAAACAAAATGTAACTTGGGTAGATGGAATATTGTCTACTGATACAGCAACTTCTTGGAGATAAATGTTTTAATAATATTTCACCTCTCTCTTTAGTAGAGAGGTGAATGAAAAAAGAATTATTTTATGAAAAAGTTTTTTCATTATATATTAATGGCTGCCTTTATAGGTGGAACCATTCCTTTCTCATCATGTAATGATGATGATGAAAATCAGCTGAATGAATGGAATATGAGCTATGTTTCATTATTGCCAGCAGATTATTTACGTCCAATTCCATCTTTTACATTGAAGCATATCATAGATAAAGGTATTGAAGGAAGTGTAGAATTTCAAGTGATGGCTACTTTGCAGAAGCCAGCAAGTCAGGATGTTTCGGTAAATATTGATGCAACTTGCGATGGCATAGCAGCAGATAAGATTGTTAAATCAAGCGATGCTGCCATTATTAAAGCAGGAGATTTAAAATCAGAACCTGTTACAATTAGTATTACTGATTGGTCTGATATAGAAAGTGTAGAAGAGGCTGCAGAATATACTTTAAATATTAAAGTAAAAGATATTGTAACTGGAGCTGTAGAAGTTGCCAATTCTGAATTTAATCAATCTGTTGCGGTTAAAATAGTGAAAGAACAGGCAAAGATGGAAGAATTCTTATTCTTTAATCAAGTACCGGAAAATAGTACTTTATACACTAATGCTACAGATTGGGACTTTTCTTTTATGGATGGAGTTGAAAATGCTGGAGCCAATAGTGTGGCTGGTACAGGTGGAAATGATGTTGCTACTAACGGAGTTCCATTTTGGGTAAGTGTTGATTTTAAAGAAGTGAAAAAATTGACAGGTATAAAAACTTCTCACTGGGGACCAGGATTTGCACCTTCTAAAGTAGAAATTCTTACATCTGATAACGGTAGTACTTGGAAATCTTGGGGAGAGGTACAAACTTCAGGATCTTATCAGACTATAGCATTTAAAAATGTAATAGAAGCTCGTTACTTAAAATATCAGATGGTAACTGTACCTAGTCGTGTAGAAATAACAAAACTTCATGTTTATATGTCTAATAACTGATTGTATTTTTGTGATATAATATAAATAAAGAGAGCAGCCTATAATAATGTAGGTTGCTCTTTTTTTATTGAAATTACAACTAAAGTGCAGTAAGCATTTGTTTGAATACATACTGATATTCCGAAAAAAGTAGTACATTTGTTTCCTTAAAAGCAATGGGGTTAAAAAATAATTTGTTAACTAATCAATCATTTTTCAAATGAAAAAGCAGTACATTTTAGGACTGTTCCTTCTTTGTGGAGGACTCTTTTCCTGTTCGTCAGGAGTAAAAAATCAGGCTAATTTTGATGTCATTCCTTTACCACAAGAAGTACAAGCAACTTCTGAGGGTGACTTTGTGTTGAATAATCATACAGTCATTGCTTATCCGAAAGGAAATGAAGTAATGAAGCGTAATGCAGAATTTCTGGCTGAGTATATAAAAGAACAGACAGGTAAGACTATCCAGCTTACAGAAGAAACTCCTTCATCAGATGCTATTGTCTTGGCTCTTGGATTAGATGATGCGAATGAAGAAGCATATCGTTTGGAGGTTTCCAAACAGCAGATTACCATTACCGGAGCAACAGAAGCAGGTGTGTTTTATGGTATTCAGACATTGCGCAAAGCCATGCCTGTAGCAGAAGGTGATGTAAATTTCCCTTCTACTGTAGTAAACGATTATCCACGTTTTGCTTATCGTGGAGCACATCTTGATGTTTCACGACACTTCTTTTCTACCGATTCTATCAAACGCTTTATCGATATGCTGGCGTTGCATAACATTAACCGTTTCCATTGGCATCTTACAGACGATCAGGGATGGCGTATCGAAATAAAGAAGCACCCTAAACTGACAGAAATAGGTTCAGTACGTGAAGGTACCATTCAAGGACGTAATTCCGGAGAATGCGACAGTAAACCATATGGAGGTTTCTATACACAGGAAGAAGCAAAAGACATTGTAAAATATGCACAGGAACGTCATATTACTGTTATTCCTGAAATTGATCTTCCGGGACATATGTTGGCAGCTATAACCGTTTATCCGGAATTAGGCTGTACAGGAGGTCCATATAAAGTTTGGACAAGATGGGGAATTTCCGATGATGTGCTTTGTGCCGGAAATGATAAAACATTAGATTTTATTGATGACGTGTTGGAAGAAGTAGTAGAAATATTCCCTTCTGAATACATTCATGTAGGAGGAGATGAATGTCCGAAAGTACGTTGGAAATCTTGTCCAAAATGTCAGGCACGTATCAAGCAATTAGGACTGAAAGCCGATAATAAACATACAGCAGAAGAGAAACTGCAAAGCTTCATTATTCATCATGCCGAAAAATTCCTGAACGGTAAAGGCCGTCAGATGATTGGATGGGACGAAACTCTGGAAGGAGGACTGGCTCCCAATGCTACAGTGATGTCATGGCGTGGAATAGAAGGAGGTATAGAAGCTGCCAAACAGAATCATGATGCGATTATGACTCCTACTGCTTTTATGTATTTCGATTATTATCAGACAATTGATACGACAAACGAACCGCTTGCTATCGGTGGATACGTTCCGGTAGAAAAGGTGTACAGTTTTGAGCCGGTTCACGAAAGTCTGACACCGGAAGAAGCTAAACATATTATCGGAGTGCAGGCTAATTTATGGACAGAATATATTCCTACTTTCCGTCAGGTAGAATATATGGAACTTCCTCGTATGGCAGCACTTGCTGAAGTACAGTGGACAATACCCGAAAAGAAAAATTACGATGCATTCCTGCAGCGTTTAGTTAGACTGATTCCTATCTATGATAAGGAAGCATACAATTATGCAAAACATGTTTTCAATGTAAAGGCAGAATATTTACCTGATACAAAGAATAATGTATTGAATGTGGTATTGTCTACTATTGATGCTGCACCAGTTTATTATACACTCGATGGAACAGAACCGACTGCTTCATCTGCACAGTATACAGATACATTAAAAATCAGTCAAAGTTGTGTATTGAAGGCAGTTGTGGTTCGTCCTGCCGGTGTTAGTTCTGTATTGAAAGAAAATATTACACTTAATAAGGCCAGTATGAAGCCTGTTACCATGCTGCAGCCTATTAATGAAAAATATAAATTTGGAGGTGAAAATACGCTGATTGATGGTCTTGAAGGTACAAGAAACTATCGTACAGGCCGTTGGATTGCATTCTATAAAAATGATATGGAAGCAGTAGTCGATCTGCAGAAAGAGACTTCAATCAGCAAAGCATGGATACGTGCCTATGTGGAAATGGGTGAAGAAATATTGGATTTACGTAAGTTTGCAGTAGCAGTTTCTACAGACGGTAAGACTTATAAGGAAATAAAGTCTGAAGCTTATCCTGCTGCCAAGAAAGAAGACAAGAATGGTATTTTTACCCATGAATTGACATTCGATCCTGTAAATGTGCGTTATGTTAAGTTTATTGCACAACCTGAATATAGTATTCCGGCATGGCACGGTGGAAAAGGTCGTCCGGCATTTATTTTTGTCGATGAAATAGGTCTTGAATAAGTTTTGTGAGTTTGTGAGTTTTTCAGTTTGTAAGTTTGCCGATGCAGTAAATCTACAAACTTATAAGCTCACAAACTTAAAAACTAAAATGAATATTTAAGTTTGCTGATACATACACCTATAAGCTAAAAAATTCACAAACTTAAAAACTTAATAACCAAATACTCATGAAAACAGACATCTTTAAACTTTTATTGCTTTCGGGGGCTATATCTATGGGAGCCTCTGCTTCTGCTCAGGTAGATTTGGTAAAGGAAGGGAAAAGCAAATCAAAAATTGTATTAGCCGAACGTACTGAAGTGAACCGTACGGCAGCTACTATCTTGCAGGACTTCGTGCAGAAAATCAGCGGTTGCAAACTGGATATTAAAGAGAAGGGCAAAGCCGGACAAGGCGATATTCTGATAGGCAGTTCCACTTCCTCTTTTTTGCAGGAAGACGGTTATCAGCTTTCTACTACCGGTGGTAAACTGGTGATTACAGGAAAAGACAACGGACCTGTATATGGTGTGGTATCTCTTCTGGAAGATTATCTGGGTGTGGATTACTGGGGCAATGGGGAATACAATCTGGAAAAGCGTACAACTATTTCCCTTCCTTCCATCGAGAAAACTGACAATCCTGCTTTCCGTTACCGTCAGACACAGAATTATGTAATGGCTACCGATTCTTTATACAAATGGTGGTATCGTCTGGAGCAGCCTGATGAAGTCTTTGCAGCCAATTATTGGGTACATACCTTCAACCGTCTTCTCCCTGTAGAAGAATACGGAGAGAAACATCCTGAGTATTATGCCTATTTCGATGGGAAGCGTCATCCGGGAGCACAATGGTGTCTTACCAATCCGGAGGTATTCGAAATCGTATCCCAGCGTATTGATTCTATCTTTAAGGCCAATCCGGAACAGAAAATCATCAGTGTAAGCCAGAACGACGGTAACAATACCAACTGTACCTGTCCGGAATGTAAGAAGCTTGACGATGCAGCGGGTTCTCCTTCGGGAAGTTTGATTTATTTTATGAACAAGCTTGCCAAACGTTTCCCAGATAAGGAAATTTCTACATTGGCTTATCTTTATACGATGAATCCTCCCAAGAATGTCAAGCCTGAGCCAAATGTGGTTGTGATGCTTTGCGACATCGACTGCGACCGTGAAGTCTCTCTGACAGAAAATGCCAGCGGTCAGTATTTTATGAAGGCTTTGAAGGGATGGTCAGATATTACAGACAATATTTTCCTTTGGGATTACGGAATCAACTTCGATTGTCAGATGTCTCCTTTCCCTAATTTCTATATTATGCAGGATAATATGCGTCTTTTCCGCGACCATCATGTAAAAATGCATTTTTCACAGATTAACAGCAGTTACGGAACTGATTTTGCAGAACTTCGTTCCTACATTGCTTCCAAACTGATGTGGAATCCGGATAGAGAGGTAGACCAACTTATCAGACATTTCCTGAAATCTTATTATGGAGCGGCTTCCGATTATCTGTATCAGTATATCCAGTTAATTCAGGGTGCTTTGTGGGGAAGTGGTCATCGTCTGTGGATTTACGACTCTCCGGTATCTCATAAAGAAGGTATGCTGAATCCTGTTCTGATGAAACGTTATAAAGTTCTTTTCGATAAGGCTGAAGCAGCGGTAGCCGATGATCCTGTAGCTTTGGACCGTGTTCGCCGTACCCGTCTTCCCTTGCTTTATTCAGAACTGGAACTTCTTCGTGCACAGCAGGAAAAAGATTTTGATGAAGTGGCTCAGAAGCTGAATTATTTTGAATCGGAAGCCAAATACTTTAACGATCCGGTTATCAATGAACGTAATAACCATGCATTGGATTATTGCAAACTTTACCGTGAACGCTATATGCCAAGTACTGAAAAGAATTTGGCTTTGGGTGCTACTGTTACTTATCTGGTAAATCCGGAAAACAAGTATGTAGAACTTGGCAAAACAGCCTTGACAGACGGTCTGTTTGGTGGTGCTTCCTTTATGGAAAGCTGGGTAGGCTGGGAAGGCAAGGATGCAGCTTTTGTGGTAGATTTGGGCGAAACCAAGGAAGTAAGAAGCATCGATACCGACTTCCTGCATCAGATCGGTCAATGGATTCTATTCCCTCTGAAGGTGGTTTACAGCTATTCGGAAGACGGAAAGACCTATCATCCTTGGGAGACTATTGAAATGCCCGAAGAACGTGCCGGTATGGTAATGTACAGAGGTGTGAAAGCCGAATCTCAGACACCTTTGAAAGCACGTTATCTGAAAGTTGAAGTAACAGGTACCAAAGTCTGTCCTACCTGGCATTATGGAGTAGGTAATCCTTCCTGGTTCTTTATTGATGAAATAACCGTAAGATAATTTTCTCTATAAATACAAAAGACATTGTTATTTGCTTGAGCTAAAAAAGAGTAAGTAACAATGTCTTTTATTTTATATGGCCTTTCTGTAAATTTGTTTTGATTCTTTCTTATTTAATGCAAATTCGATATAAAATCTTTATAAAAATCATTTGCCATATAATAAATCTCTGTAATTTTACCGACCGAGGATATATTGATGAAATAAGTTTGTGAGTTTTTTAGTTTGTGAGTTTGCTAATGTAGTACCCCATAAACTTATAAACTAAAAAACTTAAGAACTAAAATGTGTTTTTCAGTTTGCTGATGCAGTAAATCTACAAACTTATAAACTCACAAACTTAAAAACTTAATAACTAAATACTTATGAAAACAGACATCTTTAAACTTTTATTGCTTTCGGGGGCCATTTCTATGGGAGCCTCTGCTTCCGCTCAGGTAGATTTGGTAAAAGAGGGGAAAAGCAAATCAAAAATCGTATTGGCCGAACGTACTGAAGTGAACCGTACGGCAGCCACTATCTTACAGGACTTCGTTCAGAAAATCAGCGGTTGCAAACTGGATATCAAAGAGAAGGGCAAAGCCGGACAAGGTGATATTCTGATAGGCAGTTCCACTTCTTCTTCTTTGCAGGAAGACGGGTATCAGCTTTCTACTATCGGTGGTAAACTGGTGATTACAGGAAAAGACAACGGACCTGTCTATGGTGTGGTATCTCTTCTGGAAGATTATCTGGGTGTAGATTACTGGGGCAATGGGGAATACAATCTGGAAAAGCGTACAACTATTTCCCTTCCTTCCATCGAGAAGACCGATAATCCAGCTTTCCGTTATCGCCAGACACAGAATTATGCGTTAGCTACCGATTCTTTATATAAATGGTGGTATCGTCTGGAAGAACCTGGTGAAGTCTTTGCAGCCAATTATTGGGTACATACCTTCAACCGCCTTCTTCCGGTAGAGGAATACGGCAAGAAACATCCTGAGTATTATGCCTATTTCGATGGGAAGCGTCATCCGGGAGCACAATGGTGTCTTACCAATCCTGAAGTATTCGAAATCGTGTCTCAGCGAATCGATTCTATCTTCAAGGCCAATCCTGATCAGAAAATCATCAGTGTAAGCCAGAACGACGGTAACAATACGAACTGTACCTGTCCGGAATGTAAGAAGCTTGACGATGCAGCGGGTTCTCCTTCGGGAAGTTTGATTTATTTTATGAATAAGCTTGCCAAGCGTTTCCCAGATAAGGAAATTTCTACATTGGCTTATCTTTATACGATGAATCCTCCCAAGAATGTCAAGCCTGAGCCAAATGTGGTTGTGATGCTTTGCGACATCGACTGCGACCGTGAAGTCTCTCTGACAGAAAATGCCAGCGGACAGTATTTCATGAAGGCATTGAAGGGGTGGTCGGATATTACAGACAATATTTTCCTTTGGGATTACGGAATCAACTTCGACTGTTATTTGTCTCCTTTCCCTAATCTCTATATTATGCAGGATAACATCCGTACATTCCGCGACCATCATGTAAAAATGCATTTCTCACAAGTAGCCAGCAGTTATGGAGGTGATTTTGCAGAACTTCGTTCTTACCTTGCTTCCAAACTGATGTGGAATCCGGATGTAGATGTAGACCGTGTGATTAAGCATTTCCTGAAGTCTTATTATGGGGCAGCTTCCGATTATCTGTATCAGTATATCCAGTTAATTCAGGGTGCTTTGTGGGGAAGTGGTCATCGTCTGTGGATTTACGACTCTCCGGTATCTCATAAAGAAGGTATGCTGAATCCTGTTCTGATGAAACGTTATAAAGTTCTTTTCGATAAGGCCGAAGCAGCAGTAGCCGATGATCCTGTAGCTTTGGACCGTGTTCGCCGTACCCGTCTTCCCTTGCTTTATTCAGAACTGGAACTTCTTCGTGCACAGCAGGAAAAAGATTTTGATGAAGTGGCTCAGAAACTGAATTATTTTGAGGAACAAGCTAAGCATTTTAATAATCCGGCTATTAATGAACGTAATAACCGTGCATTGGATTACTGCAAACTTTACCGTGAACGCTATATGCCAAGCACTGAAAAGAATTTGGCTTTGGGTGCCACTGTCACTTATCTGGTAAATCCGGAAAGCAAGTATGTAGAAATCGGTAAAACAGCCTTGACCGACGGTCTGTTTGGCGGTGCTTCCTTTATGGAAAGCTGGGTAGGCTGGGAAGGCAAGGATGCTGCTTTTGTGGTAGACTTGGGTGAGACCAAGGAGGTAAGAAGCATCGATACCGACTTCCTGCATCAGATCGGTCAATGGATTCTTTTCCCTCTGAAGGTGGTATACAGCTATTCGGAAGACGGAAAGACTTATCATCATTGGAAAACCATTGAAATGCCCGAAGAGCGTGCCGGTATGGTGATGTACAGAGGCGTGAAAGCCGAATCTCAGACACCTTTGAAAGCGCGTTATCTGAAAGTTGAAGTAACAGGTACCAAAGTCTGTCCTACCTGGCATTATGGAGTAGGCAATCCTTCCTGGTTCTTTATTGATGAAATAACCGTAAGATAACTCCCTATAAAATACAATAAGGTAGACATTGCCGCTTACTCTTATAAAGGAAGAGCAAGTGGCAATGTTTTTTTGTTTTTTGTAATGTTTTCTGTAAATTTGTTCCCATTCATTTTATTTATAATTGAATACTGTGTTGAACCTTAAGCACAATGAACGAACTGTCAAAAGAAGAAAAAGAAAAGTTTGAAGCACTTTTTCGTACAATGTATCCTAAAGTAAAAGCCTTTGCTGCAAAGATTTTACAGTCGGAAGACGATGCGGAGGACATCGCCGAGGATATTTTTGTGAAACTTTTGAATGATTTTCAGGCTTGGGAAAATCCGGAAACCCGGAACAGTTTTATTTATACTTTAACTCGCAATCATATATTCAATTTTTTAAAGCATAAAGCCATTGAACAGAAATTTCAGGCAGAGAAAGAGATCAACCTGTCCGATTATTATGAAGAGAGCGAAATACATAATAGTCTTTATGCAAAAGAACTGAAACTTCTGGTCGAGCTGACTATTAAAAACATGCCCGAACAGCGTAGAAAGATATTTGTGATGAGCCGTTTCCAGAAAAAAACACATGCAGAAATAGCAGAAGAACTCGATTTATCTGTCCGTACCGTGGAGCGCCATGTGTATCTGGCTCTGAAGGAATTGAAAAAAGTAATATCAATGTTTATGTTACTTTGTTCGTTATGATAAAGTAAAAGTCTGAATTAAAAAACAAATGATAGCAAAAAGAATTTTTATAAACGATTCTTTTTGCTATCATTTGTTTTTAAACGGTTTGAAAATTGAGTAATATCTCTGTATGAATTGTTTTTATATAAAGCATAATTATTTTTATATCATACATAGAAAACTATGAAAAAAAGATTTTTGACATTATTGGCAGTTGTAGCTTTGCCATGGGTGATGTTTGCCCAAAACATCGTAGACGTATTTCTGATAGGAGGACAATCTAATGCCACAGGACAAGGTATAGTAAAAAATATTCCTTCTTCCTTTCATACAGACGAAAGGGTACATTTCTATTATTCAAAATTTCTGAATCAAGGAGAAGGAGGCGGACAATGGACTGCTTTATGTTCGGCTTCTGATACAAAAGAAAAATTTGGAGTAGAACTCAGTATGGGTACTGCATTGAAAAAATATTTTCCCAATAGGGAGATTGCATTGATTAAACATGCATTATCCGGTTCTAATCTGTACAGTCAGTGGAATCCGGGAAATAGAAATGGAGAAAAAAAAGGATTGGAATATGAAAAGTTTATAAATACCGTACAGAAAGCTTTGGGTGAATTAAGAGAACAAGGTTATCATCCCGTTATCAGAGCCATGGTATGGCAACAAGGTGAAGCAGATGCAAGAGAACTTGCAGGATTAGATAATTCCAGAATGTATGGAAATAATCTTCGGAACTTCATTTTACAGATACGTAAAGAATTGGAAGCTCCCGATATGTTATTTATATATGGAGAAGTTATTCCTATGCCGGCCATTCGCTTTCCGGGAAGAGAATTGGTAAGACAGGCACAGATAGAGGTTTCTGAAGGAGCCTGCTCTCCTCTTTCTGTAAAAAATGCAATCCTTGTAGAGGGAGATGACTTGCAGATGAAACGCACCGATTATCAGACTCCCGTACCGCAGGATGATGTGCATTTAGGAACATTTGGACTTCTTACTCTTGGAGAACGTTTTGCAAAAGCTATTTACGATAATTCGAAGTGTTGGAAATAAATGATTTATATTTCATTCTACAAAGAAATGATGTGATTTGTTCATCGTCCCACTATAATGGTACGACCGTCTCATTGGAGTGGGACGGTCGTACCATTATAAAGAGACGGGTGTCTCACTGCAAGGAGACACCTTATGTTTCTGTTGTTTTTCCTTTCTTTTATACTGAATATCCGTAGGCTTGTTCTATTTCTTTTTACTGATATCTTCCCATTGCTGATTCATTCTTTCTACAGAGCGGGTTCCATATTCATTTCCTTCGAACGATTGTTGGAAAGATTTCATCTGTTTCCAGAGGTAATCCGAAAGTTTTTTCCTGATTTCCGGATAAGTGCGACTGACATCTGTTCTTTCGAAAGGATCTGATTTCAAGTTATACAGTTCGGTGGTACCCTGGTTGTAATAAAGTTTATATCCGCCGTCTACTACAGCTCCTTGTGTACCGGAACAGAACACCAATGGTTTTTGGCGTTGAATATCAGAATTATTCAAGAATGGTACAAACGATTCTCCATCCAGCTGGTAAGGTACCGAGGTGGAGATATTAGCCAGTTCCAGTATACTTGGAAGATAGTCGGATGTACTGCAAGGTTGCGTTATCTTTCCGGTTTTTTGTGTTCTTCCGTCTATCATGAAAGCCGGAACCCGTATGCCTCCTTCATAAAGCGAACGTTTCTTACCCTTAAAGTTCCCTGCTGTACCGGGAGTATTCAGTTCCGGACCATTGTCGCTACAAAAGAAGATAATGGTATTTTCGTATACTCCTTTTATTTTCAGATAGTGTACCAATCGTTCTATCTGGTCGTCCATGGCTGTGATACAACCGTAATAGTTTCTTTCCTTTAAAGGCAGATTCTGGTAGCGTGCGGCATATTCCGGACCAGCTACACAAGGTAGGTGAGGAGTATGAAACCAAATGGTAGCCAGAAAAGGTTTCTGTGCTCCGATGGCTTTGTCGATAAACGGTAATGTACGGTCTATAATAATCCGGCTGTCGTCTCCCCGGAGTCCTTCTGTTACTTTATTCCCTTCAATATCCCAATAATAAGTACCGTATGCTTTGGTTTTTTCGTATTCGGGCAGATAATCCCAAAAACGTCCGTCGCTTGACAAGGGAGCTCGCATAGGGTCGAAGGTCGGCACTTTCGATTCTGTCACAAAGGCATCGTCATATCCATGCTCTGCAGGCGGATTGAGTAAGTGCTTGTTTTCCGGTCTTCCCCTATTAGCATCTATTTCCTTACAGGTCAGTGTTCCCAGATGCCATTTCCCAAAGTGTCCGGTTGTATATCCTTTTTCTTTCAATATTTCCGGCAATGTCATTTCTTCCGGTCGGAGAATACCTACATTAGGGGCAAATACTCCCATACGGTATGCGTTTCTTCCGGTCAGTACACTGGCACGTGTGGGTGAAGACAAAGGAGCACCGGCATAAAAATGTTCGAAAACAACTCCTTCGGATGCAAGTCTGTCCATACACGGAGTTTGGATATTAGTATTTCCATTGAATCCTACATCTCCCCATCCCAGGTCGTCTGCCATAATTAAAACAATATTGGGAGAATTGTTTGTCTGTGCGTAGCCCCAGGAAGCAGCAAATAGAGGCAGCAGGCTACATAGTTTCAAAGTCTTTTCCATAATTAAAGTATAATTTATTTTTTAAGTTTTGCGAGTGGTTCATAATTGTCAATCACAGCTTTCAGTGCTTTGGCCACTTTCTTTTGCTCTTCCGACATTTGTGACTGAGGGATAGGATGTTTTTCATCGAAGTCTGCCTTTATATCATAAAACTCTCCTGTGCGATAAAGTTTGTATTGCTTGTTTCTTGCAAATACGGCAGCTTGAGTGTCGTATACTTTTCTGGGGGCATACCAGCAGTAAATCCATTCTCTGGCATGGGTTGTGTCTCCTTTTAGTTGAGGATAAAAGCTTTTTCCATCCAGTTCTTTGTCTGTGGAAAGAGGGATGTGAGCAGCTTCGCAAAGAGTTGGCAGGAAATCTGTAAAATCAATCAACTGGGTATTGACTGTATTTTTTAATCCTTCCGGTGCAGATACAATTAATGGGACATGGGTTCCGGAGTCCAATGTCTTTCCTTTTCCACCGGGGTAAGGTTTTCCGTTCAGCATTGTTACAATGGGTTTGTCTGTACCATTGTCTCCGGTAAATATAATAAGCGTGTTTTCTCTCAGGTTTAGTCGGTTTATTTCGTCTACAATGCGTCCTACCAGTTTATCTGTATATTTTACCATATCCGGAAAATGGACGGCATTTCCTTTGTATGTAGCAGAACGTTGTCGAGATTCGTTTTCAGAGTCCGGAGTGGCTACAAAGGGACAGTGTGTCAGCATCATCGGATAATAAACAAAAAAAGGTTTTTCTTTATTTTGCCGGATAAAATCGATGATATAGTTACACGCGATATCGGGTCCGAAATCTTTTCCTGAAAACTCGATACTTTCTCCATTGATATCCATTACCGGATATGTATAGCGTGTATCATTTCCTTGTGCGTCTACTGCCTTTTGGGTATGTTGCCACAAGCAAGCTTGATCAAAACCAAAATGATGTGGAGAATCTTTTTCTTTTCCCAACTGCCATTTTCCTGCGATACAGGTTGTATATCCTGCCTTTTTCAATAAGTTGGCAAATGTAGTTTCTTTGCGGTCTAATTCTCCGAAGGAGATGTAGTTACGAACATTATATTTTCCTGTCATCAGTTGTACTCTGCTTGGCGTACTAAGCGGGTTGGAGTGACAATTCTCAAACCTTATTCCTTCTTCTGCAAGTCTGTTGATGTTGGGTGTCTGATACTCTCCTCCATTAGCTCCGATACATTCATATCCGAAATCGTCTGCCATAATCAATACGATATTAGGACAGTGCTCTGTCTGTGCATGAATATTGGAACTTGAAAGGATAGGTAATAAAAAACTTAAATACACGGTCTTTTTCATGGTGTTAGAATATTATAAATAAACAATCGTTTTTTATAGATAAAACAACCGAAAGTTTGTTACTACTCATTTAGGAAAGAATAATACCATTGTAGAAAAATTTTTTCAAAGTTGGTTGCGTAGTCTGTTTATATGGATTGTTTTTAGAATATAATCGCGATAAAGAATGAGAAATTATTTTAAAGACATTATAAATCTTTTTACTTCTTCTTCTCAAGATGAAGAAATGAAAAGTAAGTTCTACGGATGGCTGACCGACGAACAGCATGCCGAAGAAAAGAATTCTGCCTTATATGAGTATTGGACAAACGTAAAAGGCAGTACAGAATTGAATTTAGAGGATAAATTGCAACGGGTATATGGAAAAGCCGGTGTCCGGGTACCAATGCAGAAAAAGAATTACTGGTTGAGACCATTACGCTATGCAGCAGCTGTGGCGGTGTTGATGGTTTCTGTATATACTGCTCATGTATGGACCAAAAAACAGTATGCCGATGTAGCAACGATAGAGAAGTATGTAGCTCCGGGAGAAATGCAACTTATCAAATTGCCGGATGAAACCATGGTACATATCAATGCAGGCAGTTTGTTGCTTTATCCTGAGAAGTTTGTAGGAAGCACACGTACAGTGTTCTTAATAGGTGAGGCTAATTTTAAGGTAAAGAAGAATGCCGGACAACCGTTCATTGTACGTTCCAGTACAATGTCGGTTACGGCATTAGGAACAGAATTTAATGTAAGAGCTTATGCCGATGACCGGGATATGGAAGCTACTTTGCTTGAAGGAAAGGTAAAGGTAGTTTGCGGAAACGAAGGAAAAGATTATATATTATTGCCGGGAGAACAGGTTTCTTACAATAAGATAACAGGAGAGAGCTCTTTGGCAAAAGTAGATGTAGCAGATGCTACAGCTTGGCAGCGTGGAGAGTTGGTTTTCCGTAGTGTGACGGTAAAAGAGATAGCAGCTGTATTGCAACGTAAGTTTAATGTTCGTTTCTATGGTACTTCAAATCATTTTAATGACGATAAATATAACTTCCGTTTTTCAGATAAGGCTTCTTTCGATGAAGTGATGAAAATTATACAGTCTGTAGTAGGAGATTTCAGTTACCGGATAGAAGGACATGATTGCTATATAGAGTGAGTTGCTTTAAGTTTTTGAGTTTTTAAGTTTTTTAGTTTGATTATCAGATAGAAAGAAACTTAAAAACTAAAGAACTCAAAAACTTACAAACTAAAATATGAATGATATAAAGTTGTGCGTATGAAAAAAAGTATCCGGAAAAAGGAGGCCGCCTTATTTCCGGATATGAAATGGAAAGTCTTTAGCATTTTACCTTAATGCGTGAATATGAATAGTAATATTATGAAGTTAAACACTAAAAACTTTAGCAAGATATGAATAAATATCGAATTAGAGCAAAAGCAGTAACATTATTTAGCTGTTTGATGCTTTCTCAAACAGTTCTTTGGGCCCAGGATGCTCATAAAATATCTATCAAAAAAGAAAAACTCACATTAAAGGAAGCTTTAAAAGAAGTAGAAAAACAGTCTAAAACTTCTATTGCCTACAATGAATCTCAATTAGGAGCCAATAAGGTGATTTCGCTGAATTTATCTGATGTGACATTAGATGATGCTTTAAATCAAATATTAAAAGGTACCGGATTTTCTTATCGTCTGGAGGGGAACTATGTCATCTTGCAACCTGCAGAAAAACAACAGAAGGGGAAAATCAAGCAGGTAAGCGGTCAGATTGTCGATGAAAGTCAGATGCCGATGATTGGTGTCAATGTCATGATTAAGGGAAAACCGGGGGTAGGTACTATTACCGATTTCGACGGTAATTTCTCTTTGGAAGTAGCAGAAGGCGATGTATTGGAAGTATCGTATGTAGGCTATGCAGCCCAGAATGTGAAAGTACAGGCAAGCAATGTGTATAATCTTACTATGAAGGCTGATACCGAAGTGCTGGAAGAAGTCGTAGTCACTGCCTTGGGTATCAAACGTAAATCGAAAGCCTTGGGGTATAACCTGACCGAGTTGAAATCGGATGAGGTAACTGCTGTAAAGGATGCGAACTTTGTCAACTCACTGACAGGTAAGGTAGCCGGTTTACAAATTAACAGTAGCGGGGGTATCGGTGGTTCTACCAAGGTGGTAATGCGTGGTGCAAAATCCATCAGTAAGAGCAACAACGTACTGTATGTCATCGATGGTGTGCCTTTGAACAATACCAATGGTGGAGATGTAGAAACGACTCAAGGTTTTTATACTACTGCTCCTAAGGGAGAAGGTATTGCAGATATCAACCCAGAAGATATCGAGAGCATGTCAGTGCTGACCGGTCCTTCGGCTGCTGCTCTTTACGGTAGCAATGCGGCCAATGGTGCCATCTTGATTACTACGAAGAAAGGAGCAGCAGGCAAACCCAAAATTACTTTGGCGCACAATACCGATTTTTCTAAACCCTTCGTATTGCCCCGTTTCCAGAATACGTATGGAAATAAACCGGGAGAATTTACCAGTTGGGGGGATAAATTGGATACTCCGTCCGATTATGATCCTGCTGATTTTTTCCGTACCGGTTACAATACCACTACTTCATTGTCTATCTCGTTAGGTACAGAAAAGAATCAGACTTTTGCTTCGGCTTCTACTACAGCTTCAGAAGGTATTATTCCGAACAACAAATATCAGCGTCATAACTTTACGGTACGAAATTCTACCAATTTCTTCGATGATCGTATGACCATGGATTTGGGTTTCAGCTATGTGTTGCAGAAAGACCAGAATATGATGTCTCAAGGACAGTATTTCAATCCGCTGGTACCGGTTTATCTTTTCCCGCGCGGCGAGGATTTTACTCCTTACCGTATGTTCGAGCGCTATGACGAAGGTCGTCAGTTGATGACACAGTACTGGCCGTATGGAGAAATGGGTATGACCATGCAGAATCCCTATTGGATTACCGAACGGAATATGTTCAACAACGATCGTGACCGCTACATGGCCAATGCCGGATTGAAATATAAGGTATTTGACTGGTTGGATATCAGTGGTCGTGTGCGTATTGATAATGCCATTACCCGCCATACTAAAAAATTGTATGCCGGAACAGATGCGAAATTATCACAAGATAAAGGATATTATGGAGATTATACGGATATTGACAGACAGACTTATGCGGATGTATTGATGAATATCAATAAACGTTTCAATGAGTTTGATTTGACTGCCAATATCGGAGCCAGCATTCAGGATATCCGTTTTGAAAGAAACGGGGCGGAAGGACAACTTAGTATGATTCCTAACTTTTTTACCTTGCACAATGTGGATTTGGATGCAAATAATTCCCGTATTAAACAGGATGGTTGGAAAGAACAGACTCAGTCTGTATTTGCCAGTGCTGAATTGGGATGGAGAAGTATGGTTTACCTGAGTGCCACTGCTCGTAACGACTGGGCTTCGGCTTTGCAGAATACTCCGAATACTTCGTTCTTCTATCCTTCTGTAGGTCTCTCGGGAGTGATTACTGAAATGGTAAAATTGCCGGAATGGCTGACTTTCTGGAAAGTGAGAGGATCTTACAGTTCGGTAGGTAATGCTCCTTCCCGTTATTTGACAATTCCTACTTACGGTTATAATTCTAACGGAGAATTCCAGACCAATACTCACATGCCTATTCCAGAACTGGAAGCAGAACGTACCAAGTCGTTTGAAATAGGTACCAATATGAAGTTCTTTAATGGAAAACTGGGCTTCGATTTTACTTATTACAAATCGAATACCTACAACCAGACTTTTGAAGCAAAAGCTTCCCCGTCTTCCGGATATTCTACTTTCTTTATTCAGGCTGGAGATATCGAGAACTGGGGTATTGAATCAATGTTATCATACGAAGATAATTTTGGTGGTGTAAACTGGAGTTCACAACTGACATTCAGTATGAACCGCAACCGTATCAACGAATTGGTTCGCAATTATCCAGATCCTACTACCGGGGAATTGATTAGTATTCCAAGTCTGGAAGTGGCTAAATTCGGTACTTATCGAATGATTTTGGAAGAAGGTGGCTCTATGGGAGATCTTTATGTAACCAGCCGTTTGCGTGAAGACGGCAACGGATTCATCTATGTAGATCCGGACAGCAATCAGCTGCAGACAGTAGAAGAACTTCAGAAAGTAGGTAATGCCAATCCGGATTTCAATCTTGGATTCCGCAACAGTTTCTCCTGGAAGGGAGTCAGTCTGGGATTCCTGATTTCAGCACGTATCGGTGGAGAAGTGATGTCGGCTACTCAGGCTATTCTGGACCGTTATGGAGTATCGGAAGCCTCTGCTATTGCCCGCGACAATGGAGGTGTACCTGTAAACTTTGGAAAAATGGATGCCCAGTATTTTTATGAATACATTGGTAACGGTGATACCGGTATGTTGTCCAACTATGTATACAGTGCAACCAACGTACGTTTGCAGGAATTGACCGTAGGATATAATCTGCCTAAGAAATGGTTTAACGAAAAAGTAGATATGACTGTTTCTTTTGTAGGACGTAACTTGTGGATGATTTACAACAAGGCACCGTTCGACCCAGAGGCAATTGCTTTTACAGGAACCTATTACCAGGGATTGGATTATTTTATGCAGCCGAGTATGCGCAATGTAGGTTTCAGTGTACGTATGAATTTTTAACTGATAAATTGAAAATGCTGATATGAAAAACTCAAAAATAAAACTTTTTAGCCAAGGTCTTTTGTTTGTCGGTGCATTGTCGATGACAGCTTGTACCGGATGGTTTGATAATGTACCGCCTTACGAAGCTACCGATGATATGCTGGATGGGGACAATGTAAAGATTGGAGCATTCTTCCCTCAGTTGCAGAGAAATGTAATTTCTACTCATAACAATCAGTTTCAGTTATCTGAGAATTTGATAGGTGATATCTATTCGGGCTATTTGGCTATACCGACTAACTTTAATAGCAACAAGAACAATGCGACTTATTTTTTCCAGGATAACTGGTTAAACTCTCCTTATGAAAAGGTATATACCCAGGCAATTGGTGCCTATATGGAAATCAAGAAAAATACAGAGGGGGATGAAAATTCTCATATCTATCAATGGGCACAGATTTTGAAGATTGCTTCCATGCATCGCTTTACAGATATGTGGGGACCTATTCCTTATCTGGCAGTGGGTAGTGGAGCAATGACTACTCCTTACGACAGTCAGGAAGCGGTCTATATGAAGTTTTTTGAAGAATTGGACAAGGCGGTAGAAGTCCTTTCCAAGTTTGTAGCCAATAATCCGGGTTCCAAACCTATGGCAGAATACGACCTGGTATATGGAGGAGATTATGCCAAATGGATAAAATTTGCCAATTCCCTGCACCTTCGTCTGGCCATGCGTCTGGCTTATGT
Source organism: Phocaeicola acetigenes (assembly GCF_027529745.1). Taxonomy (NCBI): domain Bacteria; kingdom Pseudomonadati; phylum Bacteroidota; class Bacteroidia; order Bacteroidales; family Bacteroidaceae; genus Phocaeicola; species Phocaeicola acetigenes. The sequence goes on from NZ_JAPZVM010000010.1 coordinate 111,226, forward strand.
AAAACCGGATGTGGCACAGCAGGAAGCAGAAAAAGCGGTAACTGCACAAGGAGGATTGATTACTTCGAACGATGACAATGCCGGGGTGAAAAGTGTAGGTGCCAATGAGGTTATCAACCAGCTATGGACCATGTGGGCAAGTTATCAGGATATCCGTATGGGGGCTTCTTTCCTCTCTGTATTGGACGGATACGACGACCCGCGTCTTAGTAAAATGTTTTCTCCGGGTAAGGTAAAAGAGCAGGAAGGATATTTTGCTTTGCGTACAGGTATTAATTTGGACTCGAATAAGGATTCACGCTTGGGATATTCTTGTCCGAACATTCAAAGCAATACACCGATTGTCTGGATGAATGCGGCAGAAGTGGCTTTCCTGAAAGCGGAAGGTGCTTTACGTGGATGGAACATGGGAATGGATGCCGAGGAAGCTTATAAACAGGGAATTACGCTGTCGTTTGCCGAATGGGGTGCCGGAAGTCCGGATACTTATATGACAGATTCGGAAAAGACTGCTGCTAACTATGTAGACCCATTGACCAGTTCGAACAACATCAATGCGGTAAGTCATATTACCATTGCATGGAATGAGGGTGATTCAAAAGACAAGAATCTGGAACGTATCATTACACAGAAATGGATTGCCATGTTCCCCAATGGACAGGAAGCATGGACCGAGTATCGTCGTACAGGCTATCCACAGTTGTTCCCTGTGAAAATAAACAACAGTGCCGGTACTATTGATACGGATATTCAGATTCGTCGTATGCCTTTTGCTAAGTCGGAATATACTTTGAATCCGGATGGAATTCAGAAAGCAGTAGAATTGCTGGGTGGTCCGGATAATGGAGGTACTCGCCTTTGGTGGGATGTGGAAAATAAATCGGTTAATTGATAAATAGAATAGATATGAAAAATATAATAAAATCAATTGGTTTGTGCTTTGGATTGGGATTGGCTCTACAAGCGTGCGATGATTGGACCATTCCGGAAAATGAGGTAATTCAGAATCTGGAGGGAACTCCTAAATCGGAAGAATATTATGAAAAATTAAGAGCTTATAAGAAGACAGATCATCAGCTTGCTTTTGGATGGTTTGGATTTTGGAATGGAGGAACTTCAACTTCTGCTCGTGGTTCTTTGAGAAGTGTGCCTGATAGTGTGGATCTTGTTGCTATTTGGGGTACAGAACATGCTTTCAATTTAACGCAAACCAAGATAAATGACATGCGTTATGTACAGGAAAAATTTGGAACAAAAGTTTTGTTTACAATTTTTGCACATGAAATCCCAGAACCATTTGATGCAACTCCTGAAGGTATAAAAGCGTATGCTTCAGCAATGTGTGATACTGTATATAAATATGGATATGATGGCTTAGATTTGGACTACGAACCAGGATTTGGAGGATCTGGTCCATTGGTTTCTGGACCTGGGCATATGGATAATATGGAAATATTTGTTCGTAAGTTAAGTGAAAGATTAGGTCCAACTTCTGGAACTGGTAAATTATTGGTTATTGATGGAGTTCCTTATCATTTGAATGAAGGCTTATCAGCTTTGTTTGATTATGGTATTGTGCAGGCTTATTCTTCTCGTGGAGATAGTGATTTACAAGGTAGATTTAATAATGCATATGCTAATGGATGGAAGCCTGAACAATATATTTTTACGGAAAATTTTGAATCTCTTTGGAAGACTGGAGGAACTACTAATTATCGGGATAAGGATGGAAATATTATGAATTCTTTACAGGGGATGGCTCGTTTTAATCCAGAGCAAGGTAAAAAGGCTGGCTGTGGAACTTATCATATGGAATATGAATATGCCCATAACCCAGAATATAAATTTTTGCGTCAGGCTATTCAGATTATGAATCCGGCTAATCCTAACAATTAAAATCTAATGTATTATGAGAAATAAATTGAAATTAGCAATATTGGCTTTGGCTATAGGTGGTTTTACTGCGGCCTGCCAATCTGAATATGATATCATTGAAAACGGTGTGTATCTGACCGATGCACAGAGTTCGCAGGCAAAACGCGTAACCATAGACGATAAAGGGGCCAGTACTCGTCTGTCTTCGCGATTGGGAGCTCCGGCAGAAGGAGATGTCACTGTAAGTTATGGTTTTGATGCTGCTGCTTTGCAGGCTTATAATGCAAAGAATGGAGTGGACTATCAGTTGCTTCCTGAAAAATATTATTCTTTCTCAGAAACACAAGCTACTATAAAGGCCGGGGAAGTGTCTTCTGCTCCCGTAGATTTGATAATCAAGCCTTTTGATGAAGGAGTAGATGCAACAAAAAAGTATGCTATTCCAGTATCGATTGTAAGTGCTTCGGGAGCAGATGTGCTACAGGCTTCTTCCTCTCTGATGATTCTGATTGATCAGGTAATTGTTACAACTGTACCTTATTTGGGAACAGGGAATTATATTGCTGTAACTCCTACTGAACCTTTAACCGGATTGGGTGCTTGGACTTTGGAATGGAACCTTTGTATGGATGCTTTTAATCGAAACAATGTGACACAATGGAAAATTACTGGCTTAGATGATAAAGTTGCTGTATATACCCGATTTGGGGATGTGACTTGTGATCAGAATCAGTTTCAGGCAAAAGTGGGTGCCGGTAAGCCGCAGAGTATTACTCGTTTTACTGCAAAAAAATGGTATCATCTGGCATTTACTTATGATGGTGCTAACTTACGTTTGTATGTAGATGGTAAATTAGACTTTACTTATCCGCATGCAGCTCCAGGAGAAGTTTTCGATTTTAAGAAAATTGTTTTTGCGAATGATGAAAAATCCACTTATTCTTTAAAAGGTAAAGTAAGTGAGCTACGTGTATGGTCGGTAGCTCGTAGCCAGGCAGAAATAGAAAATAATATGTATGTAGTATCTCCTGATTCTCCAGGACTGGAAGTATATTGGAAATGCAATGAAGGAAGCGGTACTTTGATTAAAGATCATAGTAATCATGGTAGAGATGGTCAGTTGAAAATGGAAGCTACTTGGGAATCTGGTGTCCGTTTCCCCGATACAGAAGAATAAAATTGCTTTTTTTTCATAGATAGGTTAATTTAAAACGTAAAGGCATACCGAAATAGAATGGTTTTATATCAGCTATGAGGTATGCCTTTTTTAATATAAAAGGCATAAGGTTGTTTGGGCTTTTAAAGGAACATAATAAAAATATTTTAGCTTAAAAAATAAACAGAATGAAGGTAAGTATAAGATTGCAGTGGAGATAATGAAAGAAAAGAATGAAAACAGCAAAGGAAATGCTTGTAGGATTGTTCATTTTCTGGTAAACTGAAAGATATAGAATATCGTGAATATGATATATAAGTTGATTTTGGATTAAAATATTTTATGAGTAACGATAAATATTAATATTATGAGAAAACTATTGATATCGGCTCTGATTGTTTGGTTGGAAAGTACGGTTTTATTTGCTCAAAAAACAGATGATTTGGATTTATCGGTTTTAATAAAACCTGTTAGTGAATCATCTTTTATGAGAGATCAGAGATATTTTCATTGGTGTAATTCGATTATAAAAGACGAAGAAGGTACGTATCATTTATTTTATTCCCGTTGGCCTAAGTCTATTGGGTTTTGTGGCTGGCTCACTCATTCAGAGATTGCTCATGCAGTATCAAAGTCTATGTCCGGACCATATTTATATAAAGAAACAGCATTGAAAGCAAGAAAAGGAGCTTGGGATGCAGTGACGGCTCATAATGTGCAAGTAAGGAAGTTTGGCAATCAATATTATATGTATTATACCTCTACAAATACAGGAGGGGTGGAAATAGATAAGTATAAATTGGATGAAATAGGAAAAGTCGGTTATTCGCATAAGGATTGGGACTTGCTTCGGTCTCATCAGAGAGCAGGAGTAGCAGTATCGAGTTCTCTGAATGGTCCTTGGATAAGGAGTGAAAAACCTTTGCTGGAACCGGAAGGACCGATTAAAAATGTGGCAGTAAATCCGTCTGTTTGTCAAGGAAAAGAAGGGCGGTTTTATTTGATTATTAAAGGAGATGACAAATTAGCTGCAAAGAGAAGACTGATTCAGGCGGTAGGATCTTCTTCTGATCCCGATGGAGGATTTGTCTTAGAAGATAAGCCTGCATTTGCAGATATACCTACAGAAGATGTTTGTGTGTGGTTTGATGAGAATAGGGAAAGGTTTTATGCGATTTTTCATGCACACGGAGGAGATTTTATAGGTTTGATAACTTCGGAAGATGGTATAAACTGGCATAAGGCTAAAAATTATCTGGTTTGTAAAAAGGAAATCCCATTGGAGGACGGAACTGTGATGCAAGTTGATAATATGGAACGTCCTTATGTATATATTGAGGAAGGTGAGGTAAAAATGATTTCGTTTGCGGTAAAAAAAGGAAATGATTCATTTATTGTATTTTTTCCTCAGCAATGATAAGAATATTAAAATTTTTATTTTGATAAAACAGAGAATTTAATATGATAGAAAAATTAATGATTACCTCTATTGCTCTTTCTTGTATAGGAAGTGCTTGGGCGAGTACAGAGAAACAGCCGAATATCATTGTAATCAATTGCGATGATATGGGATATGGGGATTTGTCTTGTTTTGGAAATCCTACGATTAAAACTCCTCATTTGGATAGAATGGCTGTGGAGGGTCAGAAGTGGAGTAGTTTTTATGTGTCTTCTTCTGTTTCTTCGCCGAGTCGTGCCGGCCTTTTGACCGGACGATTGGGAGTACGTACCGGAATGTATGGAAATGAGCGGGGAGTTTTATATCCTGATTCACCGGAAGGTTTGCCGGCTGAGGAAATCACAATTCCTGAACTGCTTAAAAATGCCGGTTATCATACTGCTTGCATAGGGAAGTGGCATTTGGGACATTTGCCGGGATATAGACCGCTTGATCATGGCTTTGATTATTTTTATGGTATGCTTTTCTCTAATGACATGAGCCGGAAGGAGCAGGTAAAACTGGGAAATGTAAACTATCCTTATGAACTGGTAGTATATGAACAGGAAAAAGAGATAGAACGGGAACCAGACCAGACTTTATTGACTAAACGGCTGACCGATAAGGCTCTCCGTTATATAGATACTCATCAGGCAAATCCTTTCTTCTTGTATTTGGCGCATCCGATGCCTCATTTCCCCGTTTATGCTTCTGAACCCTTTCAAGGGGAATCGGATGGAGGAAATTATGGAGATACCATAGAAGAAATAGATTGGAGTGTAGGGTGTATTCTTGATAAACTGAAGGAACTGGGGCTGGATAAGCACACATTAGTAATATTCACTTCGGATAATGGTCCATGGTTACCTTATAAAGGTCAGGCCGGTTCGGCTGGGCCGCTGAAAGATGGGAAAAACTCTCATTATGAAGGTGGCTTCAGGGTGCCTTGTATTATGTGGGGAGATATGATTTCTCCGGGGCATGTCACACAAATGGGAAGTACGCTTGACTTGTTTCCTACATGTTGTGAACTGGCTGGAGTTGATTTACCTTCTGGAGTGGTATACGATGGAAAAAGTCTTGTGGGTGTATTAGGGAACAGCAAGGAGCAATCGCTTCGTGATGAATTTTATTTTTACCGTGGAAGTTTGCTGTATGCGGCCAGAAAGGGGAAATATAAACTTCATTATATGGATAAATCTGCTTATGGAAACGATAAAATAGTTTTCTATGATACGCCTAAGTTGTATGATTTGAGTACCGACTCGGAGGAGCAATATGATGTAGCAAATGTGCATCCGGAAGTGGTGGCTGAAATAAATAGAATGGTGGAAAAGCATAGGAGTTCATTTTCTGTAGCAGAGAGTATTTTTGATAAGAGGAAAGATGTAAAAAAGTAAAGGATGATTAAGATAGTATTATAATTACTTAGTTTTCATAGATTTGGTTTAATTGATGAAGGCATACCAAAACAGAATGAGTGATCATTTTGTCCGGTATGCCTTTTTTATGAAAAGTGATAATGTAATAATGAAGCATGTATTCGTAAAATGTATGCGAGAAATATAAAAAATACTTTTAAAAGATTGCGTATTAGCTTTATTTTAGTTGTTTTTATAAAAGGAGTGGAAATAAACAATATACTTAATTTCTACTTTATTATTTAAAATGTTTTTGTTTTAATATATATGCTATGAATAAACTATATTGGTTATCAAGTCTGGCTTTATGTGTACCTCAAGTGATGCAGGCACAGGAAAAACCGAATATTATTTTTATTATGACCGACCAGCAACGTGGAGATGCTATCGGATGCAGTGGAAATGAACGGATTATTACTCCGAATATCGATGCATTGGCACACGACGGTTTTTATTTTTGTAATGCTTATTCTGCTTGTCCAAGTAGTACACCTGCGCGTTCCGGTTTGTTGACAGGAATGTCGCCCTGGCATCATGGCATGTTGGGATATGGGAATGTAGCGGAACATTACCGTTATGAGTTACCGCAAATGTTGAGAGATTGTGGTTATTTTACATTGGGTATCGGTAAAATGCACTGGCGTCCACAAAATGCGTTACATGGTTTTCATGCTACTATTTTGGACGCAAGCGGAAGAGTAGAATCACCTTATTTTATGAGCGATTACCGGAAATGGATGATGATGGTAGCTCCTGGTGTAAATCCGGATTCTACTGGTATAGGTTGGAATGAACATGCAGCAGCAACATATAAATTGCCGGAGAATTTACATCCTACCAAATGGACTGCGGATGTGGCGGTAACTACTATCCAGCATTACCAGGGGGATAAGCCTTTGTTTTTAAAGGTTTCTTTTGCTCGTCCGCATAGTCCGTACGATCCTCCCAAACGTGTACTTGATAAATATAAGGATATAGAAATGGAAGCTCCTATACATAGTGAATGGAGTAAAGAGATTGGGGCAGAGTTGACCGACCCGAAAGCTGATCCTATTGCTGCATTCGGGCAGTTTGGAGATGACTATGCCAAAAATTCCAAGAAGCACTATTATGCGTCGATTACTTTTATCGATGAACAGGTGGGACGTATCGTGCAGGCTTTGAAAGAGAAAGGGATGTACGATAATACTATTATTTGTTTTACTTCCGATCATGGTGATATGATGGGAGATCATCATCATTGGAGAAAAACATATGCTTATGAAGGTTCTGCAGCTATACCTTATATTGTAAAATTCCCTAAATCGATGAAAACTGTAAAACCGGTTGGTTCTACTATTGAGAATCCGGTTGAATTGCGTGACTTCCTGCCTACTTTTGTAGATTTGGCTGGTGGTTCTGTTCCTGCTGATATGGATGGTAAATCATTGAAAACTTTGGTGCAGGAAGAGAAGCCGGAGTGGCGCAGATGGATTGATATGGAACATGCGACTTGTTATTCTGACCATAATTATTGGTGTGCCTTGACGGATGGAAAGATAAAGTATATCTGGTTTGTTCATACCGGAGAAGAGCAGTTGTTCGACTTGGTGAAGGATCCGAAAGAAACGAAAGATGTTTCGAAGGAGCGTAAATACCGTAAACAACTGGAGGAACTTCGTGCAGCGATGGTAGACCATTTGAGTGAACGTGGTGAGGAATGGGTAAAGGATGGAAAGTTGGTTATACGTGAAGAATCGATGTTGTATAGTCCTAATTATCCGAAGCAATAAGAAAGAATAAGATATTTAAAAAATAAAGTATGAAAGAAATAAAGGTTTTTTATAAAACTCTATTTGTTTTCATACTTTATTTATTTCATAATAGCTATGAATAAACATTGGATTCGATTTTATTTGGCAGGAGTTATATGCAGTTTGCTGGCTTCATGTGCAGAAAAGAAAGTTATTTTAGGTGAATATACGTTTGAGGCTCAACCGGTAGATTTAAAAATTGATTCGGTTGCGGATGGATATAGGGTAGAAGGTTCGTCTGCATTTCAGTTACCGGGGCATTTTGTATGGGGGGCATCGGTTACAAAAGCAGAAGACGGAAAGTATTATATGATTTATTCTGCACCGGAAACCGGAATATATCCGTTTAATAATGCATGGGTATTTGGTTCGAAGATGGGACTGGCTGTGTCCGACCGTCCGGATGGGGAATTCCGTCAACTGGGATTTTTTATGAATCAGGATGGATTTACCGAAGATAAATCGACATGGGATGCACAGACCACTTCTAATCCACATGTGCGCAAGTTTGGTGACAGATATTATTTGTATTATGCAGCTTCTGTAGATCCGGGTAATGAGCATATTCGTGCAAAAGCGGATACGCTTCCGCGTCGCGACCGTATTCAGCAAAGTCAGCAGATTGGGGTGATTTCATTTAAGTCTTTTCCTGATTTGCTGGAAGGGAAGTTCACTCATTCGGATAAACCTTTGCTGGGTCCTCGTACACGAGTGAAACCGGATAATGTGGTGAATCCTTCACCGGAAGGTACCGAGCCTAAGCCGGATAATCTGATTGTAGTGAACCCTTCGGTGGTTTATCGGCCTACTGATGGGAAGTATTTGCTTTACTTTAAAGGGAATATATACGACCCGCATTGGAGAGGAGTACATGGAGTGGCTTTGAGTGATAAACCGGATGGACCATTTATACCACTTGATGAACCTGTATTTCATATTGAAGGGGCAAAAGGTAAATTATCGGCAGAAGATCCTTATGTATGGTATCATGAGAAGGATCGTTGTTTTTATGCCATATTCAAGGATTTTGGCGGACAATTTACAAAAGGAGAGCCTTGTCTGGCAATTATGGCCTCGGAAGATGGTATTCATTGGACATTGCCGGAACATTCTCTTTTTATGAAGAAACAATTGGTGTTGTCTGATGGAAAGGTAGTGAATGTAAAGCGTTTGGAACGACCTCAGCTTTTATTAGATGAAGAAGGCAATCCGGAAGTGCTTTATGCAGCTTGTGCTATTGATGAGGTGAATCCGAAAGTCAATGGAGGTTCGTTTAATGTACAGATTAGAATTAAACCGGAAAAAGTAAAATGAATATAAATATTTTTTATACAACAGCATTTTTATCATTAGTTGGTACAGAAATAGCTGCTCAAACACAGGAAACTGGTTTGAATGTGGTGTATATATTGGCAGATGATATGGGATATGGAGATATATCTGCTTATAATCCTGAGTCGAAAATTCATACACCTGTGCTCGACTCGTTGGCTGCTTCGGGGATAATGTTTACTGATGCACATAGTAACTCGTCTGTCAGTACACCTACCCGTTATGGAACATTAACTGGGAGATATACTTTTCGTTCGAAGTTGAAGAAAGAGGTCTTGACGGGATATTCTTCTCCTTTGATAGAACCGGGAAGGGAAACAGTGGCTTCGTTCTTGCAACGGAATGGGTATCAGACTGCCTGTATCGGGAAATGGCATTTGGGACTGAATTGGACAAGAAAGGATCAGAGTAAACCTTTGTATACGGGGAGTGAATGGGATTTGGAAGATACATCGAACGTGGATTATGAAGCTGAGATAACAGGAGGACCTACTGATTGTGGGTTTGATTATAGTTGTATTTTGCCAGCTTCGCTTGATATGTCACCTTATTTATATATAGAGAATGGAAAAGCTACAGCACCTGTAAACCAGTACACGGAAGATTATGCAGATAAGAGTATTCGAGGTTTGCATTACCGGCATGGAGATGTAGCAGCGGATTTTCGGCATGAGGATTGTCTTTCTTATTTTACGGAGAAAGCAGAGAATTATATTCAAAAAGCATCGAAAGAGGACAAACCTTATTTTTTGTATTTTGCGTTAACGGCTCCTCATTCTCCTTGGATGGTAGATGAAGCTTTTAGAGGGCGTTCGAAAGCGGGTGCTTATGGTGATTTTGTTTGTATGGTGGATGAAACTGTAAGAAGAATCTGTGAAGTGGTGAAGAAAAGTGGGGAGGCAGAAAAGACACTGATTATTTTTACTTCGGATAATGGAGCAATGTGGTCGGAAGAAGATATTGCAGAAACTGGACATCGGGCGAATGGCAGGTGGAGTGGTAAGAAATCGGACTTATGGGAAGGAGGACATCGGGTACCCTTGATTGTGTCTTGCCCACAAGTTGTTGATTCCGGAAAGCAATCGGATGCTTTGGTGTGCTCTACAGATTTATTTGCTACAATGGCAGAAATGATTCAGCAGAGAGTGCCAGCTGGAGCAGCAGAAGATAGTTTTAGCTATTGGAAAGTTCTTTCTGAAGGAGACAATCAGGGTTCGTGCAGACAGTCTTTGGTTTATCATTCGGATAAAGGATATTTTGCATTGCGTAAAGGTGAATGGGTTTTGCTTGATTGTAAAGGCTCAGGAGGGTGGACATTACCGGAAGAAGATGTAAAAGATACACAAAGCGTTCAGTTGTATAATTTGGACCAGGATTATAAACAACATCATAATGTGGCTGAAATGTATCCGGAACTGGTGAAAAGCATGAAAAAAGAATTGGATAAGATTGAGAATGAAAGCAGATAGGGTGTTTTTCTTATGATTTTTGAATGCATATATATACCAAACAATAATTTTCTTTTAACTTTGCTCTCGGTATAATACAAGAAGCACATAAGGCTGTGTAAAAGTGAAATTTCCTGAAGGAAGGAAAGAAGCTTTCTTTAAACTATGAAAACCAATAATTAATATATGAATCTTAAAACCTTATCTGTATTAAACATGCTGGCTCTTGTTCCTTCTGGAAGTATGCTGGCGCAACAGCAAGGGGCCGACTCTTCGGAACAACGTCCCAATATTCTGTTTATTTTAAGTGATGATCATACCTCACAGGCATGGGGAATCTATGGTGGTGTATTGGCCGATTATGTAAAGAATGAGAATATTAAACGGTTGGCTTCCGAAGGAGTAGTTTTGGATAATTGCTTTTGTACTAATTCCATTTCGGCTCCCAGTCGTGCAAGTATTCTGACCGGATTGTATAGCCACCGCAATGGTTTGTACACTTTGAATGATTCCTTGGATACTTCTATTCCTACGTTGGCTACTACTTTACAGCAAGCAGGTTATCATACCGGTTTGGTAGGTAAATGGCATATCCAGTCGCAGCCGCAAGGGTTCGATTATTATTCTGTGTTCTACGATCAGGGTGAATATCGTGATCCGGTGTTTATCGATAGCAAAGATCCTTGGCCCGGTAATCGTCGGTTTGGAGAAAAGATATTGGGGTTCTCTACCGATTTGGTGGCGGAGAAGGCTATTAAATGGATGAAAGAGCAGGATAAGGATACTCCGTTCTTGATGTGTTGTCATTTTAAGGCTACACATGAGCCTTATGATTTCCCGATACGTATGGAGCATTTGTATGATGGAGTGACATTTCCTGAACCTGAAAATTTGCTTGATTGGGGACCTGAAACCAATGGACGTTCGTTTATCGGACAACCGTTAGAAGAATTGGCACGACGTTGGAAAATCGCTTCACAAGATCCGGATAAATGGTGGTGTCGCTATCCGGAACTGCCTTTCTCTATTGATGGATTGCAGAAAACAACTGCCCGACGTGCTGCTTATCAGAAGTTTATGCGTGACTATTTGCGCTGTGGAGCTACTGTAGACGATAATATTGGTAAACTGTTGAAAGCACTTGATGAAATGGGTATTGCGGATAATACTATTGTGGTGTATGTATCCGATCAGGGGTATTTCCTGGGTGAACATGGTTTCTTTGATAAACGAATGTTTTATGAAGAATCTGCCCGTATGCCGTTTGTAATCCGTTATCCGAAGAAGATTCCCGCTGGTAAACGTTTGAAAGACTTGGTGCAGAATATTGATTTTGCTCCTACACTGGCCGAATTTGCCGGAGTAGAGATGAAAGATGTACAGGGACGTAGTTTCGCTGAGAACCTGATGGGAAATACACCGAAGGATTGGCGGAAAGAGATTTACTATCGTTATTGGACCAATCATGCGATTCGTCCGGCTCATTTTGGTATTCGTTCCGATCGTTATAAGCTGATTTTCTATTACGGACAGAATCTGGATATGACGGATACACAAGATTTTTCTTTTACTCCTTGTTGGGATTTCTATGATCTGCAGAAAGACCCGAAAGAAAATCATAATGCCTATAATGACAAAGAATATGCACCGATTATCAAGAAAATGAAGGAGGATTTGCTTCGTTTGAGAAAAGAGGTAGGCGATACGGATAAAAAATATCCGGAAATGCAGAAAATCTTGAAAGAATATTATAATAAGTAAGTTTTTAAGTTTATAAGTTGGTGAACATATTACACTCAACAAATTTAAAAACTTAAAAACTCACAAAATCAAAAACTTATCTATATGTTAAAACACATTGCGTTTATCGTGGGACTAGCTTGTATGGGAGCAAGTTGTACCACCTCACAAGTGAAAGAAGATTATACAAATGCTTTGCTTCCTACTCCGGTAGAGATGAAAACCCAGAGCGGAAGTTATACGCTGAAGAAAGATGTAAAAGTTCAAGTCGTCGATCCGTCATTGATTCCGGCTGCTCAGTATTTACAGGAAATTTTGAAGAATGTGGCTCCGGAATCGTCAATAGAGTCAGAGGGTGATATTGTGCTGACTTTGCACAATGATACAGTTAGTGGTGCTTATCAGTTGGAAATTTTATCAGATAAAGTGATAATTAGTGGATCTGATTATGAAGGTGTGGTAAATGGTATCTCTACCTTGCGTCAGTTGCTTCCACCGGCTGCAGAGATGATTCAGGAAGATGACTATAATAAAGTAGCAGGAACATTGCCTGTATGTACTTTACCTTTGGTGAAAATTTCAGATTCTCCTAAATTTCAGTGGAGAGGAATGATGTTGGATGCATCACGCCATTTCTGGAACAAAGAAGAAGTAAAGCGAATGCTTGACTTGATGGCCTCTTATAAATTGAACAAATTCCATTGGCATCTGACTGATGATCAGGGATGGCGTGTAGAAATTAAGCAATATCCGTTGCTTACCGAAAAGGGTGCATGGCGTCCGTTGGATACTACACACGATAAGATTTGTAAGGAAAGAGCGGTCAAGGAAGATAATAAGGAATTTTTGTTACCCGAAGATAAACTGAAGGTTACTGCCGAAGGAGATACTTTGTATGGTGGATTCTATACACAGGAAGATATTCGTGAGATAGTGGCTTATGCTACACAGCGTGGTATTGAGGTTATTCCGGAAGTGGATATGCCGGGACATTTCCTTGCTGCTATTTCTCAGTATCCGGATTTGGCTTGTAAAGGAATGATAGGTTGGGGTAAGACTTTCTCTTCTCCTGTTTGTCCGGGAAAAGATGCTACTCTTGAGTTCTGCAAGAATGTGTATAAGGAGATTTTCCAGTTGTTCCCATCGCAATATGTACACTTGGGAGGTGATGAGGTAGAGAAAATCAATTGGAGCAAGTGTGCAGATTGCCGTCGTCGTATGCAGACAGAACACTTGAAGAGTGTTGAGCAATTGCAGGCGTGGTTTGTTCGTCAGATGGAACAGTTCTTCCTTGCTAATGGAAAGAGAATGATTGGATGGGATGAAGTCGTAGGAGACGGACTGTCGGATCAGGCTACCATTATGTGGTGGAGAGGTTGGGAAGCTGATGCTCCTTTGCAGGCTGCCAATCAGGGAAAAGATATTATCTATACTCCTAATACTTGTTTTTATTTCGACTATAAGCAGGATAAAAATACATTCAGACAGATTCTTACTTTCAATCCTTATGATGGTTTGGAAAAATCACAGTATAAGTATGTGAAAGGTATGCAGGCTAATGTATGGACAGAGTGGATTCCTACTGTGCAGCGTCTGGATTATATGATTGCTCCGCGTATGATTGCTTTGGCTGAAGTGGCATGGGGACAGGCTTCTTATACTGATGATGCACCTTTCTATGAAAAACTGGCTTCTCATTTTGAACGTTTGGCAAACCGGAAAATCAATTATCGCATTCCTGATATTGAAGGCTTCTACAACCGGAATGCATTTATCGGACAGGATACACTGAATATCGTATCTCGTATTCCGAATGTGGAGATTCGTTATACCACTGATGGTTCTATTCCGAATAAGCAGTCGGAACTGTATACAGGAGCTTTGCCGGTGAATACTTCTACTGATTTCTGTTTACGTACTTATCGTCCTGATGGAACTCCGGGTGATATTGTTAAAACAACATTCTCTAAAGAAGAATATGTAGAAGTTTCTCAGGATGCAAGTGCTCTGAAAAACGGATTGCAGGCTACTTGGTATGATTATGCTGGTGACAGTTGTTCGCAGATAACTTCTGCTCCTTTGAAAGGTAAGTATGTAATTGATGAAGTGAAGATTCCGGAAGGAGTGAAAGGTAATATCGGTTTGGTGATTACTGGATATATCAATGTACCGGAAGATGGAGTCTATACTTTCTCTCTGACTTCGGATGATGGTAGTCTGATGTCGATAGATGGAACTCCGGTATTGTTGAACGATGGTCCTCATGCTGCGGAAGAATATATCGGACAGAAGGCATTGAGTAAAGGACTTCATCCTATAGAGTTACGTTACTTCGACCATAATGGAGGTATGCTTGAGTTGAAAATGATAGAGGAAGATGGCAAGAAAGTAGCTGTTCCTCAGGAGTGGTTTAAATATTAAGAGCAAAATATTTGTATGATTTTCTGTCATCTTGAACGAAGTGGTGTATTTTGTGGAATGCCACTTTGTTTGAGATGACAGTTTTTAATTGGTAGTCAGATGAAAAATACAATTATATATATAGTCTGTTTGTTGTGTGTGGGAAGTTTAAGTTTTGCTTCTTGCTCGTCAAAAAAAGGTAATTCATTACGGATAATAACTTATAATATCCATAATGCTATTGGAATGGATGAAAAAGTGGATATTGCTCGTGTAGCTGAGGTGATTTTACAGTCTGCTCCGGATGTGGTGGCTGTACAGGAAATAGATAGTGTGACTGAACGAAGTGGAAAAGTAGATGTATTGAGTGAGTTGGGGAATAAAGTTGGTATGCATGCACTGTTTGCTCCTGCCATAGATTTTCAGGGTGGAAAATATGGTATTGGTATTTTAAGTAAAAAAACTCCGAAGTCGTGGAAACAGATAGCGTTGCCAGGAAGGGAAGAAGCGCGTACTTTACTCTTGGCTGAGTTTGATGAGTATTATTTTGCTTGTGTACATTTGTCGTTGACCGATGAAGACAGAAATACTTCTGTCAGTATGATTAAGGAGGTATTGCCTCAAACGGATAAACCTGTATTTTTGGCTGGTGACTGGAATATGGAAGCAGATTCTCCGGAGTTTAAAAAGATGGAACAGGTATTCGATGTATTGAATGATACAGCGGTGTATACGTGTCCGGCACCGCTGCCTGAGGCTTGTATTGATTATGTGGCAGTAGCTAAACAATGTATTCAGAATACTCCTGTCGAAGTGTTGAAAAAGGAGGTTATAGCCGACAAAGTTGCTTCAGATCATCGTCCGGTTTTGGTTGAGGTATGTTGGTAGTTTTTTCGATTGTTGACGAGATTTTATTCTTTACATAAAAAGGAACTGTCTTCATATTGTTTTGTGCAATAGAAGACAGTTCCTTTTTTTATAAAATTCTGTAAGGTTATTAATCTTCGGCCTTTCCAGCTTCTCTTCTTGCTTTTCCTGGATGTCCGGTCAAGTCGTCTCCCAGTTCTTCTCTCCAGAAATCTGCTTCTTTTTTCAGTTTTTCAACTTCTTCAGGATAGAGGCTGATTACGTTGACTCTTTCGCCCATATCTCTTCGTAAATCATACAGTTCGCAGGTAGTTACCTCACCTTCTCCAAGTGGACCGGGTTTTCCGTCGTTTCCTGGTACTTGATTATCGTAAGATACATATTTATGAGGGAAAACTAATTTATATTTTCCGTCGGTGATACCCTCAAGAGAGTTTTTATGGTAATAGAAACAGAGATATTTACGCCCAGCCCATTGAGGATCGGTAGTCAATGTAGGAAGCATGCTTACTCCATCTATCTTTTGTTTGGGAAGTTGGGCTTCGGCTACTTCTACCAAAGTGGGGAGAATATCGATGTTGGAATACAGGCTGTTGGATACTGAGGCGGGTTGGATAGTGCCTTTCCAGTAGCAGAGGCAGGGTACGCGTACTCCTCCGTTAAAGGTATTGGCTTTTGCTTCCCGTAGTCCGCCCGATGAACCGGCATGATTTCCATAGTTGGCCCATGGTCCGTTATCGGATGTCAGAATCACAAGAGTATTTTCTTCGATACCTTCTTCCCGGATGGTTTTTAGAACTTCTCCTATGCTCCAGTCCAGTTCCATCATTACATCACCGTATAGTCCTTGTTTGCTTTTTCCTTTGAATTTATCGGATACAGCCAGTGGCACATGAGGCATGGAATGGGCCAAATAGAGGAAGAAAGGCTTCTGATGAGCATTTCTTTTAATAAAGTCGGTTGCATATTGGGTATAGTCGGTAGTCAAGCGACTTTGGTCGGTATTGTATCCGATTACATCATTTCCCTTGATGAGTGGTAAATCTGGGAATTTATATTGAGGGTGATTGGGCCACATGTCATTGGAATAGGGAAGGCCATAGTATTCGTCGAACCCATGTTGAAGGGGAAGGAATTTTTTTTCATCGCCAAGATGCCATTTTCCAAAGATGGCAGTAGCATATCCTTTGTCTCGTAGCAGTTCGGCAATGGTTTCTTCTTTTTCATTGATTCCATAGGGGGAATGGGGATTCAAAGCATAAGCAAAGCCAATACGATTGGGATAGCATCCGGTCATAAGGCCTGCCCGGGAGGCTCCGCTGATGGGTTGTACGGCATAAAAGTTGTTTAGTACCATTCCTTCGGCTGCCATGCGGTCTATGTTAGGTGTTTGATATCCGAGTGCTCCTCGGAAGGAGAAGTCGCCGTTACCAACATCGTCTAGATTGATGAGGATGATATTGGTGGGTTGTTTTGCAGAAAGAGTATTGGGCATTAATGATAGCCCTGTCATGCTTAATAAAATTAGTTTATTTTTCATTGTAGGGTATATAATAAGGTTCGTTTTATGTATATAACAACTTTGGGATATGTTCTACTCAATGATCATTGTATGAGGAGGGGAAATTACAGATAAATGGGGGCTTTTCAAAATAGGTTTGATTTTTTTTCTTATGTGTTCTGTTTATTTTTTGATTGTTGTTTTGTGTTTTCTTATTGTGGGATTGGGGATTTTTGTGGATTGATTGCTTGAGGGGCATGTGAAGGCAGCCGGAATACATCAATGAAAAGTATGAATGCACTATAATTGATGGTAAATCGGGGTCTTTGTTGGC
>NZ_JAPZVM010000011.1:0-128235 GCF_027529745.1 Phocaeicola acetigenes
GATAAATTCTTGTAAATATTATACAATGCATTCACGTTGGCTGTATAACGCTGTACTTTACTCTGCTTATACCAACCTGGATCGTTCATTACACTCAAAGAAGTATAATATGAAGCTTTTTCTGTACCAGAAGAAAAACTAACAGCATGGTTTTGAGAAATAGAGTTACTGAAAAGTAAATCAAACCAGTCTGTGTTACGGAATTCTGCCTGTTGTAAATAAGCAGCACGAGCTTCAGGAGTATTCATCAAGCCATAACGTCCGGAAGTGGCATCGTAAGAATTAATAAGATGATACATCTTACCATACACACCGCTATTTGCAGCACGGAACACATCAGAGAAATTCAGCCAACCAGAATTGGCCATTTCTTTATAAACACCCATCTGTTCCTGTGAATTCATAATATTGAAATTCCGATAGCTGGGTTTCATACGCATAGTAAACTCACCGGTATAGCTAACTTTATTAGTTCCCGCTTTACCTTTCTTAGTTGTGACTACAATGACACCGGCCATTGCACGTGCACCATAAATAGAAGTAGCAGAACCATCTTTCAAAATCTGGAAACTTTCGATATCATCTGCATTCAAGCCAGAAATAGCCGAACTGATCAAAGTAACCGCATCACCTGAAGACAATTCATCTGCGCCTACTTCAGTTACATCTTCCATGATTACTCCATCGACTACCCATAACGGTTTAGAACTACCATAAATAGAAGTGGCTCCACGTACACGGATTTTAGGGGCTGTACCAAAGGTACCGGAAACGTTCTGTACAGACACACCTGCTGCACGTCCTTCCAAAGCACGGCTCACTTCTGGAACACCATCCAGTTTTGCATCTTCTGCAGAAATTTTTGTCGCAGCACCAGTAAACAAACGCTTATCCATACGCTGCATACCAGTTACTACTACTTCATCCAAGACTTCGGTATCGGATTCGAGCTTTACAGTCATATTATTTTTGGCAGTCAACGTAACAGTTTTCATGCCCAAATAGCTAATCTGCAACTTTCCTCCCTTATTAACCTTTACACTAAACTTACCGTCGATATCGGTAATCGTACCGGTAGTTGTTCCTTGTACCAGGATTGATGCTCCAACGATAGGTTCTCCATCTTCTGCCGAGAGCACCACACCCGAAATCTGCGATGTTTGCGCAATCGCTAATCCTATGCCTATCAGCAGATAGGCATAGAATAACATTAACCTTCTTTTCATACTCTCTCTTTAAAATTATATATTAACGTTTTGCAAACGTATGTATAATATTTTATAAAAACAACACTAAATACACATTTTTTATTAAAAAATTTGCAAATGATATAATTTTCTTGATACATAACAATTGATGTCATTTTATCACAAAACACAAACACACAAAATGCAATACTGAAATATTTAAGAGGTTATCAATGTCAAAAAGACACAAAAACACAAAACAAAATACTAAGACATGGAAATTATTTAACAAAAGATAAAAAATAATATTAAAAGATAGACAAAAAGACAAAAAAAGCTTCTATCAAAGGAGGGAAAGCATAAATAAAACAGCAATTCATAAGAATATAAACCAAAGAGCGTCTCACTTTAAGGAGACAACTGTCTCATTGTAATGAGACGAGTGTACCAGCCTAATGAGACGACCGTCCCACTACAAGGAGACGACTATTCATCATAATCAAAGTATACATGT
This sequence comes from Phocaeicola acetigenes, assembly GCF_027529745.1. NCBI lineage: Bacteria > Pseudomonadati > Bacteroidota > Bacteroidia > Bacteroidales > Bacteroidaceae > Phocaeicola > Phocaeicola acetigenes. Next base: position 1,702 of record NZ_JAPZVM010000011.1, read on the forward strand.
AATGCATTATTAATCAAGCAAAAATACACTTCAAATAAAAACAAAAAGGTTGCCTGCCGGTGTGAAACGACAGACAACCCTCTTCTATAATCAAGTCCGGATTTTATTCGCAATAATCTCCGTTAGCTTTTATCAGTTCAATCAGCTTTTCTACAGCCTGTTCTTCCGGAATATTTTTTTCTATGCATTCCTTTTTCTTATACAGACTGATTTTACCTCGACCGGCACCTACATACCCATAGTCTGCGTCGGCCATCTCACCAGGACCGTTCACAATACAGCCCATGATACCAATCTTCAGTCCTTTCAGATGAGAAGTAGCGGCCTTGATACGGGCAATGGTGGATTCCAGATTGTATAAAGTTCGTCCACATCCCGGGCACGAGATATATTCCGTCTTCGAAGTACGTACTCGTCCGGCCTGCAAGATACCGAATGCAGTTTCATCGACTTTTACATCAGAAATTTTACCACCATGATTGTAAAGCAGGATACCATCACAGAAACCGTCGAAAATCAATGCACCCATATCGGCAGCCGACTTAATCTGCAGATTTTCCAATTCTTCTTCTTGATAGAGTTGGAAGAAGACAACCGGATTTTCCAGACCGTATGTCATTAGCTGATGTACAATTCCCCGGAATTCCCCCAATCGGTTGGGGTGATTGCTTTGTGCTACAATGACCACTTCCGGATGAAGACGCAAGCAAGCCATTGCCTCTTCTGTCAGTCCCATATAAGGCACAAAAAGGAATTTCATCGAAGCCTCACAATGATGCAGACCGATCAGCTGCTGATAATTGAATGCCGGATAAACACCTTCTTCTCCCTTCCAGACATTGGCATCGACAATATAGCCTACCCCCGAAGGTCTTGTTTCGGGCAATTGCTGGCCACAATAGATATAGTCGGGTTTAAACTGCTCACTCACTGCCATGTTACCATCCAAACGGGCAGAAATTACTACCGGAACATGTTCACCTCCAATGTTTCCAACTGCCTTTGTTGTACGACGAACCGGATTTACGTAATCGAAACCCGGCGCTTCTGCTCCTGGGATATAAGGGTGATTTTCACGGGAAACGATATAGTCGACCAATTTACGGGCCACAGGAATTTCTGCTTCGGGAGCCTCACTCAGTGAAACACGGATTGTATCACCCAATCCATCGGCCAGAAGGGCTCCAATACCTAATGCCGACTTAATACGTCCGTCTTCCCCATCACCTGCTTCGGTTACTCCTAAATGTAACGGAAAGTTCATTCCTTCCTTCTCCATCTGTTCGGCCAACAGACGAACAGTTTTCACCATGATTACAGTATTCGAAGCCTTGATGGAAATGACTACATTGGTAAAGTCTTCTTCTACACAGATACGAAGAAACTCCATACACGATTCCACCATACCAGCCGGTGTATCGCCATAGCGCGACATGATACGGTCTGACAAGGAACCGTGATTTACCCCGATACGGATAGCTGTATGGTTTTCCTTACAAATGTTCAGGAAAGGAACAAAACGATTACGTATTTTCTGTATTTCCTGAGCATATTCCTCGTCGGTATACTCCAGTTTCTTAAAGGTACGGGCTGCATCTACATAGTTTCCCGGGTTGATACGTACCTTCTCAGCATAGAGGGCAGCTACATCGGCCACATTGGGATTAAAATGTACATCGGCTACCAAAGGAGTATCGTAACCCTGCGAGCGCAAACCTACATTTATGTATTTCAGATTTTCTGCTTCGCGTACTCCTTGTGTGGTAAGACGCACATACTCCCCTCCGGCATCAATAATACGTTTAGCCTGTTCTATACAAGCTTCCGTATCCATTGTCACCGTATTGGTCATACTCTGTATACGTATAGGATTAGCGCCACCCATAGGAGTGGCGCCGACATATACCTCATTCGCCTGTCGGCGAGAATAGTTGAAGTAATCCATTAGTTTGTTTTGTAAGCGTATTTAACTTCTTTCAGTTCTTCGTTGGCTTTTACTATCTTGTTCTTCAGGCCTTCTTTGTATGCTGCAAACTTCTGAGCCAATTCAGTATCTGCCAATGAAAGCATCTGAACAGCCAGAATAGCTGCATTCATAGCTCCATTAATCGCTACAGTAGCTACAGGAATACCGGGAGGCATCTGAATAATAGAATACAGTGCGTCTACGCCATCGAGTACAGAACCTTTTACCGGAACACCGATTACAGGCAATGTGGTATTGGCAGCAATAACACCTGGCAAAGCAGCAGCCATACCGGCAGCAGCGATAATCACTTTAATGCCTCTTTCGGCAGCTCCTTTAGCAAAAGCTTCTACTTCTGCCGGTGTACGATGAGCCGAAAGTGCATTCATCTCGAAAGGTACTTGCATCTCGTCGAGCAACTTCGCAGCCTTCTCCATCACAGGAAGGTCGGAAGTGCTACCCATAATAATACTTACAACTGGTTTCATCTTTTTATCTTTATTCATTAATAATCTGTTTGTATGCTTCTGCATCCATCAGATCATCCAGTTCCGAAAGGTCTGTCGGCTTTATCTTGACAATCCAGCCTTCTCCATAAGGAGACTGATTGACCATTTCAGGGTGTTCTTCCAACTCCGGATTTACTTCCAGAATTTCACCTCCTACCGGAAGGAAAAGATCGGATACAGTCTTTACTACTTCAATTGTACCAAATACTTCACCTTTTTCCAAAGTTTCACCTTCTGTAGTTACATCGACAAACACAATATCACCTAACTGGTCTTGTGCATAGTCTGTAATACCTACATAGGCTTCTTCGCCTTCTACACGAATCCATTCATGTTCGTTCGTGTACTTTACATTTGTCGGGAAATTCATAATCTTTTATTTTTAAGGTTAATATTTTGACAAGGGAACAAGGCAACGAGTTGACAAGGTTTCAGATACAAGGTGATAAAGCAAAAAGTCTTGCTTCCTTGCCAACTCGTTATCTCGTTCACTCATTTTTCTTCAAATAAACAAAATTCCAATGACTCCACAAAGCAATCCGACCAAAAAGCCTCCTCCTACTTCACCCAATGTGTGCTGACGGACAATGATTCTTGCAGAACCTAACATTCCTGCCAGCAAAACAAAGATACAAAGCCAGGATATAGGATTGAACTGAAATATAAAACTGTACGATAAAAGTCCGCCTACCATCATGCCGCTACTGGCCATATGGGTACTGATTTTCCACTTCATGTTAATAATTGCACAGATTACCATACAGAGAAGTACAGCCATTACAATACCGCACATATAGCGGGGCAAATGAATGCGAAACATGGTCAGCAGACAACCGATATAGCTGAGTATCGTCAAACCGTAAGGTATGAAACGGCGTTCTCTGTGCCCCAACTCACGAATACCCCATCCATTGATTTTCTGAAACAGATAAATGGCCAGCATGGGTAACAGAATGGTAAAACAGTAAATCATGGCCAAGATGGTTACTTTATACTGCAACGGCATAATACGCAAGTAGGTAAAGCCAAACAGCAGCACGAAAGCAACAAAAGGAACCATAAAAGGTGTAAAGACAGCCGAAATGATACGGGACACCGTATAGAGCAAGTCTCTGTTTTCCGATTGAGAATGGGGAACAGGCTCGTGAAATGTCAATTGATCGGGGATATTTGTCTCTTCCATCATATTATAATTATCTTCTTAATCGAGCTACAGGTATATTAAGTTGTTGACGATACTTGGCTACTGTACGACGGGCTATGGGATACCCTTTTTCTTTCAGTATATCCGCCAGTTCGTCATCGGTATACGGTTTCTGTTTGTCTTCCTGGTCTACACATTCTTTCAATATGCGCTTGATTTCGCGTACCGAAAGTTCTTCTCCCGACTCTGTCGTATAGCCATCGCTAAAGAAGAACTTAAGCGAATAGATACCAAAGTTGGTCTGTACATACTTGCTGTTGCTTACACGCGATACGGTGGAAATATCCAACTGTGCACGTTCTGCCACATCTTTCAAGATCATCGGACGTAGTAATGATTCATCACCCTCCTGAAAGAAAGGACGCTGCAAATCTATAATAGCTTGCATTGTGCTTAATAAAGTCTGCTGACGCTGCTTGACGGCATTAATAAATCCCTGGGCTGCATCTACTTTCTGTTTCAGAAACATCATCGCGTCTTTCGACTCTTTGCTCTGATTGGCTTTATTACGCGTATGTTCGTCGAGCATTTCGGAGAATTCACGACTCAGCCTCAACTCGGGTACATTACGATTGTTCAAACTGAGAGAGATGGTGCCGTCTTCTTCTGTATCGACAATAAAGTCTGGAATAATCTGCTGCATATTCTTGCCTATCACTTCTCCCAATGAACTTCCGGGGCGTGGATTCAGTTTAGTCAACTCAGCTACAGCTGCCTGATAAGTTTCCTCGGATATGCCTAACTTCTGCATAATCCGTTCTTTATTTTTCTTGGTGAACTCATCACAGCATTTGCTAATTATATCCAGTTCCACCTGCTTTAGAGGTGTATTTTCTTTTCTCTTTATTTGTAAAAGCAAACATTCCTGCAAATCGCGCGCACCGATACCTGCCGGATCAAAATCCTGAATAATCGACAATACGTGTTCCAATTCTTCGGCCGTAGTGTATACTCCCTGATAGATAGCCAGTTCATCGAGCAATGCCTCTGTACTTTTACGCAACATACCATCATCATCGAGCGAACCGATGAGATACTCTCCCAACTGTCTTTCTTCAGGAGTCAAATGCTGCATATCAAGTTGTTCTTTCAGAGTTTCATAAAAGGAGATACTGTCGGAGAAAGGAATTTCTTCTGCTGTTTCTCCCTTGGAACGGTTGTTCTCCTGAAGCTTATAATCTGGAATATCATCTTCTGTACGATAATCTCCCAGTGAAAGGTCTTCCGAGGAATCAGAATCTCGCTCTGCTTCTCCATCCAGATAACTATCCTGCTCTTCTGCTTCTGCGGAAGATTCCTTTCCTTCCTCCAGAGCCGGATTATCGAGCAGTTCGGCATGAATCCGTTCTTCCAGCTCCACAGTTGGAAGTTCCAATAATTTGACAGCCAGTATCTGTTGAGGAGATAAAGTCTGAATTTGTTGTTGAGCCTGAGTCTGTTCCAGACGTGAATGTTGCACCATATTCTATTATTCCACTTACGTTCTACGATTAGCAGCTACAAATGTATGAAAAATCTTCATCAAAATCAGTATCTGAAACTACTTCCTCCTAAAAACTCACGCAACAACGAAGTAGGAGGTAATTCCTTGTCGCGTACAGAAACGAAATAAGATAAAAACCTCAGCAAACGATGTGCCTCCGAATATTCCGGACTATTATTAGGCACTTTGCGCAAAATTGGCTCTACATAATCTTTTAGCACAGCCAATTCAAACAACAGTGCAGAGTTGAACATGGCATCCGCATACTCCTGATAAGGGAAAATCCATTTATCTTCTCCTGCCCGTACACTTCCCCATCGGGCTATGGTTTCTTCTGCCGAATAGTTCCGGTATTTATAATCGCGTATAATACGGCGCAACAGACGGTTATCGGTAGTAGGAATGTAATTGTGATAATCAAGTTGAATTGTAGTCAAAGCCGATACATAAATCTTAAACTTATTGGCCGCAGGAATATTGGGAGTAAGTGCAGGATTTAAGGCATGGATTCCTTCCAGTATCAGAATCATATGATCGTCTATACGCAATTTATTTCCGGTCATTTCCCGCTTTCCTGTGGTAAAATTGAAACGAGGAAGTTCTACTTCTTTTCCGGCAAGCAAATCACTTAACTGTGACTCAAAGAAAGGCAAGTCGAGTGCGTATAAAGACTCAAAGTCATGCTTTCCATTTGCGTCTAAAGGAGTTTTTTCCCTGTCTACAAAGTAATCATCCAATGAAATAGGGTAAGGCTTTAAGCCATTTGCCATAAGCTGAATGCTAAGACGCTTACTGAAAGTGGTCTTGCCGGAAGAAGAAGGACCGGAAATTAAAACCAGTTTTACCCGTTCTCCATTCTGATTCCGGTTGGTGATTTCATCGGCAATCCGTGAAATTTTCTTTTCCTGCAGAGCTTCGGATAAATTAATCAAATCCGTTGCATGTCCTTCATTGCAGGCCACATTAAAATCACCGACAGTACTGATTCCCATAATTCTGTTCCAACGGTGATACTCCTGAAAGACTTCCAACATTTTTTCTTGCTTGATAACTTCTTCCAGTTTACCTGGATTTTCACGGCTGGGGATACGCAAAAGCAAGCCGTCATAATATTTGGCAATATCAAACAAATGGATGTATCCGGTACTGGGAACCAAGCTGCCATAGTAATAATCTACCGTATCGCCCAAACGATAATAACAGGTATACAACTGGCCAGAAGTTTTCAGCAGTTTTACTTTATCCATCATTCCCCGTTGCAAAAACAAGTTAATCACATCATCCGTATGTGCTTCAGTACGCAAGAAAGGAAGATTGGCTTCAATAATTTCATGCATTTTCTGCTTGATACGCTGTACATCATCTAATTCAACGGGACGGCCGATATGCAAATTACAGAAATATCCTTTCGAAACCGGATATTCAAGAGAAACCGTACCGTCCGGATACAATTCTTCGACTGCACGCACCAAAATAAAACACAAAGAACGGACATAGGTACGCATACCTGAAGTAGTAGTTATATCGAGGAATTCTACGTCTTTGTTATAATACACCCGGAAATCCAGACTTTCTACCTTATTATTAACTTTCGCACTCACAGGCCCATAGGGCATTTCCAGATTAAATCCTTCATAAATATCCAAAAGACTGCTTCCTTCGGGAATTTCTTTTGTTAAATTCTTATTTTTGCAATATATTTGTAGCATAATCGTAATAAATATTACTAACACAGTGAATTTGCAGTTAATTTACTCATTAAACCATTAACTGCCTATTTCCAACTTAATTAATTAGAAATGGAATATTCTTTTTATGATTTTTTAAAGCTGCTGGGATCTTTAGCACTCTTCCTGTATGGAATGAAAATCATGAGTGAAGGACTTCAGAAGTTTGCGGGCGACAGACTCCGTAGTATCTTAACGGCTATGACCACCAACCGAGTCACCGGAGTCTTAACGGGCGTACTGATTACAGCACTTATCCAATCGTCCTCTGCCACTACAGTAATGGTAGTCAGTTTCGTAAATGCCGGACTACTTACCCTCTCGCAATCCATCGGTGTTATTATGGGAGCCAACATTGGTACTACTGTCACAGCCTGGATTATTTCCGCATTGGGCTTTAAGGTCGACATTTCTGCATTTTCACTTCCACTGCTGGCAATCGGTATTCCACTTCTTTTCTCTCAAAAAAGTACACGCAAATCTGTCGGTGAATTTATATTTGGTTTTGCATTCCTGTTTATGGGATTAAATCTTCTAAAAACCAATGCTCCCGATTTAAGTGCTAATCCTGATATGTTAGCCTTTGTACAGAACTATACCGACATGGGCTACTTCTCCATTTTACTTTTTGTCTTTATCGGTACCATCCTTACCATGGTTGTACAGGCATCTGCCGCTACAATGGCTATTACCCTTATTATGTGTGCCAATGGATGGATCAGTTTCGAACTGGGAGCCGCATTGGTATTAGGAGAGAATATCGGTACAACCATCACGGCCAATTTAGCAGCACTTACTGCCAATACACAAGCCCGAAGAGCTGCAGTGGCACATTTAATGTTCAATGTATTCGGTGTATTGTGGGTTCTGATTCTCTTTGAACCTTTTATACATATGGTAGACTGGCTGATTACTGACTTCATGAAAGTAAGCGAGGCTGACGGTGTAGCTGTTTCATTTAAATTATCTGCTTTCCATACCTGTTTCAACGTATGTAATGTATTAATATTGATATGGTTCGTTCATTTCATTGAGAAGACAGTCTGCAAACTGGTTCCTCAGAAAGAACAGGAAGAAGAATACCGTCTGCAATTCATCACCGGAGGTATGCTTTCTACAGCAGAACTTTCTATCCTTCAGGCACGTAAAGAAATCAATTTGTTCGCTGAACGTATTCAGCGTATGTTCCGTATGGTTAAAGATTTATTGCATACTGAAAACGAAAATGATTTCAATAAATTATTCAGCCGTATCGAAAAATACGAAAACATCAGTGATAGCATGGAACTGGAAATAGCCAACTATCTGAATCAGGTATCAGAAGGACGTCTAAGTTCAGAAAGTAAATTACAGATTCGGGAAATGCTACGTGAGGTTACAGAAATAGAGAGTATAGGAGACAGTTGTTACAATCTGGCACGTACTATCAATAGAAAACGTAGAGGAGATTCTGATTTCACAGAGAAACAGTATGAACATATTCATCAGATGTTCTCACTGACGGACAATGCACTGAGTCAGATGATTGCATTGGTAGAAGATACACATCATAGCGTAGATGTCAATCGTTCATTTAACACTGAAAACGAAATCAACAACTACCGAAACCAGCTTAAGACCCAAAACGTAATTGATGTAAATAATAAAGAATACAGTTATCAGATGGGAGTTCACTATATGGATATTATCGCAGAATGTGAGAAACTGGGGGATTATGTTGTAAATGTAGTAGAAGCTCACTCTGATGTAAAAGAGAAGAAAGCTTAACCCTTCATTCATATGAACCATACTAAAATGCCGGTCGTGTACCGGCATTTTTTGTTTCATGAAAAAGCTTATACGATTACGCATCCGGTTTTCACCTAAATGTCAGAATACAAAAATGGCATGTGAAATGACAAACTTCTGTCGATTCACATGCCATTATATAAAAACTTTATCAGATATGCTTTTTGTAATTTCAGACCTCTTCCTTTTTACTTGGCAGCATCAGCAGAAGCCACTACAGGTACTGATAATATTTCCTTATATTGCTGTTTGTCCTCCAATACTTCTATAGCCTTGTCCAATACCTCATCGTCTTTCAATAACTGCATCACCGCACCACGCTGATAAAAATAACGGGCAATAACTTCCTGTTCCAGTTCTTTGCAGATAGGTTTGGCAAAGTGATCTAAATCGCGGTCAAGATTGTGATTCAACTTTTGCTCTAATGCCTTAAATTCCTCGGAAGCTCCTTCCATATATCCTTCAAATTCAGCAACCTCCTTTAAAGTCTTCAACATTTTCTCACTCTGACGGTCGTAAGTAAAATTACGAGATTTGACCAATGCTTTAAAATCAGCATAATCAGAGTCTGTCAAGGCAAACGAATCAACAGAAGCCGGGGCCTCATGAGTAAGACAGTACTGTGTAGCATAATCGAATATCAAATCCTCATTCATCAGATAAAAGAGAATATTAGGAAATTTCTCTCCTTTCACCTCAACATCCGGACGAATACCTCCTCCATCACGAACCTCACGCCCTGCCGCTGTATGGAACACATTAGTCAGACTATCAGGTGTACGGGCTACCGAACCATCTGCATTTTTCTTTGCATAGTCAATCGCCTGAATACAACGTCCGCTTGGTATGTAATATTTAGAAGTAGTCACTTTCAAAGTGCCATTATAAGGCAATGGACGAGTAGTCTGGACTAAACCCTTACCATAAGTACGTGCACCAACTACTACTGCTCTGTCTAAATCCTGTAACGATCCACTTAAAATCTCAGAAGCGGAAGCAGAATTTCCATTCACAAGTACAGCCAGTGGAATTTCAGTATCAATCGGCTCGTATTGTGTTTTAAACGAGCCCATTGCCTGACGAATCTTTCCTTTTGTGGTAACAATTTCTGTTCCTTTAGGAACAAAGAAATTTACGATATCTACAGCTTCCTGCAAAGAACCTCCTCCATTATCACGTAAATCAATTATCATAGAAGTAGCCCCACGCTGTTTCAATTCGATAAAAGCCTTTTTTACATCCTTTGCACAATTGTCTGTAAACCCTGTAAGCGAAAGATAACCTACACTATCGCGTACAATACCATAATAAGGCACTGGATTTGTCCGGATATTCTTACGGGTAATCTTAAACTCAAGTACTGTACTGTCGTTTTTCAGAGGACGCTGCACTTTCAATACAAAAGAGGTTCCCGGTTCGCCACGCAACGCATCACTCACTCTGCTGGAAAAATCCTGTGGTTTCTGGTCACCACGTACCATTTCTTTTCCTCCGATAGCAAGGATGATATCACCTGCCTTTACACCCGCTTCAGCTGCCGGCATACCTTCAATCGGCTCTACTATTGCAATCCGGTCTTTCGATTCGTAATAACGGATAGCAGCTCCAATGCCACCGTATTTACCTGTAATCAATTCTTTCAGACTGCTAACTTCCTCTTCGGGATAATATTCGGTATAAGGGTCTGTCAATGACAACATTCCGTTTATTCCATTCTGAATCATCTTTTCTACATTGATCGTATCCACATAAAACAGATCCAATTCCTTAAAAATTGAATTAAATACATCCAAGTTCTTTGAAATCTGGAAATTACGATCATCACCCTTAAAACTTGACAACCCCAGTGCCAATGATACCATCAACACTCCTGCCCATATTGCTCTTCTATTCATATCTATTCAAGTTGTTTATACAAATAAACACAATATTCTATTTACGCATGCAGAACCCTATCAATATTTAACTTTATTTCGTTCCATTGCTCTGGTTTCAACTCAGTTCCTACTATTTGAATAACTTGTCCTGCCAAAATTGAACTAATTTGCGCACATTTCTTCAGCGAACAACCACAAACCAGACCATACAAGAATCCAGCTGCATAAAAATCACCTGCCCCTGTTGTATCTACGACTTTCTCTACAGGAACAGGAGTCACTTGTACAAATTCCGTTCCTTTTTTAATCAACGAGCCTTCTTTTCCTGTTTTGACGATAGCAACGCTACATAAAGAAGATATTTCATCCAAAGCCTCCATAGGGTCCTTGCCTGTATAAGCCCTTGCTTCGCTTTCATTTGCAAATACAATATCCACATAGCGCTCTATTAACATGGCAAAGAATTCACGCTCTTCTTCTACAATATTATAACTCGCCATATCGAGACAAATCTGTAGTCCTGCCTGTTTAGCCAACTGCATTGCACGTAAAATAAGGTCATGATCCTGCAATAAATATCCCTCTATATAAAAATAGGTATATCCTTCGAACATTTCAGGTGACAAATCCTCTGCTTTTAATGTCGCTGCAGCCCCCAGATAGGTACAAAATGTACGCTCTCCACCCGGAGATATAAAAGTAGAGGCTATCCCTGTAGGCAAACCACCCGACAATAAATTGGTTGTTACCCCATAGTCCTGCAAGGTAGCTGTAAAAAACCGGCCGTTTTCATCCTCACCAACCTTTCCTATCAATCCGGGAGTAGCTCCCAGTTTAGCCAAAGCCGCTATTGTATTACACGCTGCCCCACCGGTTGCACGATGAGTAGGTAATGAGGCAAACTTCCCTCGCACTTTCTGCAATACCTCTTCATTTATCAACTGCATGCTTCCTTTTGGCAAATTCAGCTCTTCAAGTAACAAATCATTGTCTAAAACAGCCAAAATATCCACTAAAGCATTGCCCATTCCAAGAATTTTGTCCATTAGTAATATTTTTTTTGCAAAGATATTGCATATTTCAAAATATCCTACTACCTTTGCCTCGCAATTGAGAAAAAACCTTCTTCAGTAGCTCAGTCGGTTAGAGCATCTGACTGTTAATCAGAGGGTCGTTGGTTCAAGTCCAACCTGAAGAGCTTTCTAAACACAATTGCACCATTCTTCAGTAGCTCAGTCGGTTAGAGCATCTGACTGTTAATCAGAGGGTCGTTGGTTCAAGTCCAACCTGAAGAGCTTTTCTAAACATAATTACATCATTCTTCAGTAGCTCAGTCGGTTAGAGCATCTGACTGTTAATCAGAGGGTCGTTGGTTCAAGTCCAACCTGAAGAGCAAAAGTTCGTCTCCAACAAGACGAACTTTTTTTATAAATCCCCAAAAACTATCATTATGGACGATTCAAACCCGCGAACGTACACTTACAAGTATTTACCTTCTCCGTTGAAGAAGTAAAATAAGGTTTTGATGTCCTTGTGTTACCCTTTCAACGGATACAAAAACAAGAAAGGAATAGCACAATGAGAAAGTATCTTTATTGTGAAGCCGGATTTATTGAAAAACCCAATTGGCTTCCCCACTGCTGGGTAAACGTAGAATGCCCCACCCAAGAAGATTTTGATTTTCTACAAAACACGCTAAAAGTACCTGCTTCTTTCCTACATGATATAGCAGACACCGACGAACGTCCGCGAACCGATACAGAAGGAAATTGGTTATTGACTATTCTGCGTATTCCCATACAAACCCCACAAGACAAAGTCGCATACACCACAGTACCCATCGGAATCATTACCAACAATGAAATTGTAGTATCCGTATGCTACCATTCCACCGAAATGATTCCCGACTTTATTGAACATACCCGCAGAAAAGGAATCAATGTTCCTAATAAGTACGAACTCATCTTACGGCTAATCTACTCCTCAGCCGTATGGTTTCTGAAATACTTAAAACAAATAAACAACGAAGTCAGCTGTGCGGAAAAAGAATTGGAAAAAAGCATCCGAAACGAAGACTTGCTCCGTTTGATGAACCTACAGAAAAGTCTGGTTTATTTCAACACCTCCATCCGTGGAAATGAAACCATGATTGGAAAACTCGGCAATATCTTCAATGAAAAGGATTACCAAAATTCAGAACTGACGGAGGATGTGCTTATCGAACTGAAGCAAGCACATAACATGGTCAACATTTACAGCGACATTCTGACAGGTACAATGGATGCGTTTGCCTCCATTATATCCAACAATGTCAATACCATCATGAAACGCATGACCAGCCTTTCCATTGTATTGATGGTTCCCACATTGATAGCCAGTTTTTATGGAATGAATGTAGACATTCATCTGGAACACGTACCTCACGCTTTCAGTTTGATTGCACTCATTTCCGTCTGCCTGTCAGTTACAGCACTGATTATTTTCAGAAAAATCAAATGGTTCTAATCCAACCACAGTCTTGCCATTGTTCTCTCCAATTCAAGAACAATGGCAAGACTTCACACAAAAGAAAACCATTCACACCATGCGATACGGAGTCTCCAAATACACATTACTCATCACAGCAGGAATAATCTGGCTGATAGCAGGCATTAATATCCTTCAGATTGGTATTACATACTGGTTTCACACATCCCATTATTGGCTTTTCAAAATCTGTGAGGCCAGCCTCATCTTCCTCCTCTTTTTCGGACTCATCTTTCATAAGGTATATAAAAAGCACACACAACGTATCCTGCAAAAGCAACACAAAAACTGCCCCTTCTCCTTTTTCGATGTGAAAGGATGGATTATGATGGCTGTCATGATGGGAATGGGAGTCGGCATACGCCGCCTGCACCTGCTCCCCGAATCATTTATTGCAGTATTTTACACCGGACTGTCTCTTGCCCTTATAGGCACAGCCATTCGCTTTCTTCTATTTTGGAAGAAAGCCAGAACATCCTCCCCAATCGATCAGGCATAAAAGAATTCCTCACAGACCTTCAACATTCTGTAATAAAAAGCCGGCCTTCACAGATTTCTTCTCTGCAAAGGCCGGATATAAGTAAAAACATTCACTTCGGAACATTCCATCAGCAGTCCGATTATTTCACATAATCAGCAGGAAACGAGGTCCGTTGTTCTATCGAGCCATTTGTCAAACGGATATAAGTATCAATTATCCGTTTCCCTTCCGTCAACTCAATCACACGCGCCCCATTAGGAATATGAATATACTCTGTAGGGCCTCCTGTGAAACGGCCATAAGCCAACAAAATATTATACCAGTTTACAGCATAGTCATTATCATGGTCATGACCTACAAATACCCCCATTATATCTCCCTGTTCTTTCATAGCCGCAAATAAACCTGAATTCAATTCAGGAGAACAAGCCTTTTCTCTTCGGATACCATACAATGTAGTATTCTCATTCTGTGCAGCCAGATTATATTCCGGCAAAGGAATATGGAAGAAGGCCAATGCCGGCAGAGGAGTGCCGCCGTTCTGCTTGGTATAAGTACGACTCGTCTTCACATACCAGTTTACCTGATCCAAATGAATATAATCATAACCTCCTACTCCCTGTTCCTCAAGTAAAGAACCACGGTTCGAATCGATAAAATAAAGAATCATCTTATTTTTATCATCGTTTCCTCCTTTGACTTCCAGCGTATAATTACCATCTCCAGTCAAATTTTCCACATCCGAAGCCACACAATAAGGAAACTCACGTGCAATCTTCAACAACTCCGCGTTACTCAACCCCTGTTCCCGGTCGTGATTGCCAAATGCAAGAGCAAAAGGAATCTTATATTGTGAAATAAATTCCATCACATGACGAAAATTCTTATCAGCCGGAGCACTGTAAATAATATCACCTGTCAATACCACCAAATCCGGTTTTTCAGCCTCCAATGTATTTTTTATACAAGTAAATGCAATATCCGAACGGGTATCCTGCCATTTGATATGCAAATCCGTAAACTGTACAATCTTAAATTTACCGTCTTTATTAAATTTCAATGTATTGGTTTGTGCATTACTCCCCATAGCCACGCACAACAGCAGAATTGCCGTAAATAAAAAGTTCTTCATAAAAGATTTATTTTTAATTATAACCTATGCCATTAAAAAAGGCTTCTATAAATCCTTTTTAGAATTTACAGAAGCCATTTCAAGTACTCGAAGCGGGACTTGAACCCGCACAGCCGCAATGGCCAAGGGATTTTAAGTCCCTCGTGTCTACCGATTCCACCATTCGAGCAGCCTATAAGAGCGGAAAACGAGACTCGAACTCGCGACCCTAACCTTGGCAAGGTTATGCTCTACCAACTGAGCTATTTCCGCGTTACGGGTGCAAATGTAGAAACTTTTACAATACCTTCCAAACATTTCACCCGTTTTTCTTTTATAAATATTACATTATCGTCCTAATAAAGACTTCTCTGCACACATTACCGTATCGAAGCCAAATCCGGACACAACTTCATTCATCAAGGCTTCAATCTTGTCGTTACACAAATTGCCGATACTTCCGGCATGAGTATGATGCACCTGTTTGTTATGTGTAAACTTACCAGCCTCAATATCCAATCCTACCTTCTTATAAGCATCCCGGAAAGGCATTCCTTCGGCAGCCAAACGGTTGACTTCTTCTACACTGAAAATATACAGATACTTGTCATCATCCAATATGTGTTCGTTCACCTTTATCTTATCCATGATGTAAGTAGCCATTCGCAAGCAGTCGTTCAACTCTTCGAAAGCCGGCAAGAACACTTCCTTGATAATCTGAAGGTCACGGAAGTATCCCGAAGGAAGATTATTCATAATCAGCATAATCTGCTGTGGCAATCCCTGGATCTTATTGCATTTGGCACGAGTCAACTCAAATACATCCGGGTTTTTCTTATGAGGCATGATACTGGAGCCGGTAGTACATTCGTCCGGCAACTTCACAAAACCGAAGTTCTGGCTGCTGAACATGCAGGCATCGAAAGCCAGCTTAGACAATGTGCCGGCAATAGAAGCCAGTGCAAAGGCTACATTTCTTTCCATCTTTCCACGTCCCATCTGCGCATACACTACATTATAGTTCATGGAATCGAATCCCAGCAGACGAGTTGTCATCTCACGGTCGAGCGGGAAAGAAGAACCATATCCGGCTGCCGAACCCAACGGGTTACGGTTACACATCTTATAAGCAGCCTGTAAGAACATCATATCATCTACCAGACTCTCTGCATACGCACCAAACCACAAGCCAAAAGAAGAAGGCATGGCAATCTGCAAATGTGTATATCCCGGCATCAATACATCTTTATAGCGGTTGCTCTGTGCAATCAGCACATGGAACAAATCTTCCACCGCTTCGGCTACCCCTCTCAACTGCTCACGGGTAAACAACTTCAAGTCGAGCAAAACCTGATCGTTGCGCGAACGTCCACTATGGATTTTCTTTCCCACATCTCCCAGTTTACGGGTCAGCATCAATTCCACCTGAGAATGAACATCTTCTATACCATCCTCTATCACAAACTCTCCTCTTTCTGCAGAAGCATAAATCGCTTTCAGTTCTTCCAGCAACACCTTCAGTTCTTCTGCTGTCAGCAAGCCTATACTCTCAAGCATGGTAATATGAGCCATCGAGCCCAATACATCATGCTTAGCCAGATAAATATCCAGTTCACGGTCACGCCCTACTGTAAAGCGATCGATTTCGGCATTTACCTGCACATTTTTTTCCCAAAGTTTCTGAGCCATAATCAAACTATTAATAAGGTATCATAGCCAGCATGTCTGCCAGTTTATCCACTCCTTCTTTCAGCGGTTTGGATACCATTGCTTTCATAAACATATTCACTTCTGCCCCAATTGTCACTCTCATTTTCGCTTCCACATCGGTAACCGGCAGAATCTGTATCCACAAGTTCAAAGGAATGGGTGTCTTGTCTCCTTCAAATTTAATACACTTCATTGGTTCACGCTCCACGATACGCAACGTCAGACTAATGCCCTGTACCTTCAGTGTAAGCGAATCCTGGTCGAACGACATATCTTCCAGTTTTCCTTCCAACTTGTCTTTCAGCAAATCCAAACGTTCACGTACGGAAGCCAGATTATTCAAATCGGCCAATTTTGTATATACTCGTTCCTGGCTATAAGGAACATGCTTTACTTCACTTTCAAACTTTACCATAATAATTAAAAAAAGAACACGGATTGCAAGGACAAACACGGTTCATTCTCCAAACCGTGAGCTCCGTGTAATCCGTGCCTCTATTATTTAATAAGAAAAACTTTACTTATTTTCCTGTCCAGTGAGAAGGATCTTCTCTCCAAGCCTGTAATACCGGAATATCTTCTTCGTTGATATAATCAGTTTTCAATGCTGCATCCAATACTGCATTGTAGTTAGTCAGTGTAACCAATTCTACTTTTGCATGTTTAAATGCTTCTACAGAAACATCGAAGCCATAAGTAAATGAAGCAACCATACCAATCACTTCGCAACCGTCGCGACGGATAGCTTCAACAGCCTTCAAACTGCTTCCACCTGTAGAAATCAAGTCTTCTACTACTACAACTTTCATACCTGGACGCAATTCGCCTTCGATTAAGTTTTCCAATCCATGATCCTTTGGACTTGAACGAACGTAAACGAACGGAAGGTTTAATTCTTCGGCAACCAATGCTCCCTGTGCGATAGCTCCTGTAGCTACACCCGCAATGGCATCCACCTCTCCGAATTTTTCAAGAATCACACGACAAATCTCCAACTTAACAAAGTTACGTAGAGCAGGATAAGACAAAGTCTTACGGTTGTCACAGTAAATAGGAGACTTCCAACCTGATGCCCAAGTAAACGGATTTGCTGGCTGAATCTTAACAGCTTTTACCTTCAGTAACTTTTCTGCGAATAATCTTTCCAAAGCTTTCATAATTAGCAATTATCTAATAAACATTTCTGCAAAATTATGGAAATACATTGGTATAAGAAAATAATGAATCATTATTTTTATGAAAAAATTATCAGACGATTCTATTTAGCCCAGGCAAGCGTAACGACACTAATCCGTATCCCCTCTACCTGCGCCAAAGCATCGGCACAGGAAATCAGAGTGGCTCCTGTAGTGAGTACATCATCAACAATCATTACATGAGTATGACTTAACGATTGTGCAGCACCGGTAGCCCGAAAAAGTTGTGATACATTCTGCCATCGTTCGAACCCGCTCTTGTGTGTCTGGCTTTCATTGTTATGAATACGGCATACCGCTTCTGTACAAAGTGGAATATGAGTATACATGGAAATACCTTGAGCCAGCAGTTCGCTCTGATTATATCCTCTTCTTTTCTTACGCAACGGATGCAAAGGAACGGGAAGCAGATAATCTACACCGTCGAAGAACCCTGACGGTTTCAGCTCTTCTGCTATCAGCCTTCCCATTTGCAAGCAAAGCTTTTTGCGGCCCTTATATTTCATCCCATACAGAATCTGTGCTACATGACCGTCTTTCTTATAAAAGAACAAAGAGGTAGCCCGTTCTACCGGGAAGCGTCCCCAAAAGCAACGTTCCATTTCATTGCCGGATGTATTCCCCAGTCCTGTATAAGGAAGGCCGGATATACAAGATACACACAAGGCCTTCTCTCCTGCCAGCAACGGTCTGCCGCAAGTTACACAAAAACGAGGAAAGAAAAAGTCTTTCCAGTCAGTCCAGAAACTCATCCGCTTGTCTGATATAACGTAACACTTCGTCCATCGCAAATCCGCGGCTCACCGCAAAACGAATCAGTTTTGAATTCCGCTCATAGTCGTTTCCGGCCTTCAAGCCTCTGGCTTTCTGCGCCAGCAACGATTTCAGCACATTGCTGTACTCTTCTTCGTCAATTTCTTCCAGCCCGGCCTCTATATCCTCAGAAGGAAGTTGCTTCATGCGCAAGGCCTGTACAATCTTCATCCTTCCCCACTGATTGAAGCGATACTTATCGCGCACAAAAGCCCGACAAAAACGGGAAGTATCCAGAAAGCGGTCTTTTGCCAAACCGGAAAGAATCCGTTCCGCCACTTCCGGTTCTGCACCCCACTGACGCAGCTTTTCTCTTACCTCTGCCGGACAATGCTCTGATTTTGAGCAATAGGCTTCGGCCTTATATTTCAGTTCTGCTTCCGTATATTCTTTCATAAAATGGTTTTAACAGCCTTAATCATACGGTCGTTGCCAGACAAATCTTTTCTCAGTTCAATTTGCCCATACCCCATTTCCTGCAGCAATGCCACAGTTTCCGGGCCGTATGCACGGTTTATTTCATAATATAAAGTTCCTCCTTCGCACAATATCTGCTGTCCGATTTCCGCTATCCGCCGATAAAACAGCAAAGGATCGGTATCGGGCACAAAAAGAGCAAGTTCCGGTTCCCAGTCGAGCACATTACGCTCCATCTCCGCCCGCTCACTCTCCGTGATGTAAGGAGGATTACTGACCAACACATCCACCTGCACCGAAGGAATATCAGCAGACAACACATCGACTCTTTCCAGCAAAACACGGGCTTTATTCTTGTCTGCATTCCGTGCAGCTACCTGCAAAGCCTTTTCCGAAACATCCCACGAAGTAACCTGTACCTCCGGCAGACGGTTTGCCAAAGCAATCGGAATGCATCCGCTTCCTGTTCCGATATCCAAGATACGGACTCCCCCACGAGAATAGTCCGCAGCAATCCAGTCTATCAGCTCCGCAGTTTCAGGACGCGGAATCAGTACATCGGGCGTTACTTCCAGACACAGACCGGCAAACGAAACCTCACCGATGATATACTGCAACGGTTCATAACGTTTCAAGCGCTCCAGAATCTCCTCCAGTTTTCTCCGGTTATCCTCCGGAAAATTCATATCTTTGCCTGTATAAAGTTCTGTCACCGAGAATTGGAATAACTCAGTCAATATCCATTTCGCCAAAGCAGAAGTCTCTGTGTCGGGATAAATTCCAGACAATGTATTTTTTATATATGTGTAAATAGGATGCATAATATGCAAATTTAAAAATAAAATACAAGATGATAACAAAAGACGAAAAATA
Organism: Phocaeicola acetigenes; assembly: GCF_027529745.1. Lineage (NCBI taxonomy): Bacteria > Pseudomonadati > Bacteroidota > Bacteroidia > Bacteroidales > Bacteroidaceae > Phocaeicola > Phocaeicola acetigenes. Next base: position 21,383 of record NZ_JAPZVM010000011.1, read on the forward strand.
TATCAGCCGCTGTATACAGCTTGCACGAAACGGATTGTGCAATGCAGCTCCTAATCCCATGGTAGGAGCCGTCATCGTGTACAAAGACCGCATCATTGGAGAAGGATACCACATCCGCTGTGGAGAAGGTCACGCCGAGGTCAATGCCATCCGCTCGGTAAAAGACGAAGCGTTACTCAAAGAATCGACTATCTATGTCAGTCTGGAACCTTGTTCACACTACGGCAAAACACCGCCATGTGCCGACCTGATTATCAGTAAAGGCATTCCCCGGGTAGTGATTGGCTGCGTAGACCCTTTCTCTCTGGTAGCAGGCAGAGGAATACGTAAATTACAGGATGCAGGAATTCAGGTTACAGTAGGAGTCTTAGAAAAAGAATGCCAGGAGCTCATCAGACGTTTCATCACTTTCAATACCCGAAAACGCCCTTATATCACATTAAAATGGGCACAGTCGAGCGATGGGTTTATCGACATTCTTCGTGAAGGAGGCAGCCCGGTAGTTTTATCTACTCCACTCACGTCCATGTACGTGCATAAACAGCGTGCAGAGCATAAGGCTATTCTTGTAGGAAGGAAAACGGCTTTACTCGACAATCCGTCACTGACAACACGCCATTGGTACGGAAAAAATCCGCTTCGTCTTGTAATCGACAAAGAATTAACCCTTCCTTCTTCGCTGAAACTGTTCGACGGTTCAGTTTCCACCTGTGTCTTTACCAATCGTGAAAAAGAGTCTACAGACGCTATCCACTACATCCGGTTGGATTTTAACCGGTCCATTATTCCCCAGATAGCCGATTATCTGTACGAACAGAAAATCCAGTCACTGCTGGTCGAAGGAGGAAGTCAGCTCTTACAAAGTTTTATCGACAGTGGATATTGGGACGAAATCTATGTGGAACATTCCCGTACTTCTCTGCAACAAGGTGTAAAGGCCCCTCTTATTCCAGCTGGAATACAGGCTACTTACTTCGAACGAGGCGGAGTTACTACCGCACATTATATCCCAAAAGAAAACAGTTTATAATCAGATAAATATATTTAAAATACAAATTCTTTTCTTCATCCGGCGTCGTCGGCCGAACAGCCGGCGATGCCGAATATAAAAACGACATCACCGAATGACCGTCCGACGGCGTCGGTTAAAAGTCCTTACTTATCCCATCTACCTGTGTACCCAGTCTCATTCCATCATACATCCATAGGTTTCCATTACACTCTATTGCGGATAAAATCTTCTGAATGGCAGATAAAAAAGGCACGTTTATCCATAATTTTATATAAAACTTGACACAAAAGTGGTGATTCGAAAAAAAACTTTCTACTTTTGCAACTTGTAATAATAGAAATCATTTGCAAATGAAAATAAAGTTTTTACCAGCCCTCGTCGGCTTGTTTTTGACGACTTCTACATTTACCTCGTGTCTGGATACTGAGGTAACAGAAATGACATACAGTTCCGATTCCAGTATCAAATCGTTTTCACTGGGTACCCTGAAAATAAAAGTTCTGGGAAACAGTAGCCATGGTATCGCCGATTCTGCTTATATCGATACCATGAGTATGGGAGATTATCCTTTCACCATTGACCAGATTAATAGAACAATCGAAAATAAAGACTCGCTGCCGGTTGGAACAGACATTTCAAAAGTTATTACCAAAATAACAGCAGACAGCAATTATATTTTATACGGGAAAAAGACATCGGCTGATGGTGAACCGACCGATACCTTATGGACCAGTACCGACTCTATTGACTTCTCATTCGGCCCGCTTCAATTCCAGGTGACTGCATACGATTTATCAAAAGGTCGTCCCTATACAGTTAAAATCAATGTACACACCCAGGATCCGGATTCATTGATTTGGCACTCTGTATACGATACACATACATTCACTACCGACCTGACAGAACAGAAAGCCATCTACAAAGACAATAAGATTTATGTATTTGGTATAGCCAACGGAACTCCAACACTTCAGTACACTACAATCAGCTACAACAGCGACTTCTCGGGTGCTGTTCCGGGCGCATGGAAAGAAATGGAAACTCCGCTTCCTCAAAATACAGATCCTTATTCTGCCACTTTATGGAATAATGAAATCTATTTCCTTGCACAAAGCAAATTGTACAAATTGACAACAAATGGCTATGAAGAAATTCAGGTTGCAAATGCCACTGAAGGTTTTTCACAACTGATTTCCGGCCATAATACCACTTTATATGCCCGCAAAGCCAACACCGAAAAGACCTTTACCAGCCTGACTGTAAGCAATGGAGCTTATTCTTGCACAGACGACGGCGATGGCTCTGCACCGATTATATTCCCTGCAACTGCACAACCGTTTTCTGCTGTCACAGTACCCGCATCACACAATAATACACTCTATCGTACGATAGTAATGAGTAGCGGAGAAACGGCTAGCGAAAAAACCGGTATTGTATGTAGCCGTCTGTCGAGTGATAACTCATGGATAACCTATACACAGCCAGATACATTGAGTTGTCCTAATATCACTAACCCAACTATGATTTATTACAATAAAAAACTATATGCATTTGGTGGTGCATCAAAGGCATCCGACGGTACTCATGAAGCATTTGCATTACTCTACAGCTCAACAGACAACGGATTAAGTTGGGATAACATTGCTATCCATGAAACGTTTGCCAAACCGACAGAGGATGACAAGACCTTCACTGAAAGATATGCAGAAACTCAAAGCTACTCTTGTACTGTAGATGAGCATAATTTCATCTGGATTATCTGGGGCGACGGCTCAATGAGCAGAGGACGAATCAATCATTTGGGCTTTGCACCAAAATGGTAAACTATCAATCTTGAACTTATACGCTATGTCATATAAAGAACAAATAGACAGGACACGGATTCCGGCACACATTGCCATCATCATGGATGGAAACGGACGCTGGGCTAAACAACGGGGAGAAATACGTACCGTTGGACACCAGGCAGGAGCGGAAACCGTACACGTCATTACCGAAGAAGCGGCAAAATTGGGTGTGAAATATCTCACTCTGTACACTTTTTCTACCGAGAACTGGAATCGTCCGGCAGAGGAAGTGTCAGCATTGATGAATTTGCTTATGGACTCTCTTGAAGAGGAAACGTTCATGAAAAACAACATCCGCTTCCGTATCATAGGCGACACAGATAAACTCCCGGCCAACGTGTTGGAACGTCTTAACCATTGCATACAGCGAACATCCGGTAATACGGGGATGTGTCTCACATTGGCCTTAAGCTATTCTTCAAAATGGGAACTGACTGAAGCTGTAAAAAACATAGCCCGGAAAGTAGCAAATAAAGAACTGGATATCAACAGCATTACCGACCGAACTATAGACGAGCATTTGGCAACAAACTATATGCCGGATCCGGAACTGCTGATACGTACAGGTGGAGAAATCCGACTCAGCAACTATCTGCTTTGGCAATGTGCCTACTCGGAATTGTATTTCTGCGATACATTCTGGCCGGATTTCAAAGCTGAAGAGTTATATAAAGCTATTTGTGATTATCAAAGAAGAGAACGCCGATTTGGCAAAACAAGTGAACAAATATTAAAGTAAAGATGCGATACTGTTTTTCCCTCATCCTATTGACTCTGACAAGTGTATTCTGTTTTACCACAAACGGATATGCACAGGAGAATAATACAACGACTAACAGCGATACTCCGGTTATTCTGTATAACGGAACTCCGAAAAAATACGAAATAGCCGATATCAAAGTGGATGGTATTAAGAATTACGAAGACTATGTCCTGATTGGCATATCTGGTTTAGCTGTAGGACAAACGATTACTGTGCCCGGAGACGACATTACCAGTGCCGTAAAACGATACTGGCGTCACGGCTTGTTCTCCGACGTAAAAATTGTAGCAGACAAGATTGAAGGAAATAAAATTTATTTGCGCATTCAGCTGACTCAACGTCCGCGAATCACCGATATCGCTTTTCATGGAGTAAAAAAGAGCGAACGTGAAGATTTACAGCAGAAACTGGGAAACATGGTTAAGGGTATGCAGATTACTCCGAACATGATAGACCGTGCCAAAATCATTATCAAGAAGCATTTTGATGAAAAAGGTTTCAAGAATGCAGAAGTCAACATTATAGAACGTGAGGATACTGCAAATAAAGAACAAGTTTACGTAGATGTAAATATCGACAAGAAAGCCAAAGTAAAGGTACATAAAATTACCATCGAGGGAAACTCTGTGCTGAGCGATAAAAAGCTGAAACGTGTGATGAAGAAAACCAACGAAAAAGGTAAACTCATCAACTTGTTCCGCACCAAGAAATTCATCGAAGAAAAATACGAAGAAGATAAACAGAAAATTATCGAAAAATATAACGAATTGGGATATCGTGACGCCCAAATCGTAGAAGACAGCGTATCTGCTTACGATGATAAGACGGTTGATGTATACATGAAAATTGAAGAAGGTACAAAATACTATCTGAGAAACATTACCTGGGTAGGTAATACAGTGTATCCTTCGGACTTGCTGAGCCAACAGCTCCGCATGAAACATGGTGATGTATACAACCAGAAATTGCTGAACGACCGTATCAATACCGATGAAGATGCTATCGGAAATAACTATTATAACCGTGGATATGTCTTCTTCCACCTTGATCCGGTAGAAGTAAACATCAACAACGACTCTATTGACCTGGAAATGCGTATTGTAGAAGGTCCACAGGCTTCTATTAAACATGTACGCATCAATGGTAACGACCGTTTGTACGAAAACATTGTACGCCGTGAGTTGCGTGTACGTCCGGGAGACCTCTTCAGTAAAGAAGCAATCGAACGTTCTTACCGTGAAATTGCTCAGATGGGACACTTTAACCCTGAAAATATAGATCCGGGAATCAAGCCTAATCCGGAAGACGGTACAGTAGATATTAACTGGAAACTGGAATCGAAAGCCAATGACCAGGTAGAATTCTCTGCCGGATGGGGACAAACCGGTATTATCGGTAAACTGAGTTTGAAATTTACAAACTTCTCGTTTGCCAACTTATTCCGTAAAAACGATAACTACCGAGGATTCCTGCCACAGGGCGACGGACAGACTTTAACCATCAGCGGACAGACGAACGGTCAGTACTATCAGTCATATAGTGTATCATTCTTCGATCCTTGGTTTGGAGGAAAACGTCCGACGTCATTCTCTGTATCGGCATTCTACTCTATACAGACCGACGTCAGCAGCCAGTACTATAACTCGGCTTATATGAACAACTATTACAACTACCTGTACGGCTACGGCAACATGTACGGTGGATATTACGATAACTACGAATCTTACTACGACCCAGACAAGTCTATCAAGATGTTTGGTGTTTCCGTAGGATGGGGTAAGCGTCTGAGATGGCCGGATGACTACTTTACACTGTCTGCCGAACTGTCTTACCAACGCTTTATGCTGAAAGACTGGAGCTATCTGTACATTATGCTGAACAACGGTCAGTATATGAATACCGGTAACTGTAATAGCTTAAGCCTGAACCTGACTTTGTCTCGTAACTCTACCGATAACCCGATTTTCCCACGTTACGGTTCCGAGTTCAGTGCTTCACTGCAAATTACTCCTCCGTATTCTTTGTTTAGCAATAAAGACTATTCTACATACGGAAAAGACAATTACGAAGATGCAGCCAGCATGTATAAATGGATTGAATACCACAAATGGAAATTTAAAGCCAAAACTTATACAGCGCTGATGGATATCCAAAAATGTCCGGTAATCATGACACGTACTGAGTTTGGTCTTCTGGGGCACTTCAACAAGTACAAACGTTCTCCGTTTGAAACATTCTATGTAGGTGGTGACGGTATGACAGGATACAGTTACAACTACGCTTCGGAAACGATTGCACTGCGTGGTTACGAAAATGGAGCCCTGACTCCTTACGGAAGTGAAGGTTACGCTTATATTCGTTTGGGTGCAGAATTGCGCTACCCGCTGATGCTTGAAAACTCAACCAGTATCTATGCACTGGGCTTCGTAGAAGCAGGTAATGCATGGACAGAAGTTGGAAAATTCAATCCATTCAGTTTGAAACGCTCTGCCGGTGTCGGTGTACGTATCTTCCTCCCGATGATTGGTATGATGGGTATTGACTGGGCATACGGATTTGATAAGATTAACGGTTCGACACAGTATGGTGGAAGCCAGTTCCACTTCATTATCGGACAAGAATTCTAAAATATTCAGAGAATGAAGAATCAAGAATGGGGAATAGATTGAACAGACTGTTTCTTTCATTTTTAATTCTTCATTCTTTTTTTCTTAACCCTTAATTATATTTGGCCTATGAAAAGATTTATTCTATCTACCGTGTTATTTATAGCTTGTATGATGACAGCAAATGCACAACGCTTTGCCTTGATTGATATGGAGTATATCTTGAAACAGATTCCGGCTTACGAACAGGCTAACCAACAATTGGAAGCTCTTTCCAAACAGTATCAAAGCGAAATAGAAGCTAAAACAGCAGAAGCGAAGAAACTTTATGAAAGCTACCAGAAAGATGCAGAATCGCTGACTGCGGCACAAAAAACAGCCAGAGAAGAAGCAATTGTAGGAAAAGAAAAAGAAGCGGCCGAATTGCGTAAGAATTATTTTGGACCGGAAGGTACCATCATGAAAAAACGTCAGGAACTGATTACTCCTATTCAGGATGCTATCTACAATGCCGTAAAAGAAGTAGCCACTCAGGCTGGATACGATGTTGTATTGGACCGGGCATCGGCACAAAGCATGATATTTGCTTCTCCGCGCATTGATATCAGTAATGAAATTCTTTCGAAATTAGGATATTCAAATTAATTTTATACATTTGCACAATCGTAAACAAGAACAATTATAAACAAATATAGAAACTAAGAATTATGTTGAAGAAAATTGCTTTTTTACTTTTACTCATCGCTCCGATGAGTGTCTTCGCACAGAAGTTTGCACACTTCAAGTCAATGGACATTATCCCAGTTATGCCAGAATATGCAAAAGCACAGACTGACATTCAGACTATGCAGAAACAGTACGAAGACGAAATAAAACGTGCTTCTGACGAGTTTAACAAAAAGTATGCAGAATATCAGCAGGAACAGAAATCACTGCCACAGAATATTCAGGAACGTCGTCAAAAAGAATTGCAGGAAATGTCTGAAAAAGGAATGCAGTTCCAGCAGGAAGCACAGCAGCAGTTGCAAAAGGCTTATGGTGAAATGATGGAGCCTATCTACAAAAAAATGGAAGATGCTGTGAAAGCTGTTGGTGCTGCCGGCGGATATACTTATGTATTCGACTTGAACAGAACTGATATTCCTTATATCGATGAAACTGTATCAAAAGATGTAACTAATGACATCAAAACTAAATTGGGTATCAGCCTGACTGCTGTTCCAGCTACTCCGGCTGCTGCTCCGGTTCAGTAATATTAAGAAGACTATATTGTCATTCTGAACAATAGCGAAGAATCTCGTTGCACATAATACGTGCTCTCTGTTCGAGATTCTTCGCTATTCTTTATAACCTATCCAAAAAACTTCTCACCATGCATGTACAGACAGGACCTATCGGCGTATTCGACTCCGGCTATGGAGGACTGACTATTCTCAACAAGTTCAGAGAACTGCTTCCGGAATATAATTATATTTATTTGGGAGATAATGCACGTACGCCATACGGTACACGTTCTTTTGAGGTGGTATACGAATTTACCCTGCAAGCTGTCAGAAAACTCTTCGAGCTGGGATGTCCGCTTGTCATCCTCGCATGCAACACAGCTTCGGCAAAAGCGTTGAGAAGCATACAGCAAAATGATCTTCCACATCTAGATGCAAGCCGAAGAGTACTGGGGGTTATACGACCTACAGCCGAGTGCATCGGTCAACTGACCAAAAGCCGTCACGTAGGATTGCTGGCTACTGCCGGTACAGTCAAGTCAGAATCTTATCCCCTTGAAATCCGCAAACTGTTTCCCGACATTCATGTTACGGGAGTTCCTTGTCCTATGTGGGTACCTTTGGTAGAAAATAATGAATTTGACCAGGAAGGAGCAGATTATTTTGTTCAAAAATATATCAATCAACTACTTGAAAAAGATCCGGATATTGACACTATTATCTTAGGATGTACGCATTATCCGCTACTTATGGACAAGATCAGAACCTTTACTCCTGCACATATCCGCCTTGTCGCACAAGGAGAATACGTCAGCCGAAGCCTGAAAGATTATCTGCACCGTCACCCGGAAATGAAAGAACGTTGCGCTACTGGAGGAAAATGTGAGTTTCTTACTACTGAATCTGTCGATAAATTTCAGGAATCAGCCTCGGTTTTTCTACACGAACAGATTCATGTGCGCAGCATTTCTTTAGAGTAACAATATTCTTCTCTATCCTCTTTTATTGGTATATCTTTTTAGTCTATCTAGTCTCCTGTATTACTCTATCTTTATTCAATTGTAATTATTACAAATATAAAATACCTATAATTAGGTATTGCTAGCCTTTAACGGTTGCTTTACCTTTGCATTGTAATAATTACAAATTTATAATATTAAAATATAGAGCTTATGACAACAATCATCAATTCAAGAATTCCAGAGTTTAAAGTACAGGCATATCATAACGGAAAGTTTGTTACAGTATCAAACGAAGATTTGAAAGGCAAATGGGCTATTTTCTTTTTCTACCCTGCTGACTTTACTTTCGTGTGTCCTACCGAACTGGTAGATATGGCAGAGAAATACGAACAATTCAAAGCAATGGGAGTGGAAGTTTATTCTGTAAGCACTGATTCGCATTTTGTGCACAAAGCATGGCATGATGCATCTGAAAGCATCCGTAAAATTCAATATCCGATGCTGGCCGATCCTACCGGAGCCTTATCGCGTGCATTTGGCGTAATGATTGAAGAAGACGGTATGGCTTATCGCGGTACTTTCGTGGTAAATCCGGAAGGTTTGATTAAGTTAGTAGAAATACAGGATAACAGCATTGGCCGTAACGCGGACGAATTGTTGCGTAAAGTAGAAGCAGCTCAGTTTGTAGCAGCACACGACGGTGAAGTCTGCCCTGCTAAATGGAAGAAAGGAGCAGAAACTCTGAAGCCAAGTATCGACCTTGTTGGTAAAATCTGAACAGGAAAGGAGGAGTTATGTTGGATGCATCATTGAAAGAACAACTGAAAACTCTCTTCAGAGCACTGGAAGCCGACTATGTATTCGACATAAAAGTACGTGCGGGACATGAGTCTCGCAGGGATTTACTAGAATTATTAGAGGATACTGCTTCCTGCTCGGATAAACTCTCTTGCCGCATAGCAGAGGGAGAAAGTCTGGAGTTTCATCTTCTGAAAAATGGAGAGGACACCGGAGTCTGCTTCAAAGCAGTACCAGGCGGACACGAATTCAGTTCGCTGATTCTTGCGATACTTAATGCTGATGGGAAAGGCAAGAACCTTCCGGATTCAGTAACGCTTAATCGCTTAAAGCGATTGCAGGGAAATATCCAGCTGACTACATACATGTCGCTCAGCTGCACAAACTGTCCCGATGTAGTACAGGCACTCAATCTGATGGCACTGTTGAATCCTCAAATTAAACATACAGCTATTGACGGAGCTTTGTTTCCGGAAGAAAGCGATCGTCTTAAAATACAAGCAGTCCCCACCGTATTCCTCGGTAAAGAAAGACTGCATATTGGAAGAAGCTCTTTCGGCGAGCTACTAGATAAACTGGAAGCCAACACAGAAACTACTGATATAAATGATAACACTCCCATTACCCGTCACTTCGATATATTGATAGCTGGTGGAGGTCCGGCCGGAGCATCAGCCGCTATCTATTCGGCACGAAAAGGATTGAAAGTTGCACTCATAGCGGGACAAATAGGAGGACAAGTTAATGAGACCGTAGGTATAGAAAACCTCATTTCAGTAGCATATACTACAGGAAAAGACTTAGCTGGTAATCTACGCAAACATTTGGAGGAATATCATATCGACATTTATGATAACCGTAAAATTGAAGAATGTATAGTAGAAGGAAACGAAAAAATACTTCGTACTAAAGGTGGTGAAGAGTTTCGTGCACCGTCTCTGATTATTGCAACCGGAGCATCGTGGAGAAAACTGAACGTACCGGGAGAAACTGAATATATCGGACGGGGAGTTGCATTCTGTCCGCATTGTGACGGACCATTTTATAAAGGCAAGAAAGTAGCAGTAATCGGAGGAGGAAACTCGGGAGTAGAAGCAGCTATTGATTTGGCAGGAATCTGTTCGGAAGTAACAGTTATTGAATTTATGGATAACCTGAAGGCAGATACCGTCCTTCAACATAAACTGCGTACACTTTCCAATGTAAAAGTATTGACAAGTACACAAACCCTTGAAATGATAGGCGACGGAAATTCAATGAATGCATTAAGGCTGAAGAACCGGGAAAACGGTGAAGAAATGCAAATGCCATTCGATGGTGTCTTCATACAAATAGGGCTCTCTGCCAATAGCGAGTTGTTTAAAGAGATAGTGGAAGTAAACCGTGCCGGGGAGATTCTAACCGATCGTAACTGCCGCACGTCCGTGCCTGGTATTTATGCTGCCGGCGATGTCTCGGATGTGGCTTATAAACAGATTATCATCTCTATGGGAGAAGGTGCCAAAGCTGCTCTTTCGGCTTTTGAAGATAAAATAAGAAGTTAGTCTATGTATATATAAAGAATATAAAATTGTCATTCGGAATATAATAAGGAAGAGATTACTCGACTGCATTTCATTCCGAATGACACTCTTGTTTCTATGTAGCCTGTAATGCAGTATTCATCACATATATCGATACAAGTTTTACTTCAACAATCGCTTGCTCAAGAAACGTACCGGATACCATACAGAAAGAAAACCTACGGCCAATACTGTAATGAAAATCACTATTACATCTGTCAGATGTACACTCACAGGATAGGCGTCTACCACAAAAGTTCCCGAACTTCCTAAGGCTATCAGGCCATATTTCTGCTGTAGCCAACATAAGAACAAACCTAATACTACACCAAGTGAAGCTCCAATAAAAGAAATCATACGACCTTCGAACAGGAAAATACGGACAATCTGATTATCATTGGCTCCTAAATTTCGTAATGTATTCACATCGTCCCGCTTGTCTATAATAAGCATCGATAATGAACCAATAACATTAAAACTAGCAATGACTAAAATAAAGGTAAGGAAAAGGTAAGAGATAAGCTTTTCTATTTCCATGATACGGAAAGTATCTGCCTGCTGCTCGTATCGGTCGGATACACAAAAGTCTTCTCCCAAAATCTGTTCTATTTTTTCTTTCACAGCATCTGTATCAGCCTCTGGCTTTAATTTCAAATTAATAGCACTGACTTCTGAAGTATACTGAAACAGGTCACGAGCAAATCTTAAGGAAGTAAGGATGTAAGAACCGTCATATTTTTCCTGATTAACAGCAAAAACCAAGCCTGAAGAAAATAACTGTCCCGTAGAAAAAGCTGTAGACGGATTAGCTAAATTGACTTTAGCTCCTCGTTTAGGAGCATAGATTTCGAGAGGATCAAGAAAACGGATACTTGCCCCCAGAGTAGAAAGTAGTTGAATGCCGGGAATAGCATAGTCGACCACTTCATCGTGAAGAATTAACTCTCCCCTTCCAAATAAAATACTGTCTATGGGGGTAAGACGATCAAAATTATCTTCTACACCCTTTAATACAGCCATTGTCTGCTTATCCTGATACTGCACCATAATATTATCTTCCAGAGATTCTGAGCACAGTTCAACTTCCGGAAGCTCTCGTATCTGCAATATTCTAGGATCTTGTCCATCGAAAACTTTTCCTTTTACAGCCGTTATTTTCAACTGCGGATCGAATGCCGTAAAGAAAGTAGCAACCAAATCTTGAAAGCCATTGAATACAGAAAGTGTACACACCAAAGCCAATGTAGCCAATGCGACTCCACACACCGAAATGGCAGAAATAACATTGATCGCATTATGCGATTTCTTTGAAAAAAGATATCTCTTGGCTATATAAAAAGGGAAGTTCATATTCTATTGAGGACAAATAATTAACAATCAAAAACAAACAATTGACCATTGATGTACAAAGTTCGCGTCTACTATTTGTCTGCTTCCTTTGTCTACATTCAGTGGCCAATTGTCAATTGTTTATTGTTTATTTCGATTATTACTTCTTCAGTAACTCATCAATATGTGCAGCATAATCCAACGAGTCATCCACAAAGAACTTCAACTCCGGAATGATACGTAATTGATGACGAACACGATTGCCCAACTCAAAACGAATGGACTTCATATTGTCATTGATATTCTTTACAATTTCCTCGCTACGCTCCGAAGGGAATATACTTAAATATACACGCGCATAACTCATATCCGGACTGATACGAACTACACTGACCGATACCAGTACTCCCGACATTGCCTTAGTCTGCAACAAGAATATTTCGCTCAATTCTTTCTGAATAAGACGAGCAATCTTATTTTGTCTGGTTGTTTCCATATCTATTACTTTTTACGTATGATAGTCAGCCCGTCACGCAAAGGGAGAATAACCTTCTCCACACGCGTATCAGCTGCTACTAAATCATTGAATTTCTTTATTCCGATGGTTTGCGTATCTGTGTGATGCGGTTCTTCGAGCACATGTCCATCCCACAACGTATTGTCGGCGATAATGTAACCTCCCGAATGCATCTTTTGCAGAATCATTTCATAATATTCTACATAAAAACGCTTGTTCCCATCTACAAATGCCATATCGAAGGTTATATCCATCCCTGGCACAATCTCCAGAGCATCGCCAATATAGAACTTTATCTTATCAGCATACGGAGAACCTTCCAGCCACGGACGAGTAAAATCCTCCTGTTCATCATTGATCTCGAAGGTATGGAGCATTGCTCCTTCCTCCAATCCTTCTGCCAGACAGAGAGCGGAATATCCGCTATAAGTACCTATCTCAAGTACTTGTTTCGGACGTATCATGCGCACAAACATTTTCAACATACGTCCCTGCAGATGCCCTGAAGCCATACGGGGACGCAATAATTTTACATGCGTCGCCCGATATAATGCTTTCAGATAATCTCCTTCTTCATCTATATGTTGAAGTATATACTCATCCAGAGCGTCCGTTTCTTTCATATTACTATGTTATAACTTAGAGGTAACGGTTACGATTGGGCAACACGTATTCATCAGCATTTTTCAACACATCACCTACCTGGTTAATTTCAAGGAATGATGTTTTAGTTCCAGCCTTACCGCCGCTCAAATATGCAACCATGTCTGTTTCCGACAACACGCCATCATTCAACAACTTACGGAGAGCCGTAAAGTAATATTCCTGACCATTTGCTTTTTCTGGCATATAAATAGCTTCCACACCGTAAGAAAGAGCCAAATGACGCATAGTCTTTTCACTATAACAAACAGCCAATACTGGATATTTTCCACGGTAAGCAGCCAAGCTACGTGCTGTCAAACCACTGAAACTATCTGTAATAATTGCACGAATCGGCAATAAATTAGTAGCACGTACGGCTTGTTTTGCAAGGAATCCAGTTACATCTGCATTCTCCGGGGTCAGACGGATAGGAATATCATTTTCTTCCATCTTATCTTTTTCTGCCTGTGCAGCAATCTTCGCCATTGTTTTAACTGCTTCTACCGGATATTTACCGTATGCAGTTTCACCACTCAACATCAAAGCATCGGTACGATAATAAATCGCATTAGCAATATCAGTAACTTCGGCACGAGTCGGACGAGGATTATTAATCATAGTGTGCAACATCTGAGTTGCTACGATAACCGGCTTTCTTGCCAAAATACATTTCTTAATCAACATACGCTGAATACCCGGAATACGTTCTTGAGGAACTTCAATACCCAAGTCGCCACGAGCAACCATTACGCCATCTGCCACTTCCAGGATTTCATCAATATTGTCTACACCTTCCTGGTTTTCAATTTTAGCGATGATGCGAATACCACTGTTGTGTTCATCCAAAATTTGGCGGATATCCAATACATCTTGTTTATTGCGGACAAAAGAGTGTGCAATATAATCAATATCCTTTTCTATTGCATACAAGATGTTATTGCGGTCTTTTTCTGTTAAAGAAGGCAAGTTGATACGTACTCCCGGTACATTTACACTCTTACGGCTTCCCAATGTAGCATCATTGGTTACTTCACAGTACAAAGTATCTGCATCCTTTTCCTTCACTTCCAGTGCTAACTCTCCATCATCAATCAATACAGATGCACCCACTGAAAGATCCTGTACAAATCCTGGATAAGTTACAGCAATACACTCACGAGTTGTTTCCTGATCAGGCTTACCTACAATTTTTACTTTATCTCCAATTTTATAATCTATAGGTCCTTCTGCACTTGCTGTTGTACGCACTTCGGGACCTTTGGTATCCATCAAAATAGCGATACGGTTAGACACTTCACGAACGTTTGCAATTAGCTTTTCAAAGCCTTCACGGTTCGCATGAGCTGTATTCATACGGACCACATTCATACCGGCATTGTAAAGATCTCTGATAAAATCCACTTCACAACGCAAATCCGAAATGGACGCAACGATTTTAGTCTGTTTAAGCATCATATTATTTCTATATAAAACAGTTATTTATTTCTTTCTGTTAACAGGGCCTCTACCCCAAGTCGATAAGAATCCAATCCAAACCCACAAATAACGCCTTTACACGCACAAGATATCATAGATTTATGTCTGAACTCTTCTCTAGCATGGACATTGGAAATATGTACTTCTATTACAGGAGCTGTAATAGCGCGAATAGCGTCCTGTAAGGCGATGGAGGTATGTGTATAAGCACCCGCATTTAATATTATCCCATCACAGGAGAAACCGACCTCATGAAGCCGGTTAATCATCTCTCCCTCCACATTCGACTGATAATACCCTATCTCTATTTCCGGATACTTCGCTTTAAGCTGCTGCAGATAATCTTCGAAAGAAACTGCACCGTAAATGGAAGGTTCTCTTTTGCCCAACAAGTTGATATTAGGGCCATTGATGATTTGTATGTTCATATCTGTTTTTCTCCTGAAGTTTTCATACATTTGTCGAGAAATTTGCGACAAATATACGAAAAAAGAATGAAATCTCACGAGAAAAATGAAAAGATAATAATAAAGTATAGACAATACTTAACCTTGGAAAAGTCGTTATCAGATAATACGATACAGGCTTACCTTACCGATCTAGATAAACTTTTTGCCTATTTGACACTGGAAAACATCCATTACGCAGATATTACATTACACGATCTGGAACAATTCGTAGCTGGATTACACGACATTGGTATACACCCTCGCTCGCAAGCACGTATTATTTCTGGCATTCGTTCCTTTTACCACTATTTACTTCTAGAAGACTACATTGCACAAGACCCTACCGAATTGTTGGAGGCGCCACAAATAGGGAAACATTTGCCTGATGTACTGACTGTAGAAGAAATAGATCGTCTGATTGGCTCTATAGACCGAAGTACCCGGGAAGGACAACGTAACTGCGCCATTTTAGAAACTTTATATAGTTGTGGACTACGAGTCTCAGAATTATGCAACTTGAAACTATCTGATCTATATCTTAACGAAGGATTTATAAAAGTAGAAGGAAAAGGAAACAAGCAGCGATTAGTTCCAATTTCCCCCCGAGCTATCACCGAACTAAAAAACTACTTTATCAGCAGAGGAGAAGGTTTGATTAAACCAGAGTTTGAAGACTTTGTTTTCATAAGCCGGTTTGGGAAAAACATCTCTCGTATCATGGTTTTTCACATCATCAAAGAACTAGCTAGTAGGATCGGTTTAACAAAAGAAATCAGCCCCCACACCTTCCGACATTCTTTTGCAACACATTTACTTGAAGGAGGAGCTAATCTTCGTGCCATACAGTGTATGCTGGGACATGAAAGTATTGGAACGACCGAAATTTACACACATATTGACCGAAGCAGACTACGCCAAGAAATTATAGAACATCACCCCCGGAATAAGAAAAAATGACAAATAGAAGATTTTTCCAGCTTTTTTGACGGTTTTTCTTCACATTTGCTAAAAAAAACAGATATAAAAGTCAACAGATAAGGGAGTTTTTCTTATCTTTGCCCCAAATAAATTTGAGTAAACAAAGATATTATACAATATTTATAAACCTAATATTAAAAAATCATGATTAAGAAGTTGTATTTGCCTTTAGTGGCATTGTTAGTCTTTGCCCTTTCTTCATGTGGTAAGATGGGCGAATTGTCTGCTGACTACTTCACTACTAACCCAGAAGTTCTGGAAGCTGTGGGTGGTAAAGTTCCTGTTACTATTACAGGTAAATTCCCTGAAAAGTACTTCAAGAAAAACGCTACTGTTGAAGTTACTCCAGTTTTGAGATGGAATGGTGGCGAAGCAAAAGGACAGGCTGCTGTATTCCAGGGAGAAAAAGTTCAAGGTAATGACCAAACTATTGCTTACAAAGCTGGTGGTACTTACACAATGAAAGCTTCTTTCGACTATGTTCCAGAAATGGCGAAATCTGAATTGTTCTTGGATTTCAAGATCAAACAGGGAAAGAAAGAATACACTATTCCTTCTGTAAAAATTGCAGATGGTGTAATTGCTACATCTGAATTGCCTACAGTAGGTTCTGCTAACGCTGCTTTGGCTCCAGACGCATTCCAGCGTATCATCAAACAGGCTAAAGAAGCACAGATCATGTTCTTGATCCAGCAGGCTAACTTGCGTGCAAGCGAATTGAAATCTGAAGGTTTGAAAGACTTCCACAAACAGGTAGTAACTGTAGCTGGTGACACTAAGAACTACAAACTGAATGATATCACAATCTCTGCTTACGCTTCTCCTGATGGTGGTGTGAAACTGAATACAGGTTTGGCTGAAGACCGTCAGAACAACACTGAAAAATACATGAAACAGCAGTTGAAGAAAGGTAAGATTGAAACTACTGTAGAAGCTACTTACACTGCTCAGGACTGGGAAGGTTTCCAGGAGTTGGTTTCTAAATCAAGCATTCAGGACAAAGACCTGATCTTGCGTGTTCTTTCTATGTATCAGGATCCTGAACAACGTGAAACAGAAATCAAAAACATCTCTTCTGTTTACAAAACTTTGGCTGACGAAATTCTGCCTCAATTGCGTCGTGCTCGTTTGACAGCTAACTACGACGTTATTGGACGTAGCGATGAAGAAATCAACGAAGCATTTGATACTGATGCTAAAGTATTAAGCGTAGACGAATTGTTGTACGCTGCAACTTTGACTCAGGACAAAGCTCGTCAGGAAGCTATTTACAAGAAAACTACAGAATTGTATCCTAGCGATTATCGTGCATACAACAACTTGGGTATGATGGCTTACGCTGCAAACAATAAAGCAGCTGCTGAAAACTACTTCAAACAGGCTGCTAGCAAAAACGCTAATGCTCCTGAAGTAAACACTAACCTTGGTTTGTGCGAATTAGTAAAAGGTAATGTTGCTAACGCTGAAACTTACTTGAGCAAATCAACTGGTGCAAATACTGCAAACGAAGCTTTGGGTAACTTGTACATCAAACAAGGTCAGTATGACAAAGCTGTAGCTGCATTCGGTGACACTAAGACTAACTCAGCTGCTTTGGCTCAGATCTTAGCTAAAGATTACAACAAAGCTAAGAATACTTTGAACGCAGTGAAAAACGCTGATGCTTACACAGACTACTTGATGGCTGTTGTTGGTGCAAGAACAAACAATGCTGACTTGGTTAAATCAAGCATGGAAAAAGTAGCTCAGAAAGATGCTGCTTTGGCTGCAAAAGCTGCTGATGACCGTGAATTTGCTAAATATGCAAACGAAATCAAATAATCATTGATTCTCTCATAACACGGAAAGCCGGAATACTTCTGTATTCCGGCTTTTTTATTATATTCTTCAAAAATAAGAGCAATTTATCATGCTTGATATCTGTTATTTATGTATTTTCGCAAGAAAGAACAAGAAATATGAAAATTCATACTCCTCCACAATTGATCTTATTACTTGCACTATTGTGCATGACATCATGCAAGAAAGCGTCAAATTTTGAGCTTTATGGCGAACTGGAAGATCTAAAAGAAGAGCAAATTGTAGTAGTTTACGATGATCCTGTATCCAAAACCGATACAATCTTTCCCGAAAACGGGAAATTTACTTATACATTCACTCCCGACACCACAACCTTATTCCGTTTGGTCTCTTCCCAAGGAGAGGTAATTCCTTTTTTCGCAGATAAATCCATCCGTGTACAACTAAAGGGCAGTTTCTCACATCCTATTATTCAAGGGAATGGTGATAATAAAGCGTACGGAGAATTTCTAGCCAACATCCAAAAACTGAATGGAGACAGCATTGGACAAATAAAAATGGCAGAAGAATTTATTCGTACACACCTAAACTCGTTTGCTTCGGCCTATATTCTCAACCAGTATTTCGTGCAAACGCCCAACCCCAATTTAGAACAAATTGCTGCTTTAGCCGAGCCTTTACATGGTTCAGTAAAGGACAGCCGAATTATCAACAGTATATTCCATATTCTCCCAAACAACAAAAATAAATCATCTTCGTCCAACTACTTAAACTACTTTTCCTATAAAGACCGTAAAAATAAATACATTACATGGACAAGTGGCAATGGTAATATTTTTACGCTTATCAATTTTTGGGCAAGTTGGCATTCTGGTAGCATGGCGATACGTGATTCTTTATTTAAAATTCCAACCAACTTGAAAAATGAAAATTATCGTGTATTGAATATCTCTTTAGACTATGACAAAAACGCATGGCTCAAGGCATGTAAAGAAGATTCTAAACAATGGATTGAAGTATGCGATTATAAAGGATGGAACACACAAGTAGTAAAACAAAATAAAATTTACCAACTGCCTGCTAATATTTTGGTCGACCAGAGCCGCAAAGTAATGGGGACCAATCTCTACGGAGAAGAACTACACCAAAAAGTTCTTCAACTTATTAAAGAAGACAAAGAAAAGAAAAACAACTAATATTACCTCATGTTAACCAAACTGTTCGGTGCTGCCGTACAAGGAATCAACGCCACCATCGTGACCATAGAGGTCAATAGTTCGAGAGGAATCCGTTTTTTCCTAGTCGGACTACCCGATTCCGCTGTGAAAGAAAGTCACGAACGTATCGTTTCTGCTTTACAAGTAAACGGCTACAAATTCCCCTCATGTCAAATTGTAGTTAATATGGCCCCTGCCGATATACGAAAGGAAGGTTCATCTTATGACCTTCCTCTTGCCATCGGTATATTGGCTTCTACCGGTACCATCCAAACCGATAAACTTCAGCGTTACCTCATTATTGGAGAACTTAGTCTGGATGGTAGCCTGCAACCTATAAAAGGAGCTCTTCCCATAGCTATTGCAGCGCGCGAACAGGGCTTCGAAGGATTTATTCTTCCCCATCAAAATGCACGCGAAGCCGCTGTAGTGAATAATTTGAACGTATACGGAGTCCATAACATCACAGAAGTAATTAACTTTTTCAATGGTACACAGACACTGAAACCTACCATTGTCAATACCCGAGAAGAGTTCTACCGCAATCAAACCGAATTTCCTTTTGATTTCGCTGATGTAAAAGGGCAGGAAAATGTAAAACGCGCCCTTGAAGTAGCAGCTGCTGGCGGCCACAATCTACTGATGATTGGCGCTCCAGGTAGTGGAAAATCGATGATGGCCAAACGGCTACCTAGTATTCTTCCTCCTTTATCACTAGCAGAAAGTCTGGAAACTACCAAAATTCACTCTGTTGCAGGCAAACTGAATAAAGACTCTTCGCTTATAGCCATTCGTCCTTTCCGAAGCCCACATAATACTGTATCACAAGTAGCAATGGTAGGAGGAGGAGCCACTCCCCAACCTGGCGAAATTAGCTTGGCACACAACGGTGTACTCTTTCTTGACGAACTGCCAGAATACAGTCGGAGTGTACTCGAGATTCTACGGCAACCACTTGAAGACCGATGCATCACAATCTCCCGCGCCAAATATACACTGGAATTTCCGGCCAGCTTCACTCTGATTGCTTCTATGAACCCGTGTCCCTGTGGATACTATAATCACCCCACACGCCATTGTGTATGTTCACCTGGACAAGTTCAGAAATACTTGAACCGCATATCAGGCCCCCTACTCGACCGCATTGACATTCAAGTGGAAATCGTACCAGTTCCTTTTGAAAAACTGGCAGAAGCTCGCCCCGGAGAATCCAGTGCAGTGATACGCGAACGTGTGATACGGGCTCGACAAATCCAATCTGCCCGATTTGCTGACACTCCAAACACCCATTGCAATGCACAAATGACTTCTTCCCAGCTCTCACGCTATGCACAGCCCGATGCTAAAGGACTCACCTTATTGCGCGATGCCATGAGCCGATTGAATCTGTCTGCCCGTGCCTATGATAGAATTCTAAAAGTGGCACGTACAGTAGCCGACCTAGAAGGTAGCGAAGTCATTCAGCCTCATCATCTGGCAGAAGCCATCAGCTACCGAAATCTGGATCGAGAAAACTGGGCAGGATAGCAGTTTTAGTCCTTTGACTTATACCATATTCATGCTACCGAACAAAGCTAGAAGAATTATTGCATTCACAATGAGCTGTCACTATACAGCAACATAAAAGCATTCAAACTCTATAGTCTACAACAATAGAATATTGCATGGAGTAAATCCGAAAAAAACATAAGATAAGCGTAAAAATCACTATCTTTGCGTGATGCAAGATTGGATACAGCCATATAGTAGAACAACAACTCCTATTTCCCTGTTGATTCCACATCCGATTTTTATCATCCTTAATCACTGTAAGATACTGAAAATAAACAATTACAATATACGTATATGGAAAAGAAATTCAAACGAACAACCGTTACCTCGGCATTGCCTTATGCCAATGGTCCAGTACATATCGGTCACTTAGCCGGAGTGTACGTACCAGCAGACATCTACGTACGCTATCTGCGTCTGAAAAAAGAAGAAGTCCTCTTCATTGGAGGTTCAGACGAACACGGAGTACCCATCACTATCCGTGCCAAAAAAGAAGGTATTACTCCGCAAGATGTAGTAGACCGTTATCATACTCTAATCAAAGACTCATTTAAAGAGTTTGGTATTTCGTTCGATGTATATGGACGTACTTCCTCTCAGATTCATCACGAAACAGCCTCTGCTTTTTTCCGCAAGCTGTACGATAAAGGTGAATTCATAGAAAAAACATCCGAGCAATATTACGATGAGGAAGCAAAAACCTTCCTTGCCGACCGTTATATTACAGGTGAATGTCCACGTTGCCACGCAGAAGGAGCCTACGGCGACCAATGTGAAAAGTGTGGAAGCACCTTGTCACCTACAGAACTTATTAATCCAAAGAGTGCCATCAGTGGAAGCAAGCCAGTTATGAAAGAAACCAAACATTGGTATCTGCCACTCGACAAACACGAAAGTTGGTTACGCCAATGGATTCTGGAAGACCACAAAGAATGGCGTCCTAACGTATACGGACAGTGCAAAAGCTGGCTGGATATGGGTTTGCAACCCCGTGCCGTAAGCCGTGACCTCGATTGGGGTATCCCTGTACCTGTAGAAGGAGCAGAAGGAAAAGTACTGTATGTATGGTTTGATGCTCCTATCGGCTACATCTCCAATACCAAAGAGCTACTTCCCGATTCATGGGAAAAATGGTGGAAAGATCCTGAAACCCGTTTGATTCACTTTATCGGGAAAGACAACATCGTATTCCACTGCATCGTATTCCCAGCTATGCTGAAAGCAGAAGGCAGCTACATTTTACCTGACAACGTTCCAAGCAACGAATTCCTGAATCTGGAAGGCGATAAAATCTCTACTTCACGTAACTGGGCTGTATGGTTGCATGAATACTTACGTGACTTCCCAGGCAAACAGGATGTACTGCGCTACGTATTAACAGCCAATGCCCCGGAAACCAAAGACAATGACTTTACATGGAAAGATTTCCAGGCACGCAACAATAACGAACTGGTAGCTGTGTACGGAAACTTTGTCAACCGCGCTTTGGTACTTACTCATAAATACTTCGAAGGAAAAGTTCCAGCTTGTGGAGAGCTGAATGAATATGATCAAAATACACTGAAAGAATTTGCCGATGTAAAAGCCGAGGTAGAAAAACTGCTCAATGTATTCAAATTCCGCGATGCACAGAAAGAAGCCATGAACCTGGCACGTATCGGAAACAAATACTTAGCCGATACTGAACCTTGGAAATTGGCTAAAACAGATATGAACCGTGTGGCAACTATTTTGAACATTTCTTTGCAGCTGGTAGCAAATCTGGCTATTGCTTTCGAACCGTTCTTACCGTTCAGTAGTGAAAAACTTCGTAAGATGCTGAATATGGAATCATTCGAATGGGAACAGTTAGGACGTACTGATCTGTTAGAAGCTGGTCATCCGCTGAACAAAGCTGAATTACTGTTCGAAAAGATTGAAGATGCTGTCATCGATGCACAGGTACAGAAGTTGCTCGAAACAAAGAAAGCAAACGAAGCAGCCAACTACAAAGCTAATCCTATCAAGCCGGTTATTGCTTTCGAAGACTTCGAAAAGCTGGACATCCGTGTAGGTACTGTATTAGAATGTGAAGTAGTACCTAAGATGAAAAAGCTGCTGAAATTCAAAATTGCAGACGGACTAGAGAACCGCACTATTGTAAGCGGTATTGCCCAGCATTATACTCCGGAAGAATTAGTAGGCAAACAAGTACTGTTTATTGCCAATCTTGCTCCACGTCAGTTCAAAAACGGACTGGTTAGCGAAGGCATGATTCTCAGCGCAGAAAACTTCGACGGTTCACTTGCCGTTACTTCAGTATTGAAAGAAGTAAAACCGGGAAGTGAAGTGAAATAATTATCAGGCCGATAAGCATTTCATCGATGCTTATCGGCTCTCTTACTCCAACCATATGGCAGAGCATTCACTCAAAGAAAAAACAGCAAAAGGATTATTTTGGGGAGCAATCAACAACAGCGTCCAACAAGTGTTGGTACTGGTATTCGGCATCATTTTGGGACGTATCCTTTCGCCGGGAGAATATGGAATGGTAGGGATGCTCACCATCTTCACCTTAATCGGAAATGCCTTGCAGGAAAGTGGGTTCCGGGCTGCACTGGTCAACCTGAAGGAGATTCATCACCGAGATTATAATGCTGTATTCTGGTGCAGCACCTTCATCGGCTGCGCGGTGTACCTGCTTCTGTTCTGCTGTGCGCCTTTCATTGCCCACTTCTACCACGAACCCGAACTTCTTCCGCTTGCACGCTACTGCTTTCTCTCTATTCCAATTGCCAGTCTAGGAACGGTACAGGGAGCTTACCTCTTCCGTAACTTAAAGGTACGCCAACAGGCTTTAAGCGGTATCATTGCTCATATCGTATCCGGATGTATCGGAATAACTTTGGCTTTCAATGGCTTCTCTTACTGGGGAATTGCTACGCAAAGTCTGACTTACATTCTAGTAGTAACTCTCTGCTCCTGGTACTTCTCTCCCTGGAGGCCGACTCTGCAAATCGATCTTACTCCTATTAAACCACTGTTTGCCTTCAGTAGCAAACTGTTGGTAACAAACATAGCCAACCAGCTGAACAACAATATTCTGTCTGTAATTCTCGGAAAATTCTTCAATGCACAGATGGTAGGTAACTACAATCAGGCCAATAAATGGAATACCACCGGACATCAGTTTATCACTGGTATGCTGAACAGTGTAGCCCAACCAGTCTTTGTCACAACCCGCGACGACCACGAGCGTCAGTTGCGTATCTTCCGTAAGATTCTCCGCTTCACAGCCTTTATCGCGTTTCCTGCCATGTTTGGCCTTTCCATCGTCACTCAAGAACTGATTCTCACTACGGTAGGAGCCAAATGGCTGGGTAGTGTACCCTTGATGCAGATTCTATGTATAGGAGGTGCCTTTATTCCCATTACCACGCTGTTCTCCAATCTGATTATCAGTCAGGGAAAATCAGAAATCTACATGTGGAACATCATTACACAGGTATTGATTCAGTTGATTACGGTACTGACCCTCATTGCTTTCGACGGTAGTATCCAAACCATGGTGGAAATTTATGTATGTATCAATATTGCATGGCTTTTTGTATGGCAGCACTATGCCCGCCGATTTATCCATCTTCCAGTACGATTGCTGATAAGCGACTTGTTACCTTTCATGCTTGCCGCTGGAGTATCTTGTCTAGCCGGATGGCTGGCTTCCAGCCTCATCGAAGGACACTTCTTGCTTACCTTTGCCGTTAAAGTGGCAGTAGCAGTACCTTGCTATATCGGCCTCATGCAGCTCACCCGTACCGAAATACTGAAAGAGTGTACAGATTATCTATTTAAAAAGAAATTATCATGAGTGGAAAACTATATGTGATGGGGGCTCCCCGCTATATCTTCGACGGACTGCACCCTGAATTGCAACAACGGATAGAGTATGTATCCAGTTTTCTCAATTTCCCGAAAAGCAAATGGAAACAGATTACCCGCTATCTAGTGGTAGGACGTATTCCACTCCCCAAACAGGTTTTGTATCTCTGGTTTTCTGCTCAGGAGCTGAATCATCTTCTCCAGGCAGATGCCTATGACCGTATCTTGCTATACGAGTGCTGCAACGTGCGGGCACTTCGTGCCATCAAGACATTGCTCCCGAAGCAGACGGTCTGCTATATTTATTATTGCAATCCTATTCATACTATTTTCCGACAACCGGAAAAACAATTGAAGCAGATTCACCAGTTAGGATTCCGACTAAGTTCTTTTGATCCACACGATGCCAGTAAGTATCATCTGGATTCAGCCGGACAGTATTTTTGCTATCCTCACGACGACAACACGCCACCTGCACCATCATCCGACTGTTTCTTTTGTGGACTTCCCAAAGACAGGGAAGAAGACTTGCTGCTGCTGCGCCAAACAATGGAAGCAGGAGGATTGAAATGCAATTTTATCATTCCCAAACTGCCTGCAGAGAAAATCACCTATCCGGAATATCTCAGACAACTCAGTGCCTCACGTTGTGTAGTGGATATCTGTCAGCAAAACCAGACCGGACTGACACGTCGTCCTCTGGAAGCACTATTCTATCAAAAGAAATTAATTACTAACAACCCGCATATAAAGGAGTATAATTTCTATAATCCAGCAAATATTCTTATCTTGCAGGAAACTCCAAATATACGACAAATCAAGGAATTCATGGCAAGACCCATGGCAGAAATCCCTGAATCTATCAGAAGACAGTACGATATCAACCAATGGATCGACCAGTTCTTGCATTAAACAAAATAAAATGAAACAACCAATCAACTATATAGCCACCTGGTTCTACAAAGAATCAAAAGATGACGCCAGTTTCTATCCTCAATTAGGACAGAAAGGTTGCTCGGCCTTGGTACACTCTGTGTATATGCAGATACAAGTACCTTTTTTTACAACCTTCCGCTATTATAACCCACAGGCCCACCTGCTTTTCTTTACCAATTTAAGAAAAGCAGATTTACCCAATTTCCTTACTGACCTGTTTCTACGCCTGCATGTAGAGGTTATTACATTACCTTATACTTGCCGTCCCCCAAAACACTGGTACGCAGCCTGGCAGAATCAATTTTATCTGTACGATATTCTTAAGGAAATGGGGAAACGGATGACAGAACAGGATACCTTGCTCATCAGCGACGCCGACTGCCTCTGCCGTACTTCACTCAATGGTTTGTTCAATCGCACACGCGAAGACGGAAGCGCATTGTATGAGTTTATCACAGACCGTCAATATTCTATCAACGGTATTACACTTCCACAGATGGAAGCTTTCTACAGAGCATGCTATAAAGAAGATATTAAACAGCCACTGACATATTACGGAGGAGAATTCATCACACTTCGCGGAGATACTGTAAACCGTATCAATGAAGCTTATCCTTCGTTGTGGCAATTCAATCTGGAATATGGCAAAGAACATACCTATAAGTTAAACGAAGAGGCACATGTACTGAGTATCCTTGCGGCACATCTGCAACTGCGCAATACGACAGCAAACCAATACGTAAAACGAATGTGGACTTCCCCTCAGTTTAATAATGTAGCACCTGGTGACGAAAACTATCCGGTATGGCATTTACCTTACGAAAAGAAGCGAGGCCTATACCGGTTATATAAGCTCCTTTCCAAAGAACAGAAAATAAAAGATGAATCGAAGTTTTGGGAAAAAGCAAGTCTATATAATGGAATTCCAACCATAGGCTTCCCAAAAAAGATCAATGATTTCATCCTAAGCCTCATACAGAAAAAACGACAACTCTTTAATCAATCATGAAAAAATTTGTCATATTTCCTAATCTTATTGTAAAGCCAGAACAAAAGAGCAATCCATATATACAGGATTTTATTCGGGCACTAAACGAAGAAAAAGATGCTTGCGTAGTTAATCCTTCACACAAAAACCCATTACTCAGTATATTATTCCCCAAAAATTGGGGAGATATATTTGTCTTTAACTGGTTCGAGAGTATTCCTGATTTCAAATATGGGATATTACAAAGTATTGCTGCTCTTTTCTTCCTCCCTCTGCTAGTAATATGCAGAAAGAAAATAGTATGGATATTTCACAACAAACGTCCTCATGCCGATGGAAGAGAAGTACTCAAAAAAATGCTCGGCATGCTTATAGCACGACTCAGTACACTAATTCTTACTCACGCTACTGAAGGTGTAGAAGTAATAGAAAAAAAATATCCTTATGCAGCCCACAAGGTTCATTTTGTACATCACCCCACCAAAAACCGTTTGCCGATAGAATACAAGCAGCAGATTGATTACGACTTACTTATTTGGGGACAGATTAGTAAATACAAAGGAATATTCGATTTTGTACGCTTCTTGCAAGAAGAACAGGTAAATGAATGGAAAGTTTGCATCATAGGTGGCGCTTCCAACCAAATCTTTCAAGAGCTGAAGGAAATAGCTCCTGCTTGTGTAACATTGGTGAATCATAGTCCATCATTCGAAGAGCTGGGAGAATATATTGCACGGTCCCGTTTTGTTTTAAGCCCTTATGCCCCAGAATCGGTATTAAGTTCAGGTATGCTGATGGATTCACTGTCATTTGGAGCCAAAGTAATCGGCCCTAATGTAGGCTCCTTCCGTGACTATGCTCATGAACCACATCTAAAGGTCTACACCTTCAATAGTTTTCATGACATCAAATCTATTGTTGCCCAAAATAAAGATGAAGAAATCTCACTTTCCGATTATCGTAGCTTTCTAGAGCAGCATAATTGGACACACTTTATTCACACTTTAATGGAGTTATTAACAACCGGTAAATAAGAATAACTTTATGACATACGCCCCTATCCTACTTTTCGTATACAACCGCCCCGAACATACCCGCCGGCTGATTTCCTCTTTACTACAGAATCAGGAAGCAGCAGAGAGCGAGTTGTTTATCTATGCAGACCAATGCAAAGACATAGCCTCAGCACAAAGTGTGCAAGAGGTAAGAGAATACATACATACTATTACCGGATTCAAACGAGTCAATTTAATAGAACGTACAGAAAACTGGGGACTCGCCCGAAACATCATCGACGGAGTTACTACACAGGTCAATGCCTATGGAAGAGTAATTGTACTGGAAGATGACTTGATTGTAGCCCCATATTTTCTCCGTTTTATGAACGATGCACTGGAAATCTACAAAGACGAATCCCGTGTAGGACATATACAAGCTTGTGATTTTACACATGCTCCTACATTACCCGATACTTTCCTTATAAAATGGACAGGAAGTTGGGGATGGGCTACCTGGGCACGAGCATGGAAGCATTTCAATCCCGATGGTACTGCTTTACTTCAAGAACTGGAACGTAAACAGTTGACACGTACATTCGATTTCAATGGAACATATGGCTTTACACGTATGCTCCGCCGGCAAACAGAAGGTAAAAACAACTCATGGGCTATCCGTTGGAATGCCAGTCTGTTCTTAGCCGATATTCTTTCACTGAATGTAGGTAAATCACTGGTCCAAAATACTGGATTCGATGGAAGTGGCACCAATTGTGGAGGTGGTGGCCTTTATAACTCTACACTATGGATGCAACCACTTCCGGTATCTCTTCTCAGTCCCATTGAAGAAAATCTGGAAGCCCGCAAAGAATTCCAGAAATATTATTACCGTACCAATAACTTTTGGGCAAAGGCGTTCCGACGTATTCGTCGTACATTAAAAGGAGATTTTGGAGCATAAAAAAACAGGAAACATCGAAATGTTTCCTGTTGACACATTTTACAATGATATTCATTATTTAGGAAGCTGACAGCATTCTTTTCCACATGGTCTTTCGCACTTCTGTCCAGGTTTCTTCGGGCCTGGCTGATGAAAAGCACGCTTTGCCATCTTCCCTTGACGAGGAGCAAACAGTTTTTCCAACTGACGGGCATTCAGAATCTTCTGGAACTTATCAAAATACTTGGTTTTCGTATCAAGCATTTTCTGCTGAGCAGCAAAACGATCTTTCATATCCTGAATAATCTGTTCATCGGTACGGTCTGCCTTCTTTTGTTTCGCTTCCGGCTTTGCACAACATGAACCTAACTCTTGCATATATTCCTTATAAAGAGGAGCAAACTTGGCAGTAGTCTTGTCGTCCAAAGAAAGTGCCTGCTGCAAATGCTTTATCTTCATCTCCATGCGTTGTTCCGGAGTACATTTTGCGCATTTCTTCACTTGTTTTTCCTGAGCAAATACAGTGCCGCCTACAACCAGCAGCAACATTGTTACAAATACATTTAATTTTTTCATACGTCTACATTTTATTTAATAACCAATTAGCATTATTGCTTTTACTACATAAGAGTGCGATTTTGAGAATTCGTTTAATATTAAATTCCAATATTACATTTCTTTAACAGGCATAAACCTTATGTCTAATAATAGCAACTTCTCATGCTCTACAATTTTTCACACATAATTACAATATGCCATAAAATAATTACCTTTGCAAAAAATAAAATGGAATGAGGGTACTTATCATCAATACATCGGAAAGAACCGGAGGAGCAGCTATTGCCGCCAACCGTTTGATGACAGCGTTAAAAAACAGTGGAATCAAGGCTAAAATGCTGGTACGGGACAAGCAAACTGACCAAGTTACCGTTGTTGCACTGAAAAAATCATGGCGTAAGGTAGCACAGTTTGTGTGGGAACGTATTGTCATTTGGAAAGCCAACCATTTTCACAAGCACAACCTCTTTGCCGTTGATATAGCCAATACAGGTACTGATATTACTTCTTTACCCGAATTCCAGCAAGCAGATGTTATCCATTTACATTGGATTAATCAAGGAATGCTTTCACTGAAAAGTATCCGCAAAATTTTAGAATCCGGCAAGCCTGTCGTATGGACATTACACGACATGTGGCCTGTCACCGGAATCTGTCACCATGCCCGCACATGCGAGAAATATACCAAGCAATGCCATAGTTGCCCACTACTGTACAAAGGCCATAAGCACGACCTTTCTTATCGGATATTCCGCCAGAAGCAAAAACTATACAGCAACGGAAACATTACTTTTGTAACATGTAGCCAATGGTTGGAAGGACTGGCTAAGAAAAGTGTCCTGACACAAGGACACACTGTAACCAACATCCCCAATCCAATTAATACGAATTTGTTCCGTCCGCTGGACAAAAAAGCGATTCGGGAAAAACTTCACCTGCCTGCAGACAAAAAGCTACTACTCTTCAGTTCCATGAAGATTACCGATAAAAACAAAGGTATTGATTTCTTGGTTGACGCATGTAAGCTGATAACTACACAGTATCCGGAGTTTTCACGTTCGTTAGGAGTGGTGGTGGTTGGAAAAGAATCACAGCAATATGCAGAGCTTTTCCCTTTCCCAATCTATTGTCTTGATTTCGTTCAGGACGAAAAAGAAATTGCCCACATCTACAATGCGGCCGATTTATTTGTCAATCCTTCTCTGCATGAAAATCTTCCCAATACAATCATGGAAGCTATGGCTTGTGGAATACCTTGTGTAGGTTTTAATACCGGAGGAATTCCCCAAATGATTGACCATCTGCACAACGGCTATATCGCACAATATAAATCGGCAGAAGATTTAGCCAATGGCATTCATTGGTCACTCACAGAAGGAGATTATGAAAGCCTAAGTGAAGAAGCACGCCGTAAAGTAATGAATTCGTATTCCGAACATACTGTGGCAATGAAATATATTCAAATCTATAACCAGATTACAGGAAACAATGCATAATACCCACTTACATCCCAAGTTCTCCATCATCACTGTGACCTATAATGCAGCCCAAGTTTTGGAGGATACGATTCAAAGTGTCATCACCCAGACCTATAAGGGAGTGGAATATATCATTATAGACGGAGGGTCAAAGGATGGGACACTGGATATCATCAACCGCTACAAAACGCATATACACACAGTGATAAGTGAACCAGACAAAGGGTTATACGACGCCATGAATAAAGGTATACGTGTGGCTACGGGCGATTACATCTGTTTTCTTAATGCCGGCGATGCCTTACACGAAGACGATACACTGTTACTAATGGTACATTCCATTACCGGAGAGGTATTACCGGATGTCTTGTATGGAGAGACCCAGCTTGTAGATGAAGAAGGACATTTTGTACGTATGCGACGCCTTTCTGCCCCTGAACAACTGACATGGAAAAGTTTCCGAAAGGGAATGCTGGTATGCCATCAGGCATTTTTTGCACGACGCGAACTGGTCGAACCGTATGACTTACATTACCGTTTCTCTGCCGATTTCGACTGGTGTATCCGTATCATGAAGAAAAGCCACAATCTTCATAATACCCACCTTACTTTGATTGATTACCTCAACGAAGGAATGACAACCCGCAATCATAAAGCCTCGCTCAAAGAACGTTTCCACATCATGTGCAAGCACTACGGATATGTATCTACCGTACTCCACCACATTGGCTTTGTGTTCCGTCTGCTTTACCGGAAATAAGAAAGACAACAGAAGATGACACGGTTTGCTTTGTCACTCACTCAATAAAAAATTCCTCATTATACATTGAAAAGACAATGTATAATGAGGAATTCTTATTTTATCGTTCTACACGATATATTATGCCTGTGTCTGCTTTTGTCTGCGTATAGACAACAACAATATCACCAAGGCCCCGGCAATTAACAGCCCCATTGCTATAAATGCAATTGTTTCTGTAATATGCAGCGATTTCGGGTCGAAAGTAAAGGTAATAGTGTGTGTTCCTGCCGGTACATTCATTGCACGCAGAATATAATTAGCTCTGCCGTGTGCCACTTCCTCTCCATCGATGAACGACTGCCATCCCGGATAATAGATTTCGGAGAATACTACCGTTCCACCTTTAGACGATTTCACTTCGTAAGTCAGTGCATTAGGCTGATATTCTTTCAGCACAATGCTTCTTGTACTGTCTGATACCGACTCTTTTACCGCTTTCACTTCTTCTGCAAACTTCTTATCTACCACAGCAGTAGTAGCCGGATTCAGATGATGGATTGCTTCTATCTCTTCATTCGCATTATTAGCATACTGAACTTCATCCACAAACCACGCATTACCCAATGCATACGGATTATAAATTGGCAATGTCTTTCCTCCTTGTAGCGGGAAAATGAAATAGCGCGTATTCAACATATTCAGCACAGGGAAATGAGAACCGTCCACTTTCTCCATATCTGCCTGAGCTTCCGGTATCTGTTTAAATAAGTCGGTCATCTCACCCTGTATATGCTCCTCTATCATCTCCTGATAGCGACGCAATTTGGCAGCATGATAACCACCGATGCTCTTATGCCAGTACGAAGTATTGTTTTCATTAAACGTATTGGAAGACAGATTCAACACGCGATAATCCAAAGATTTATCCTTCAGTATCTCTGCGTCAGTCTCAGTCGGTTTCAGGAAAGGCTGCATTTCTGTTCCTTTGGCCACAAACTGCTCATCGTACAGATAGCGTTTGTTTACGTTCCACATATCTGCCAGACATAATACCGTCAGAGCCGCTATCAGCCACGAGGCTTTCATCTTTCCGGCAGCATATGCCCATAGCAAAGCCACTCCAATTACTACAATAAAGAAACTGCGCCATGCATCGGCAGTGAAGATAGCGACACGCATTTCTTCCAGATTCATCAGAATGGGAGCCAATTGGTCCGCCGGAATAGCATTCTGCAAAGCAGCCATTTCCATAGTCGACACATAAGACGGGAAAAAGAATCGTGGAGCAATTGCAAACAGCAAGGCAAGTCCTCCGGTAAGTCCCAAACTGATATAAAAGGCTTTTGCTTTCTCCTTAATCAGGGAAGGGCGTTCGATCACTTCTTTCAATGCCATAATAGCCAGCAGGGGAATCGTAAACTCGGCTATGACAAGAATAGACGATACGGCACGGAATTTATTATACATAGGTATATAATCGATGAAGAAATCGGTCAGCCCCATGAAATTCTTTCCCCATGACAGCAAAATGGAGAAAAGTGTACCGGCAACCAAAGCCCACTTCATCGGTCCTTGCACTACAAAACATCCTAAAATAAACAGAAAGACAATGAAAGCACCCACATACACCGGACCTGATGTTCCCGGCTGCTCACCCCAATATTGTCCAATCTGACTATACAGCCCCATATACATAGGATCTGCTTTCTTCATAGCAGTCTTATTCTCTGCCAAAGGCACCGAAGCCCCACCTTTTACATTGGGAACAAGCAGAGAGAAGGTTTCCCCTATACCATAACTCCATTGAGTAATATAGTCACGTTCCAAACCACTACCCGTCTGATTAGCCGAATTTTCTTTTACCAGTTCACTCTTTCCGCGCATACTCTCTTTACTGTACTGGTAAGTATGATACAAATTGGAAAGATTGATACACACACCCACCAATCCGGCCACAACCAATACCCCCGATGCTTTAAGGAAACGAGGTAATTGTTTTTCCTTCCAGGCAATCACTCCATATGCCACAGCCATAAACAGCATGACAAACAAGAAGTAGTAACTCATCTGAGCATGATTGGACGCAATCTGCAAGGCTACAAATAATGCCGTAAGCAAACTGCCCGACAAATATTTCCCTCTATACACCAACACCATTCCGGCAATTGTAGGCGGAATATAAGCCAATGTCACAAACTTCCAGATGTGTCCGGCAGCTATAATGATAAAGAAATAAGAAGAGAATGCCCATACAATAGCTCCCAAAGCCGACATCCATACCTTGAAATTAAATGCACGCAACAGGATATAAAATCCCAGCAGCATGACAAATACATACCACACATAAGTAGGAAGAAAAAGGCTGTACACATTTTGTACATAGTTCAGCATACGGCTCGATTCATAACTGGGAGCAAGCTGGTAAGTAGGCATTCCTCCAAACAAAGAATTGGTCCAGCGAGTCGATTCTCCGGTACGACCATAATATTCCTTCGCTTCCTGACCGGCTCCAATACCGGCTACTGCATCGTGTTGCGCCAAAATACGTCCTTCGGTAACTGCCGGATAAAAGTAGGCAAACGAAAGAACTGCAAACAATACAACTGCCACGATATCAGGTAGTAGTTTCTTCAGTAAATTCATAGCAAAATAGTCTATTAATAAATGTTTTCGGAGAGCAAAGATAACATAATACTCCTTGAAAAGTAGTAACTTTACCACCGAAAATAGAATTTTAATATGAAAATAGGAATCATTACTGCCATGTCTTCAGAACAGAAGCAACTGGCCAACCAACTGGAAAACAAAACCGAACGTACAGAAGGTCCTTTTACCTATACGGAAGGAACCATTAAAAACAATACTATTATCCTGATGCAATGTGGTATCGGGAAAGTAAACGCAGCAGCCGGCTCGGTTGAGCTGATCCGCAACTTTCACCCCGACTGTATCATCAGTACCGGTGTAGCCGGAGGTATTGATACTTGCCTGAAAGTGATGGATGTAGTAGCCAGCCGCCAGATTGTATACCACGATGTATGGTGCGGAGAAGGCAATGCATACGGACAGATTCAAGGCTTGCCTACTTTCTTCGAGGGTAATGAAACTCTATACAATTGTGCATTGTCGCTCGATACAGAAACTGCGATTCACGGAGGTCTGATTTGCAGTGGCGATAAATTCATTACCGACCAGAGTGAACTGGAAGCCATTAAGGGAAATTTCCCGGAAGGGCTGGCAGTTGACATGGAGTCGGCAGCTATCGCACAGGTTTGCTATTTATATAAGGTACCATTCATCAGCTTCCGTATCATCAGCGATACACCGGGAGCCGACAAGCATTTCGAACAGTATCAGAATTTCTGGGGAGAAATGGCAGACCGCTCTTTCCATGTCACAGAAACATTCTTGAAAGCATTACCTAATAAGATTTAGATTTTAAGTTTGTGAGTTTTTATATCTGAACGGGCAGATTTTGTATGGGTTGAACTGGCAAGCCTATAAATGGTAAGCAGACAAACTCAATAATTAGCAGACCAAGCTACGTTATGAGTAAAAATGAAACCCAAAAATTCAAAAGTTCAAACAAACTCAAAAACTAAAGAACTCAAAAACTCAAAAAAACATATGAAGAAGATTCCAAGCTTTACCATCGACCATATCCACCTGTTGCGTGGTATTTATGTGTCTCGTCGGGATGAGGTAGGCAATGAAATTGTAACTACCTTCGATATCCGTATGAAAGAGCCCAACCGTGAACCGGCTCTGAGTCCTTCTGCCATCCACACGATGGAGCACCTGGCAGCTACGTTCCTGCGCAACCATCCGGTATGGGCAGACAAGATTATCTACTGGGGGCCTATGGGATGTCTTACCGGCAATTATCTGGTAATGAAAGGTGAACTCGAATCGAAAGATATTCTTCCACTGATGCAGGAAACCTTCCGCTTCATTGCCGAATTTGAAGGAGATGTACCCGGAGCTACAGCCAGAGATTGCGGAAATTATCTCATGATGAATCTGCCGATGGCTAAGTGGGAAGCGGCCAAATACCTGCACGAAGTACTGGAGCAGGCTACAGAGGCCAATCTGCAATACCCACAGTAAACCGAAAGTTATACACATATTGTTGAAAAATCCTTGTCTGTCATATTTTATACTATGACAGGCAAGGATTTTCAAGTATATATCCGTTGCTTGGGATTATAGCAATAAAACCATAAAGCAACTGTTGTGTTCTTTATCCGACGACGTCGGCTGCACAACCAACGTCGTCGTCCGTACAATCGACAACGCGGTTCATACAGCCGACGACGGCAATGTAACGGCATGTCCCGACACATAAAGCCGGATGACTAATCACAAAAAATATCACTCTCCCTTGGGGGATAAACAAAAAGTCCTGCCTTCCTTTGTAAGAAAAGCAGGACTTTTGTGTTTGTTTGCAGCAAGTAACGGATTACTTACGCAGACCGAGTTCTTTTACAATAGCACGGTATCTTTCGATATCGCGGCGCTTCAGGTAGTCCAGCAAAGAACGACGCTTACCTACCAAAGTTGTCAGAGCTCTTTCAGTGCTATAATCTTTTCTGTTGAGCTTCATGTGCTCAGTCAGGTGAGAAATACGGTATGAAAACAATGCTATCTGCGCTTCAGGTGAGCCAGTATCAGTGTTAGACTTTCCGTACTTTCCAAAGATTTCTTGTTTTTTAGCTGCGTCTAAATACATAATTTTGACTTTTTAAAATGTATAAATTTGATTTGCGGTGCAAAGGTAAAGATAATCTTCCAAATAACAATGAGTTAAGCCCAAAAATATTAATAAAAAGAGAATAAGCTATTCCATTATCCACTACCTTTACATCTACAAATTGTTTTCAAAGCAAAAACATGCCCAATAATAAGTATATGTATACAGATATTTCTCTCCATAAAACAGAACTTTATCTTCTGAAAAAAGGCATCAAGATAGAAGATATTGCCAGCTTTACTTTCATGCAACCTTATAAAATCCGAGCCAGGCGCTGTAAACCTTATTGGCACAATTTAGGTGGAACAGGCATTTTCATTTTCACCCTTCAATCCGGTTTTGTACGTGCCATCCAGCTTGCTCCTTTTCAAGCCCACAAAGCTACGGCCATTCTCCAGCTGTTAAAACAGCATGCTATTCCGTTCACTAACTATCAGCCCTTGCAGACGGTATCAGATGCACCGGTTTCTTCCCGCACTTACCACCGATACTCCAAGTACATGTCTTTTTCCGTACAGGGTATGGTATGGATCCTTATTTTGCTGTTATCCATGATATATGCTTTACCCAACATCCACACTCTTGTCACTTATTATATTACCATTTTCACAATCGGATTCACGGTTTTAAGCCTATTCTTTATGATATACATGACTTTCTTAGTCCAACATTACCTGATACTGGATTCCCATCACATGATATTGAAAGGAGTATTCCACAGCCATGTTTTTGCATACGATGATATCCGGAAACTGAACTTCGATATCAGAGCAACGGCCAGACGCGACCCACCTTTAGACATAGAATTCATCGACAAAGATTTCACCTACCACGTTTTCGCCACCGACTGGATAGAAAAATGTTGCATCGACGAAATAGTAGAGATTTTAAAAAGCAAAGGAATTGACACAACCAACAGTATAAAGTTTCCATAGTAAGTAAACATACTCCATAAACTTTATTCGCCCAAAATCAAGATTTTCACTATAATTATTGAAGAAAAAATCGTAAATTTGCGACCAAATATATAGGTATAGTATGCAAGACATTAGAAACATTGCCATTATTGCCCACGTAGACCATGGAAAGACTACACTGGTGGACAAAATGATGCTGGCGGGACACTTATTCCGCAATGACCAAACCAATGGTGAATTGGTGCTGGATAACAACGATCTGGAACGCGAAAGAGGGATTACAATCCTTTCTAAAAACGTATCCATCAATTACAAGGGTACAAAAATTAATATCATCGATACTCCGGGACACGCCGACTTCGGAGGTGAAGTAGAACGTGTATTGAATATGGCAGACGGATGTATTCTGTTGGTAGATGCATTCGAAGGTCCTATGCCACAGACCCGTTTTGTGCTGCAAAAAGCATTACAAATTGGCTTGAAACCAATTGTGGTTGTAAACAAGGTAGATAAACCGAACTGCCGTCCGGAAGAAGTATACGAAATGGTATTCGATCTGATGTTCAGTTTGAACGCTACAGAAGACCAGCTCGACTTCCCGGTAGTATACGGTTCTGCAAAGAATAACTGGATGGGCGAAGACTGGAAGACTCCAACCGGTACCATTACCCCTCTGCTGGATGCTATCATCAAATATATTCCTGCTCCAAAACAGTTGGAAGGTACTCCACAAATGTTGATTACATCATTGGATTACTCTTCGTATACCGGACGTATTGCCGTAGGACGTGTACACAGAGGAACCTTGAAAGAAGGTATGAACATTACATTGGCAAAACGTGATGGTTCGATGGTAAAATCGAAAATCAAGGAAGTACATACTTTCGAAGGATTAGGACGCAAGAAAGTGGAATCGGTTTCTTCGGGTGATATTTGTGCTATCGTAGGTGTGGAAGGATTTGAAATCGGTGATACAATCTGTGATTTCGAAAATCCGGAAGCATTGCCACCGATTGCCATCGACGAACCGACCATGAGCATGCTCTTTACAATCAACGACTCTCCGTTCTTTGGTAAGGAAGGTAAGTTTGTAACTTCACGCCATATTCATGACCGTCTGATGAAAGAATTGGACAAAAACCTGGCGTTGCGTGTACGCAAAACAGAAAACGAAGACGGAAAATGGATTGTATCGGGACGTGGTGTGCTTCACCTGTCTGTATTGATTGAAACCATGCGCCGTGAAGGATACGAACTTCAGGTAGGTCAGCCACAGGTTATCTTCAAGGAAATAGACGGTGTAAAATGCGAACCGATTGAAGAGCTGACTATCAGCGTACCCGAAGAGTTCGCCAGCAAGATGATTGATATGGTAACTCGCCGTAAAGGTGAAATGGTATCAATGGAAACTCAGGGCGACCGTGTCAACATTGAATTCGACATGCCTTCACGTGGTATCATCGGTCTGCGTACTAACGTCCTGACTGCTTCACAAGGAGAAGCTATCATGGCACACCGCTTCAAAGAATATCAGCCGTTCAAGGGAGATATTCCTCGCCGTACAAACGGTTCAATGATTGCAATGGAAAGCGGAACAGCCTTTGCGTATGCTATTGATAAGTTGCAGGATCGTGGTAAGTTCTTTATCTATCCGCAAGACGAAGTATATGCCGGTCAGGTAGTAGGTGAACACGTTCACGAAAACGACTTGGTAATCAACGTAACCAAATCGAAGAAACTTACCAACATGCGTGCTTCAGGTTCGGATGATAAAGCTCGTATTATTCCACCGGTTATTTTCTCTTTGGAAGAAGCACTGGAATATATCAAGGAAGATGAATACGTAGAAGTAACTCCGAAAAGCATGCGTATGCGTAAAGTAATCTTGGATGAAATAGAACGTAAACGTGCTAATAAAAACAACTAATTCATCAAAACATATTCGAGAAATACAAAAAAGCAGAAAGCCAACTAATCAAAAGATTAGTTGGCTTTCTGCTTTTTTAAACTATATTTATTCTTTGTATACCAAACCATTCGTATTCATCCGTTGCATATATTGCTGAATAATGGATTTCAACTGCTTTTCCATAGATTGAAGTATTTCTTGTGGCATACTATTTTTTACATCCTCCTTCAGCAGAGAGTCTGTACGATACAGATAGGCTTTTGTAACCTGTTCACCATCGAATTGAATCAGATAATCTCCCTTTACAAACTGATAGATATTGGTTCCCAGCAGATTGTTGACAGCAAACTTATCCTCGGCAGGGGTACAGATTGCATCCTGGCCAAAGCATATATACGGTCTGTCGTATCCCAATATTCCTAATACAGTAGGCATAATGTCTATTTGCTCTACAATCTTATCTTCCATACCACAAAGTTCGGGCATTCCGGGTGCATAAAATAAGATTGGTACACTATACATTCCCAGATCGGTCAGGTACTCGGGATAGGTTCCCAGACTGGTATGGTCTGCCGTAATCACAAACAACGTATTTTTAAACCAAGGCTGACGGGATGCCTTTTCAAAGAAAAGCCGTAAAGCATTGTCTGTATAACCTATACAACGCTGAAGTGGAGTTGGTCCTTCCGGAAACTTGCCCTCATAGCGCGCCGGTACGGCAAACGGATGGTGCGAGCTTGCTGTAAAAACAGAGGTTACAAAAGGCTCTTTAAATTCGGTCATTTTATCACAATAATATTGCAAAAACTCTTCATCCCAAATAGCCCATGTTCCATCAAAATCCTTATCACCATTATAACGTGGATCTTCATTATATTCTGTACGGCCAAAATAATCCTGAAAACCGGTAGAACGCGCAAATGCCTGGAACCCCATCGAACCATTCATGGCACCATGGAAGAATGCAGAATAGTATCCTTTATGTTTGGTCAGCTCGCCTGCAACTCCCGAGACATCATTCAATGAGGCAGGAGTAAGGAAAAAAGGCTCTACAAAGCTGGGAATGGACGACAGAACCGAAGGCATACCTTCAATGCTCTTACGACCATTGGCATATGTATGGGTAAAAGTCAGACTCTTGGTCAGCAGTGAATCAATAAAAGGTGTATATCCTTTATATTTTCCGCCTTCAAGTCCGGAATTCAAGCTACCGACAAATTCTTTGGTAAAGCTTTCCCAAATAATTACCACGACATTCATCGGCTTGAACTGTACCGAATCCCCTGGTACATGCACAGGCGAATACAAAGCTGTTGCTTCTTGTTCGGAAAGATAGTCGGGAATTACAAATGCTCTCTTTCCCAATGTACGGAACACAGAGAACGGCGTATTCAGTACGATACCGGCATCCAACGGACGGTTTACATACTGATTGGCATTACTAATGGTTATCGGACGAGTAGCAGTAGTCATTCCACCTCTCATACCAAATACAGTAAAAGGTATAGCTACCAGCAATGCAGCTAATTGTACAACATAATATTGCCATTTGCTATATACAGGAATGTTCTGAGGAGCACGATACAGTTTATACAGGCTGTAAAAAAGAAGAACAGCTAACAAAACCAGATACCAGTGTGAAAGAAACTCAGTGGCAAATATAGAGGTCAGATTGCCTCCTCCCTCATTGCCGAATTCCTGAAATACACTCATTGTGGTACGCCGGCCGGCGAAACGGAAGTATACGCAGTCGATGAGATTTATGGCTAAAAAAAGACCGTTGACTGTTACATATATTCCACGTACGATACGATAAAATGATTTTGTTTCTTTCCAGTGTAAAGGCAGCAGAAAAAGAAGAATGAACAAGGCATTGGTATATAAAATAGCCGAAGTATCGAATATCAAACCGGCTCCAAACAAACTCAAGGCATAGCCCCAGTCTAAATGACCGGCGAACAAGCGAAAATTCTCAAGCAAAAAAGCAAGACGGCATAAAGAATAGCATATATACACCAAAAAAAGGTTCCAAACTAAAGAAAAAACATTGGAAAACAGAATCTTTTTCATGATTGATACTTTGTTGTGAGTGGCAAAGTTAGCTATAATTTTCCAAAAGAAGCTAAGCTCTTATTTTAAATTAGCTATCTTTGTATCATACCCCCAAATCAATTATAAGATGAAAAAGAAAACGCTCATTAAACTAAGCATTACATTTATTATTTTATTAGGACTTGGATTTTGGATAAATTCGCGCTGGAGTGCTTGGTTTCATAATGAAGAAGAGGCACCTTATTCTCCCCTTAATCAACCGGGAAGAGTATTACTCACATTCGGTGATAATAACGAACTTTCACGCAACATCAGCTGGCAATACGACTCAATCGTTGTTCCTTCACACGTTGATTTGGTGGATACACTCTGTAAAGATACCATTCGTATTCCGGCACAGGGAGAAATATTCCGTTCTCGAAGTGGACAAGCTGCTTATTATGTGGCAAGGCTTCGCTCTTTACAGCCAGATCACTATTATACTTATCGGGTTTGTAATGAAGATAATGTATCTCCGTGGTATCATTTCCGTACATACAATTCTTCTACCCGCAACGACTATTCTTTCCTTTACGTAGGGGACGTACAGGATAGTATTAACGGAAAAGCTAATACTTTTTTCAAAGAAGCTTTCCAACAACACTCGGATACTGAATTCCTTGTATTTGGAGGAGACTTAACCGAACGCCCTACCGAACAGCGCTGGGAAGAAACATATCGTGGACTAGACTCTATCGGACAATGTTACCCAGTGCTTACTGTCACAGGGAATCATGATTACCTGAAATACGTCATTCGTAAACTAGAGCGCCGCTTCTCACTGGTTTTTTCTTATTTTCTTGATTCTATGATAGGAGAAAATCAGGTTTATACATTAAAATACAATGATATGCAATTATTCTGTCTCGACAGTAACCGTGAGTTTTTATACCTGTGGACACAGAAACAATGGCTGGAAAAGGAGTTGAAAAAAAGTACGGCGCGCTGGAAAATCGTTATTTTGCATCATCCGTTATACTCTATCAAAGGAGAGATGAATAACCTCTCTCAACGACTAATGTTTAACTCTTTAGTAGAACAATATGGAGTAGATCTGGTTCTGCAAGGTCATGAACATGCTTATGCCCGTATGACAAATCATGCAGATAATGGGGATGCGACTCCTCCTGTCTATACTGTAAGTCATTGTTCTCCCAAAAACTACTATATTCAATTTGACAAACGCTTTGATAAATTTGGCACAGGTAGCCGTTATTATCAACAAATACGTATACATGGAGATACTTTAACCATGAATGCATACGATGCAATAGATAACAGTTTATACGACTCTGTGGATATTATTAAGTCGGATAAAGGAAATATTAAACTTAACAATAGAGGACAAAACATTCCGGAAAAACTGATATTCCAATCCAATGGAAGCAAGAAAGAGGAAGCTTTCCGTATGCGTATTGAGGAATATAAGCATAGAAAAGGTATTGAATAAAGGTTATGCAGCTCTTTGGGAGCTGCATACTGCTGACTCAAAAGCCATAAGAATAGTTTTTCTTATGGCTTTTGAGTATTCCATGACATTTTCAGCCAAGCTTCTTTCGTCCGTTTCCAACGGTTATGACTCCATAGCCAGTAGGCAGGATTTTCTTTTATTTGTTGTTCAAGATGTTCGGAATACATATCAGTCAAACGGTACTGAGGTAACTCTTCAGGATGTAATGTCAACAATTCAAAAGTGGCATGATAATATCCTCTCTTTACCGGTACCACTTTCAAATAATAAACCGCTGCATCCAATTTGCGCCCGATACGTTCCGTTCCTTGAAAAAAAGCAGTATCACGATGCAAGAAGGTAGTCCAATGATCCATCCCCTCCCATCCCGGAGCCT
Source organism: Phocaeicola acetigenes (assembly GCF_027529745.1). Taxonomy (NCBI): domain Bacteria; kingdom Pseudomonadati; phylum Bacteroidota; class Bacteroidia; order Bacteroidales; family Bacteroidaceae; genus Phocaeicola; species Phocaeicola acetigenes. The sequence goes on from NZ_JAPZVM010000011.1 coordinate 64,127, forward strand.
GATCGGAGATAAAACCAATCATAATCTTCTTTTCTCCTTTACTAAGGGTTATCAACCGACGTAAGGTTTCTTTCATCGGAATAGATTCCCCCCCAAATTTTCCTCTTAAACGAAGAAATAATTTATCGAACGCCTTATTATACAAAGGATGATAAATTTGACCACAATGTATTTCCGGTAACCAATATTGCAAAGAAGCCACATATTCCCAATTACAATAATGTCCCAAATAAATAAAACAGCACTTTTTATTTTCTTTTTCCAAAGTTTGTTTTACTTTATCCAATCCACTAAACGTCATTCGCTTCATCATTTGCTTTTTCGACATAGAAAAGAGTTTAATGGTTTCTAATATGTAATCGCAGAAAAAATGATAAAATCGCTTTTCGATTTGTAAAATTTCTTTTTCACTTTTTTCTGGGAAAGAATCCGCTATATTCCGATGTACAATATCCCGTCGATATTTTACCCCATAATAAAGAGGAAAAAACAATAGATCTGAAAAAACATATAAGACTTTTAATGGCAATAAAGACAACAAATACCAAAAAGTAAAAATTATATAGTATACTATTTTCATTAGGGGAATTTTTATTGATATGCAAAAATAAAAAATATTATGTAAATACAATGCTAATCAAGGAGACTATAGCGAAAAAACAGCCACTCTTTCCTTCTTTCAATATTCATTTTTTATCTCAGAATAATTTAAACGATAAGAGTAAAAGGAATCTGTAAAGATATTTAATGCTATTAAAGCATAAGATTAAGAAATCTGATTCATTCTAACAAAAACGAACCACAATAATTAAAGCCGTATAAAAACGAAAAGTGATTCATTTGCATGAATATATTCAAAATCATATCTTTGTAAAATAGAAATAACATTATCCTTATCAAATATGAAAATACTATATATTTTAAAGGGATCATTTGAATCTTTTCTTTCTTATCCTAATATATTATGAAAGGTATCGTTTTAGCCGGCGGTAGCGGTACACGTTTATACCCTATCACCAAGGGAGTAAGTAAACAGATGCTCCCTGTTTTTGACAAACCGATGATTTACTATCCAATCTCTGTATTGATGCTGGCCGGCATCCGCGAGATTCTGATTATCTCTACACCACAGGATCTTCCGGGATTCCAGCGTCTGCTGGGCGACGGAAGCAACTTCGGTGTACGCTTTGAGTACGCAGAACAGCCTTCTCCCGACGGTCTGGCACAGGCTTTCATTATTGGGGAGAAATTCATTGGAAACGACTCGGCCTGTCTGGTGCTGGGTGACAACATCTTCCACGGGAATGGATTCAGCGCCATGCTGCACGAAGCAGTACGCACTGCAGAAGATGAACAGAAAGCTACCGTATTCGGCTACTGGGTAAGCGATCCGGAACGATACGGGGTGGCTGACTTCGACAAGGACGGAAACTGTCTGTCGATAGAGGAAAAGCCGCTTCACCCGAAATCAAACTATGCGGTAGTGGGACTGTATTTCTACCCGAACAAGGTGGTGGAAGTAGCGAAAGGTATCAAGCCATCGGCTCGCGGAGAGCTGGAAATTACGACTGTGAACCAGCGGTTCCTGGAAGACGGGGAACTGAAGGTACAGACTCTGGGACGTGGTTTTGCATGGCTGGATACGGGAACACACGACTCACTGGCAGAAGCTTCTACCTACATTGAAGTGATAGAGAAACGTCAGGGACTGAAAGTGGCGTGTCTGGAAGGTATTGCTTTCCGTAAGGGATGGATTACTGCAGACAAACTGCGTGAGGAAGCCCAGCCGATGCTGAAGAATCAGTACGGACAATATCTGCTGAAAGTGATTGAAGAAGTGGAACGCACAGGTAAAGAAAACTTGGATTGATATGAATGTAATTAAAACGGATATAGAAGGTGTGGTGATTATCGAACCGCGCCTGTTTAAAGACGACAGAGGGTATTTCTTCGAATCGTTCTCGGAACGGAACTTCAACGAACAGGTACGTACCGTGAAGTTTGTACAGGATAATGAAAGCAAATCGGGTTACGGTGTGCTGCGCGGACTGCACTTTCAGAAACCGCCCTATGCACAGAGCAAACTGGTGCGTGTCATCAAGGGGGCTGTACTGGATGTGGCTGTGGACATCCGCAAGGGTTCGCCGACTTTCGGAAAGCATGTGGCTGTGGAACTGACTGAGGAGAATCACCGCCAGTTCTTCATCCCGCGCGGATTTGCACACGGTTTCAGTGTACTGACTCCGGAAGTGATTTTCCAGTATAAGTGCGACAACTTCTATGCACCGCAGAGCGAAGGAGCACTGGCATGGGATGATCCGGACCTGAATATCGACTGGGGTGTACCGGCGGATAAGGTGATTCTGTCTGAAAAAGACAAGCATCATCCCCGACTGAAGGATGCCGACTGGCTGTTTGATTACAACGAAGATCTATACAAATAATAAGAGGAAGGAAACAATCATGAATATTTTAGTGACAGGCGCAAACGGTCAGCTGGGCCATGAAATGCGTATCATAAGCAAAAATACAGGATATCGCTTTCTGTTTACCGATGTGGTGGAAGCGGAAGGTGTGGAAACAACTTTGCTGGACATGACAGATGCCGATGCGGTATACGGGATGGTGAAGAAGGAAAAGATTGACTGTATTGTAAACTGTGCGGCTTATACCAATGTGGACAAGGCAGAGAGTGATGTAGAGCTGTGCCGGAAACTGAATGCTGAAGCTCCCAGGATTCTGGCGGAAGCCATGAAGGAGGCAGGAGGACTGCTGGTACAGGTGTCTACCGACTATGTATTCGGAGGGGATCCGTATAATACACCTTGCCGCGAAGAACAGAAAGGTACACCGACCGGTGTATACGGACAGACCAAGCTGGAGGGAGAACAGTTTATCGAAGCAACCGGATGCGACCATGTGATTCTGCGTACGGCATGGCTGTACTCGGAGTTCGGCAGAAACTTCGTGAAGACCATGCTGAACCTGACTGCTACCAAGCCGGCACTGAATGTGGTGTTCGACCAGGCGGGTACTCCAACCTATGCACTGGATCTGGCTGTAGCCATCAAGGCGGTACTGGATGACTATGCTGCCGAACACCCCAAGCAGGGATACAGCAAGACGGGAATTTACCACTTCAGCAACGAAGGGGTATGTTCGTGGTACGACTTTACCAAACGGATTGCAGAGCTGGCTGGAAATACGGGATGTGATATCCAGCCGTGTCACAGCAATGAATTTCCAAGCCCGGTGACAAGACCGGCATATTCGGTACTCGACAAAACAAAAATCAAACAGACTTTCGGTCTGAAGATTCCATACTGGACAGATTCGCTGAAAGTATGTATGGCTAATATGGATACGCTGAAAAAATAACGATTCAAAAAACGACTAGTAATTATGGAACAATTTAAACGCAATATTATCGTAACCGGCGGTGCCGGATTTATCGGAAGCCATGTGGTACGCCTGTTTGTAAACAAGTATCCGGAGTATCGCATCATCAATCTGGACAAACTGACTTATGCAGGTAACCTGGCCAATCTGAAGGATATCGAGAACCAGCCGAACTATGTGTTCGTAAAGGCGGATATCTGTGACTTCGACAAGATGATGGAACTGATGCAGCAGTATCATGTGGACGGTATCATCCATCTGGCTGCAGAAAGCCATGTAGACCGCAGTATCAAGGATCCGTTTACCTTTGCACGTACCAATGTAATGGGTACACTGGCTCTGCTGCAGGCTGCCAAACTGTACTGGGAAGGATTACCTGAAAAATATAAGGGAAAACGTTTCTACCACATCTCTACCGATGAGGTGTACGGTGCGCTGGAGATGACACATCCGGAAGGTATCGAGCCTCCATTCACTACTACGGCTTCTTCTTCGGAGCATCACCTGGCATACGGTAAGGATTTCTTCTACGAAGATACCAAGTATAATCCGCACAGCCCCTACTCGGCTTCGAAAGCAAGTTCGGACCATTTTGTCCGTGCATTCCACGATACATACGGTATGCCGACTATCGTAACCAACTGCTCGAACAACTACGGACCGTATCAGTTCCCTGAAAAGCTGATTCCGCTGTTCATCAACAACATTCGTCACCGCAAGCCGTTGCCGGTATACGGTAAGGGAGAAAACGTGCGCGACTGGCTGTTTGTAGAAGATCATGCACGTGCGATTGATGTGATTTTCCACAACGGAAAGATTGCGGAAACATACAACATCGGCGGTTTCAATGAATGGAAAAACATCGACATCATCAAGGTGGTAATCAATACTGTAGACCGTCTTCTGGGCAGAAAAGAAGGTGAAGATATGGATCTGATTACCTACGTGACCGACCGTCTGGGACACGACATGCGTTATGCCATCGACTCCACCAAGCTTCAGAAAGAACTGGGATGGGAACCAAGCCTGCAGTTTGAAGAGGGTATCGAAAAGACTGTACGCTGGTATCTGAACAACCAGGAATGGATGGATAATGTGACTTCGGGTGACTATCAGAAGTATTATGAGGATATGTATAAAGGAAAATAAACTATATACACATAACAAACAAAAAGAAGCCAGTACAAGAAAAAACTAAAATACTGGCTTCTTTAACTAATCCAAGCACTAGAAAATAGTGTTTTAAGAAGTGAATGATTCTTATACAATGCCCTACAAAACCATAAGTAACTATATACATCAAAAGAATTTACTATCTTTGTAACCTTATATCACGAATAAATAAAATTCCTACATGAAAGAATTTTTCCAAATGATGCGGCGATTTATCTCGCCCTACAAAAAATATGTATTCGGTGCTATCATACTGAATATATTATCAGCTATATTCAATGTATTCTCCTTCTCACTTCTCATTCCTATTTTAAATATCTTATTTAAAACAAGTGATGCACAAGTGGTCTATCAATATATGGAATGGGGAAGCGGCGAACTAAAAGATGTAGCCATCAATAACTTCTATTATTACGTATCTCAACTGATTGAGATATTTGGACCAGCTACTACACTATTATGGTTAGGACTCTTTCTGGCAGGAATGACTCTTCTTAAGACAGCCTGTTATTTTGGTTCTACCGCCATTATGGTTCCTTTGCGTACCGGAGTAGTACGTGATATCCGCATTATGGTCTATTCAAAAGTCATGTATTTGCCACTCAGTTTCTTGTCCGAGGAACGCAAAGGTGATATCATTGCCCGTATGAGTGGAGACGTAGGAGAGATTGAAAACTCCATTACCAGCTCACTCGACATGATACTGAAGAACCCTATCCTGATTCTTTCTTATTTCACAACTCTGGTTATAACCAGTTGGCAACTCACACTATTTACCATTATTGTACTTCCTGCTATGGGATGGGTAATGGGGCGTGTAGGTAGAAAACTAAAGCGCCAATCCTTAGAGGCACAGAACAAATGGAGTGAAACCATGTCGCAATTAGAAGAAACATTAGGAGGAATGCGTATCATCAAGGCCTTTATTGCGGAAGAAAAAATGATACAACGCTTTGTAAAATGCAGTAATGAATATCGTGATGCCGTCAATAGAGTCGCTATGCGTCAAAGTCTTGCACATCCGGTCAGTGAATTTTTAGGTACCGTACTAATTGTTCTTGTTCTTTGGTTTGGAGGCTCTCTTATCCTAAATGCAAGTTCTACAATCAACGCATCTACCTTCATTTTTTACATGGTAATTCTTTACAGTGTTATTAACCCTCTGAAAGATTTATCAAAAGCAAGCTACAATATACCAAGAGGGCTGGCTTCCATGGAACGCGTGGATAAGATTCTGAAAGCCCCCAATAACATCGTAGAACGCCCGGACGCAGTTCATATTCACGAAATGAAAGAGGGCCTGGAGTTTCGTCATATATCCTTCAGTTACGGTACCCACGAAGTATTACACGATGTCAGCTTACATGTCCGTAAAGGGGAAACCATTGCTTTAGTTGGACAAAGTGGTTCAGGAAAATCTACATTGGTTGACTTAGTTCCTCGCTTTCACGATGTACAGCAAGGTGAAATCCTGATCGATGGCATCAATATCAAGGATGTGCAAGTTATGGATTTACGCGGACTGATAGGAAACGTAAATCAAGAAGCCATCCTGTTCAACGATAGCTTCTTCAATAATATTGCCTTCGGAGTAGAAAATGCTACCATGGAGCAGGTGATAGAAGCAGCTAAAATAGCCAATGCACACGACTTTATTATGGAAACAGAAAAGGGATACGACACCAACATCGGAGACCGCGGATGCCGTCTATCAGGAGGACAACGCCAACGCATCTCTATTGCCCGCGCCATCTTGAAGAACCCAGCTATCCTAATATTGGATGAAGCCACTTCTGCTCTTGATACAGAAAGCGAACGTCTGGTACAAGAAGCATTGGAACGTCTGATGAAAACACGTACTACCATCGCCATTGCCCACCGCCTTTCTACCATCAAGAACGCTGACCGCATTTACGTATTATACGAAGGTCGTATTGTAGAAAGCGGAAAACACGACGAACTAGTTCAAAAGAACGGCTACTACAAACGCCTGCACGACATGCAAGCATTATAACAAGCCCGCTTACCCTTATTGTAAATTATACCTTTATCCTTCATGTACAATTCGGCTATAAATTGTACATGAAGGATAAATTATATAAAGCAATCTGAAAAGGAAAAGTAATCAATGATTTCAAAATCCGATATCAACAATAGCACTCCCCTCTCCCTCCACAAATACTATCAACATTCTCCAAACAATCTATCTTCTTTCCATTACAGTCACAAAAATCCGACTCTCTACAAGAAGAAATAATCATCTAAATCATACAGCCTCAACAAAATAAATCGACCTCAATAGAAAAATATGAGTAACAGAATTATTATAACAAGAAAAATAAAGGTAATTTTTTTTACTCTTTTATGCAGTCTTTTCATATTTTTTCTATTATTCTTTATAAATACCATTCAAATCATATAACTTTGTATTCAAATAATTATAACACCATAAAAATGAACAAGAGTATTCCTATAGTAAGTGTCATAGTACCGAACTATAACTATGCAAAGTTCTTGGATCAACGCATTGCGTCTATTTTAAATCAGACTTACACAAACTATGAATTGATTTTATTGGATGATGCCTCTACAGACAACAGCGCAGAGGTTTTGAAAAAATATCAAGATAATCCTCATGTTTCACAAATTATAATCAATGAGCACAATAGTGGAAGCCCTTTTAAACAATGGATGAAAGGTATTTCACTGGCAAAAGGAGAATGGATATGGATTGCAGAGGCAGACGACTTATGTGAACCTACCTTCTTGGAAACTTGTATGCGCTATATAGAAATGGATAAAGGAAATACCTCAATCTGTAATGTAGGCAGTGTATACATTGACAGTAAAGGCAAAAATATCAACCGAGCTGTCCAGACATGGGAGAAAAACGAAAAGCAGGTTTCAGCCATCAGTTTTGACGGTAAAAAATTTGCAGAATTCATTTTATACTGGTCGAATAAAGTCCCCAATGCAAGTGGAGTTGTATTCAGAAAAGAATATGCACTGCGTATTCAAGACCCTACATGGACTACAATGAGATATTGTGGCGACTGGCTTTTCTGGTTCGAAATGGTATTGCAAGGAAATGCCATACAGGTGTATAAGATTCTGAATTACTTCAGAATACATAACTCACAAACATCCAAAGGAATATCAAGCGGACAAAATATAGTAGAATCACTCAAAGTGGCTCTCTATATCCGAAAGAAAATTCCATCTATAGGATATGATAAATCTCGCCAGAAATATGGACGAGAAGCAAGAATAATCAGACATTTAAAGGACAAAGCGATACAAAACAAAATAAAGAAAGAATACCAGCAAATGCTCCATTCTTCTTTTCTGAAGAACTACTTGTACTATAAACTACATAGGCATTTAAGATTCTTGCCTATGATTTCTTCAGAAGAGAAAGAAAAGAAAAAAGCATTGAAATATAGCCGTATTTTAGAATAAGCGGTCTCTTTTAATCGTGATTATCCACGGACATACCCATCTTAAATATTTATTCATATGGAAAAGTCTCAAGTCTGAGGCTTTTCCTCCTAGTTTCTCATAAAGATACTGGCTAAGTTCGGTCTGTTTCTCTACACTTCGTACCTTCTTTATTTTCCGATAAAGCTGTCCATGAGCCAGTCGACGCTTGTAAGTACTCATATCAGGGAAAGCCTGTTCCATTAATACATAGGTATCAATATCCTCTTTTATCCGGTTCCCCGTACTAACTCCTTCTACACTTACCTTTGCTGTATGCTGACGGAAATAATTCAATTTTTTATAGATCTCAATCATATCTCCATGCAACAGCATTTGAAACCAAAAATACCAATCTCCACTATATCTCATGCTTAAGAATGCAGTATCTGATAGTTTAATAGCATAAGAACGGCGAAATAGTACTCCGCTGGCATTAGCAACACAACAATTCCAATACATATTATGCTCTGCATAAGCTTTACCCGAAAATCTGCTAGCCGATACAGCCAGCCTTTTCTTTCCCCAGTAATTGGCTTCTTGCGGCAATATGCTACCTTTTTCATCTATATACTTTGAAGCTGTCATACAAACAGATATATTGGAATATTTCTGCACCTGCTCTACACAGGTTTCCAAAAAGTCAGGCTCACACAAATCGTCTGCTTCTGCAATCCATACCCACTCTCCTTTTGCCAGTGAAATACCCTTCATCCATTGTTTAAAAGGACTTCCTGTATTCTTCTCGTTCACTACGAAATGGGAGACATGAGGATTATCTTTATATTGGTTCAATACCTCCACACTATTGTCTGTAGACGCATCATCTAAAAGAATCAGCTCGAAATCCTGAAATGTCTGATTCAGAATAGACAATAAACGCTCGTTCAGATAACGCGCATAATTATAATTAGGTACAACAACGCTGACAATTGGAGTTTTCTTGTCCATATACATTATTTTTATACAAAAGCAAAGTTACATAAATTATTCATTGCCATCATACTATAAAAACAGCATGAAAATACAGTCTTTCTAATCAACTAATTTTTCTATATCCACCGGATAAGCAGAAGAAAATTTTCGGGCAAACAGATAAGGAGAGGTTCTCAATTCCTCCATATCACTTTCTTTCCATACATAAGGGGAACCACGTTGCCAATCAATAGCCCTCATACTCCCATTCAACACATCAGATGAATCATAAATATTCGCCCTAAATGGAGAATTCCAGATAAGCGTCTGAATAAATATTTCATCGGGACACAGTGTATATTTGAAAGTATGCATCACATTATCTTTATTTTCAATCAAATAACGGCAAAAGTCATTAGTAATACTCACCCAGTTAAACCCTTTACAGAACTCATAGTCATGTTTTCTCTTAAATCGGGTAACTTTTTGCAGAGCCAAAAATACATTTCTCACAAAAGCAGTAAAGCCATGTATTACCACAGAGCCCTCTTTAAAATAGCGAGTAAACAAATAATATCTATATACTTTACGGTATACATCTTTACGATGGCTTGGCTCATTCCAGAATCCAATAAATTCTTTTCCCGCATGTTTCTGAAAAAATTCATGGATATAATCTTGTGTCTTAATCGGTAAATCAACTCCCGACAACAAGTGATAATAAGCATACGGTCCATTTTGCAACGCAGTTTCAAACAGCAGATATTCTACTTCAACCTGAGAAAGATCACCCCAATGTACCGCTATACGATTTTGCAGAATTACCAATTTGCCTTTCTTTAACTGAAAATCCTTGAACTGATTGAATAATTCAACGGCACGGACATCCACATGCAAATAAATATCATTACGCTCATCATCAAGCATGAGCAATAATGTTTTTAAAACGTCAGGCTCATTATGAGCGATTATCAGGTATGCATGTTTCATATCTTCCAACTATTTGTTCAGGTTCTTGAAATAATCTGCCATTGTAGAGTCTTCATGTATATAGCCGTCTGCCTGCAGCCGGTCGAACACATTTGTACCTATCACTCTGTCATACTCTTCATTCAGCTTGCCTTCCTTATACAGAGCATAAAAGTAACGCCAGTGTCGTCCACCGTGCTTACTAGGGTTCTGTTCCAACTGTTTTCCCCCATTAATCATCTTTTCAAGGAATTGGCTGCGTCCACGAATATTATAATGGTAAATATGTACATCACTTGTTCCTGTACGCTTAGGAAACATCGCCACTTTATGGTTACCCATTGAAATCTGGATATACCCTTTTGTACGATGCATCACTTTCGGAATCTGACGGGCAAACAGAGAATAGCGAGACAAATCGTAGGCAGCAATATCTTCTACGGGATCTACGGTATATTTCCACTCTTCCAACCTTTTATTTTCTTCCGGATAGACACACTTCATACTGCATTTTATCACATTGGCCGATGTTTTCTGTAGCGCCTCTTTCAGCGAACCGGAAGCCGGATACCAGAATTCATCTGCGTCGGCATTAATCACCCAGTTGGCTTTATAAACGGTCTTGGCACGCCACACCATCCGGTCTACCCATATTTTCTGACGGTAATCGGTAGCTTTTTCTTCGATAATCTCCTTTATCCAGCCTTTCTCTTTATACTTACGCAAGATTTCCGGAGTACGGTCTGTAGAGTTATTGTCAGTCACAATAAAGAAATCCACTCCCTTCTCTTTATGGAAGATAAGGTTCTGTTCCAGTATATCCTCTTCGTTCTTTACCAGCAAAGTCATGCAGACCAGCGGGCGACTCACCTTTCCCAAAAAGAAAGGCAACTCTACTATCGCATAGACAATCTTCTTCAAAAGCAACAACACGTCCATAAGCTTATCAGTTAATTGATACTTTAATCCATCCTTCGGGATAAATATAAGGAGTCTCTACATAACGGAACCAGCGTTCGGGCACAATGACCGTTTTGTCTTTATGAGCATCGAGCCATGCTCCCCACCAGCTGAATGTACTGTTACAGATGATATGATGACGGCAATGGCTCATAAGCATCATATCCTGCCAGCTGTCGTTTCCCTTATTCCAGTCAATATACACAGCATTATCCAAAGGAAGGTTTTCCTTTACCCATTCCAAATCATCGGAAAACACATAAAACACCGGACTCTTCAACCGGCTCTTTATTTCGGCAATTGCATTCCGGTAATACGGAAGCTGGCAAACACTCCCCGTATTCTCCCAGTGCTTCGGCTCCAGATAATCTCCACGGCGCACATGAAGCGATACAGAATTTACATCATTATCCATACGTGCAGCCATCTGTACAGAACGGTCGCTCGCTTTCGACATATCGAATGCAAAAGCCTTACGTACCTCTTGCTCTATATCAGAGAAAAATCGTTCGGACTGATAGAATCCTTTAAAATAGATAAACGGCCAGGCATAAGGCTTCCAAAATGCATCCAGACTTTTTTGCTTCCGTTCCAATATCGTCTTGAAAAACAGAAATTCCAGTACTTTTTTCCAAGTACGGTTCATACAAAACTCTACCTGAGGCAAAGCAAACACCCGGTTCATCTCGTATCCATGATGCACGTGATAGTGCATCATATCCGACAAGTCAATCCGTGTATTGGCAAAGCGCTGCTTCATTTTCAAATAAAAAGCATATATAAACATCTGGTTGCCTAAGCCACCTGTCATCTTTATCAGTCTCATATCTGGGCATTATTATACTTCAAAATCAGTTTCAAACACTCTTGGGCATCAAATCCCCTTGCTTTGGCATATTCGTCGGCAAGAATTTCAAACATTTCGGGAGTACCGGGCAATCGTTCGAAGTTACGACAACCTTCCTCCATTCCCACCTCACGGAAACGGATTCGGTTCAAATCGATAATTTCCACCTCTACTCCCTTCGCCGTTTTACGGAACAGAATATTCCCACGTGAATAGTCTTTATGCAGATATCCTCTTTCGTGCAAAGCTGCTGTAGTACGGGCAATGGCACGCAGAATTTCTTCTTGTCCCGGATAGTCACCACGCATCAGATGCACATACGAGTACGGACATTCAGACTTCAGGCTAACGTAATAGCTTCGTGTAAACAGCAAACCATTCCGCTCTGTATAATAGGCTACAGGAGCCGGACTTCCAATACCTTCTTTCCGCAGCATATCGGCATACTCGAACGAACGCTGAGCTTTGGAAGACCGGAATAGTCCGTATGCAATCCGGTTAATCAGATTGGGCACACGAAATGATTTAATAACTACCGATGTACCGTCCCAGTTCATTTCGCGCAGTTCATTTCTTCCCTTATAAATCACAGTCCCTATATCCTGACGGAACAATACCGGCAAAGCCTTTACATAATCTGTCAGTCCGGAATATTCCTTGCTCACCACCACTTTACGGGGATGAAACAGACGATAGATGCGATTAAGCAATACCGACCACGAACGGTAATACCGCAACGGACCTCCCAGTTCGCGCTCGAAGAACTCCGGATGACGCCGGTTGAGCGTAGCTATTACATGGCGCTTCAACTTACGATCTGTGACCCGTTTCGACACATTCCGTATACGATAATGCAGACCTATATCAGGAAGTTTTACCACTTTACCGCCGTTTTTCAAGACGCCAATCCAAAACTCCCAGTCTTCACGAGCTATAATGTCTTCACAATATCCTCCCGTACGTTCCCAGTCCGTCCTGCGATACAATGCACAAGTATCCATGATATTTTTCCGGGCCAGCAAATGCAGGGAAAAACAAGGCAGTTTCCATTCTCCGGTACGTTCTCCAAAAAAATCAGCACGAGGAGCGACCACCTTTACCGAAGAGTCGGCCAGAATAGCAGCTACCGCTTCCGATATCAGATTCGGTTCAATCAGATTATCAGCATCGACCGGAAGAATAAATTCTCCGTGTGACAGACGAACAGCATGATTACGGGCTGCACAGGCGCCTCCATTGGGCTGGGTATAAGCCTTCACACGTGCATCTTTGGCAGCATATTCACAAGCCACCCGATAGGATGCATCTTTCGACCCGTCGTCTACTACCACCACCTCAAAATTGGGATAATCGGAAGCCAATATGGAGTCGAGTGTTTCAGGAAGAAAAAGCTCCATGTTGTACACAGGTACCACAACAGATACCAAAGGGGTTTTATCCATACGCCCGTCTAATTAAATTTTATCCAATCCTTTTGTGTATTTCAGCCAATAATATTTCAGCGGATTCTTATATTTCAACTGCTTCCACGGACGGCTTCCATGCGGACGGTGCCATACGGGAAGAGTAGTAAACAAATAATTCCGGAATCCCTGTTTCAATGCTTCATGCGAAATGGTTACATCGTACCAGTTCTTGGAAGGATCCAGCTGACGGAAATCGAAAGCACGCAAAAACTCCGGAGTCAGCAGTGAGCAGCAGAAGCTGCAATGTTTCTTTTCTGCATATACCTTTCCTTCATTGCCTTTTGCATGAAGATAAGGATAATTAATGACCCCATTCTCATCCACAGTAACAGCAGCTGCAATGGCACAACCTTCACGTTCGGCAGCTCCATCGTACAAATCCTGAAGCGTATTCGGTTTGACTACTACATCCGATTCTACGATAAGCAATCCGGCATCGGCCGCAATAGCCTCCTGCTGAGAACGCTGCAAAACCAACAAATAATTGGGAGAAGGATGTGTAGTAATATCCGACAAGTTGACCAGACGGAAATTCAATTCTTTCGATGCTTCTTCCAGGCGTCTGGTATTTTCTTCGGTACTGAAATCATTGTACACTGTATAAGTGAAAGGCACTCGGATATCTGAGTTGACAATTGCACGGATAGTTTCGAGCGTAAAGTCAATCGAATCTTTTACGGGGGTTATAATATGCAGACATTTCATATCGAAATAATTAAACAGATACGTGTTAAAGAAGTGCTACTTAAACACAATAACTTAGCACTTATTCTATGCAAAATTAATAAAAATTCAATGAATGTCAAATTTGAAGAAAGATTTCATTTTATCCGTTTATAATGTGAAAAAGGCTACCTTTGCAACACTAAACAAATACAACTCATGAAAGTAATCATCGACAATAAAATCCCTTACATAAAGGGGGTGATTGAACAGATGGCCGACGAGGTCATTTACCTGCCGGGACAAGCATTTACTCCCGACATTGTACGAGATGCAGATGCGCTGATTACACGCACCCGTACCCGCTGCAACCGTGAACTGCTGGAGGGCAGTAAGGTACGATTTATCGGTACTGCCACCATCGGGTTCGACCACATTGATACTGAATATTGCCGTGAGGCAGGAATTACCTGGAGCAATTGTCCGGGATGCAATGCCGGTGCGGTAGAACAGTACATTCACTCTGTGTTACTATTGCTTCAGAAGGAACGGAATGTGAATTTGTCACACTCTTGTATAGGAATTGTGGGAGTAGGACATGTAGGCAGCAGAATCCAGCACCTGGCCGAACGGTTGGGTATGAGAGTATTGCTCAATGACCCCCCGCGTGCAGCACAGGGAGAAAAAGGTTTTGTGGACCTGCAGACAATAGCCCGAGAATGCGACATTATCACCCTGCATACTCCGCTGATAAGAGAGGGGAAATATCCTACCTTTCACCTGGCCGATGATGACTTTTTCCAAAGTTTACAGAAGCACCCCTACCTCATCAACACCTCACGAGGAGAAGTGGTCGAGACTACTTCCATTCTTCAGGCACTTAAAAGCAAACAAATTGCCGGAGCTGTCATTGATGTATGGGAGAATGAACCCCATATCAGTTTAGACTTGCTGCACCGTGTATTTATCGGTACTCCGCATATCGCCGGATATTCTGCCGATGGGAAAGCCAATGCCACCCGCATGGTACTGGATGCTTTCTGCCGCTTTTTCGGTATACAAAAGGAGTTCTGTATTTCTTTACCTCAACCGGAGTATAATCTGCAAGATACCGATGAAGACATTCATCAGTTGCAGATGTACAATCCGCAACACGATTTCGAAACATTACTTGCACATCCGGAGAAGTTTGAACAGCTACGTGGTGACTATCCTTTACGGAGAGAATAACGACTGCTCCAAAAGTATTCTTCCGTCTGGTTTATCCGGCTTCGGAAATATCAGATTTTCCATTGATATTCCATTTATCATTTTGTCATTTTGATATTTCCGAAGCTTAAAAACAGGGCTTTTCAGAGCCGAAGGAAACAGGATTGGATTTCAAGGCTGTTTTTTAAGGGTATATCAAATCACAAAGACAGCATTTCCTGTAAAATAAAAGCAAAAGAAGATACACAAACTGAAAGCACGCGCATAAGACTGAATAAAAGGCATAATTTCTATCGGAAAGACAATTTATTTTTAACAGAATAAAATGATAGTTTACCGATAAAAAAGCACAAATTTCTTCATCTTTTCACACTATTAGTCACAACACCGTACGCTATCAGTCACGTAAGCTACCGTTACAAGTCGCACAAGCCACCGATACCTGTATCGCAAAGCTTCAAGACAAACCTTCTTCCGTGGTCTCACAACCCTTATTTTCCTGCTATAAAGCATGTTTTGAGCCTTTTTTGAGGAGTTTTTAGCCCTTTTTGCATGTTAAAAAGAACTAAATTCACAAAGTATCAGTTAGCAAAAAAGAAGAAAAGCGCACATTTGGGCACCAAATATGCGCTTTTCCTATCAATTGTATTTTTCAGGACAAGCCGGAAGGCAGACTGTCTTTATCCGAAACAAATCCCCATACGACGGCCTTGCACCACCAAATCATTGTCTTCTGTAACCAGCTTCAATTTTCCGGCTACCTCTCCCAACGGCACGGAAGTAATCTCCGAGCCATGCAAAGAAACCATCCGTCCGAACTGCCCACCGGCTATCAGTTCTGTGGCGTGTCCTCCCATCCGGGTAGCCAGATTGCGGTCGAATGCAGTAGGACTTCCTCCACGCTGTATATATCCCAAAACGGTTTCACGTGTTTCAAAACCAGTTTCATATTCTATTTCTTCAGCTATATACTGGGCCGCTTTTTTCCCATTTACTGTAGGAATTCCTTCCGCCACTACAACAATAGAATATGGCTTTCCTTTTTTCAGACGATTGATAATCGTATCGCCTATATTGTGAATATCAAAAGGAATTTCAGGCAACAAAATAATATCGCCTCCTCCGGCCATACCGGAATACAAGGCAATCCATCCTGCTTTATGTCCCATCACTTCAATGACCATCACCCGCTGATGTGCGCTGGCCGTAGAATGCAGACGGTCTATGGCATCGGTAGCAATCGATACAGCAGAATCGAAGCCAAAAGAAACATCCGTTCCCCATACGTCATTGTCGATGGTCTTGGGTATCGATACCACATTTACACCAGTATCCGCCAACTTTGCAGCAGTTTTCTGGGTACCATTTCCTCCAATGCAAACAATACAATCCAACTGGTGCTTCTCGATTGTTTTCAACATCATAGCCGGCTTGTCTTCTGTCAGAGTATTGTTCTTCCGTTTAAAAGGCTTCTCCCGGGAAGTTCCTAAAATGGTACCTCCCATATTCAACAAACCAGTTAAAGAACCTTCTGTCAAAGGAATCACATCATCGTCTACCAGCCCTCTGAATCCGCTGTGGATACCGAAGACTTCCATCCCGTAATGATTCATTGCCGTTTTACAAACGCCTCGGATTGTCGCATTTATTCCCGGACAATCGCCTCCAGATGTCAAAATACCTATTCGCATGGTCGTATATGTTTATCAGCGTAAAATTACAAGAAAAAAATATAGAATTGTAAATTCTCAAAAAAAAATAATGACACCATCTTTAATTAATAGAAATAACCTACCTTTGCGATTATGAATTTGTAAAACAGTAAAAAAATGGTTTCAACAAAGTTAATCGGAAAGCTGTTCACATCCAGACAGAAAGCCATCGATCTGTACGATACACAGGCAGAGGCTATCCAAGAACGCGTATTCCAGAAACTCATACAAAATGCAGCTCATACAGAGTGGGGAACCACTTATCAATATAACGCCATACGCTCTTACAGTGATTTCCAAAAAGTACCTATTCAGACTTATGAAGACATAAAAGGGCATGTAGACCGGATGCGTCACGGAGAAGCAAATGTACTTTGGAAAGATAAGGTAGTATGGTATGCAAAATCATCCGGTACCACCAACGATAAAAGCAAGTTTATTCCGGTAAGTAAAGACGGCCTGCAGAATATTCATTACAAAGGAGGACAGGATGCCGTAGCTCTGTATCTGAGAGAAAATCCTCAAAGCCGTTTTTTCTCTGGAAAAGGATTGATTTTAGGAGGAAGCCACAGTCCTAACTACAACGTAAAAGACAGCCTGGTAGGAGATTTGTCGGCCATTTTGATTCAAAATATCAATCCGCTGGTCAACTTTATCCGTGTACCAAGTAAGGAAATCGCTCTTTTAAGCGAGTTTGAAGAAAAGGTAGAACGAATTGCCGAGACTACGATTCACAAAAATGTGACCAACTTATCTGGTGTACCTTCGTGGATGCTGGCAGTAATTAAACGTATTCTCGAAAAGACGGGAGCACATACATTGGATGAGGTATGGCCCAACCTGGAAGTATTCTTCCATGGAGGAGTGTGCTTTACACCTTACCGCGAACAGTATAAGCAACTTATCCGAAGCAGCAAGATGCACTATATGGAAACGTATAATGCCAGCGAAGGCTTTTTCGGACTGCAAAGCGATTTGTCCGACCCGGCCATGCTGCTGATGATTGACTATGATGTGTTCTATGAGTTTATCCCATTGGAAGAGATAGATAATCCGGCTCCTCATATTGTACCGCTCACGGGAGTAGAAGTTGGAAAGAACTACGCCATCGTGATCAGTACCTCTTGCGGGTTGTGGAGATACATTCTGGGAGATACCGTTAAGTTTACTCAGAAAGATCCTTACAAATTTATCATTACCGGACGTACCAAGCATTTTATCAATGCATTTGGAGAGGAACTGATGGTGGACAACGCCGAGAAAGGTCTGGCACGTGCCTGTGCCGAAACAGGAGCACAAGTATTGGAGTACTCGGCAGCTCCCGTATTCATGGATGCAAATGCCAAATGTCGCCATCAATGGCTGATCGAATTCAGCAAGATGCCGGACTCACTCGAAAAATTCAGACACGTACTGGATCAGGCATTGCAGGAAATAAACTCCGATTATGAGGCAAAACGACATAAGGATATCACCTTACAGGAACTGGAACTTATCGTAGCCCGTCCAAATCTGTTCCACGACTGGCTGAAACAGAAAGGCAAACTGGGGGGACAGCATAAAGTTCCTCGCTTGAGCAACAATAGAGACCATATAGAAGAAATGTTAAAACTGAACGAATGAAACCTATACCCAAATATATAGCCATCCTATTGGTTATCATCGGATTTTATGCCTGTGCAAGTACAGGATCGCCCGATGGAGGCCCCTACGACGAAGATCCTCCTAAATTTGTGCGCGCTACTCCTGAACCTAACACAAAGAACAATACGCGTAAGAAAATTGCGATTGAGTTTAACGAATTCATCCAATTGGAAAAGGCTTCCGAAAAAGTGATTATCTCTCCTCCTCAAAATGAGGCACCGGAAGTGAAAACCAGCGGGAAAAGAGTATTAGTCAATTTCTACGACTCATTGCGCCCCAATACGACTTATACTATCGACTTTGGCGATGCAATTGTAGACAACAACGAGGGAAATCCGATGGGAAACTTCTCGTATGCGTTCTCTACCGGTGATACCATCGATACCATGCAAGTATCGGGTGTTGTACTGAACTCTGCAGATTTAGAGCCAATTAAAGGTATTCAGGTTGGGCTGCACAAAAACCTGAACGACAGCGCATTTACAACTCTGCCTTTCGACCGTATTTCACGTACCGACAGTAGAGGACAGTTTATCATACGTGGCATTGCACCGGGTACGTACCGTATTTATGCCTTAATGGATGGTAATCAGAACTATCTGTTCGACTCAAAAACAGAAGCTATCGCTTTCATGGATTCTCTTATTGTTCCGTCTATGGAAGGAGCAGTAAGACAGGATACCGTATGGAATCAGAAAGATACCACCAAAATCGATACGGTCATTCAGGTCAACTATACTCGTTTCCTGCCGGATAATATCATGTTACGCGCTTTCAAGGAGGAAAACAATTTACAGTACCTGATGAAGAGTGAACGCCCTAAAACCAATCAGTTTATGCTGTACTTCAGTGCAAAGGCAGATACACTCCCCACATTGACAGGACTGAACTTTGATGCAGAGAAATCTTTACTGGTAGAGCCTAATCAAAAAAACGACAGTATTCTTTATTGGATTAAAGATACAGTGCTATGCGAGCAGGATACACTCATCATGCAACTGGACTATCTGGCTACAGATACACTGGGACAGCTTGTTCCGCAAACAGATACGTTACGGATGGTGAACAAGATTCCAAAGGAACGTCGTCTGGCTCTGAAAGAAGAAGAAAATAAGAAGAAGGAAAAAGAGCGTAAACGACGCATGAGAAAAGGAGATACGCTGAGCGTTGAAACTCAATTTCTGAAGATGCAGGTAGATGCACCTGCAGCACTTGACTTGAACAGAAACATCATCCTGAAATTCGATGAACCGGTAGAAAGTATAGATACGAATGCCATTCATATGACTGTAATGGTGGATTCTGTATGGCAGGATACTCCATTCATTTTACAGAAAGACTCTATTGCTCCACGCCAATACCAGATTCTGGCAGCCTGGCAACCCGGACAGGAATATCAGCTTACAATCGACTCGCTGTGCTTTAAGGGTATATATGGACTTTATACAGATAAGGTGCAGAATAAGGTAAAAGTAAAAACGCTGGAAGACTATGGAACGCTGTTCCTGAATATTGTAGGGGCAGAAGCTCCTGCCATCGTACAATTACTGAACAGCAGTGATGAAGTAGTAAGACAACAGCCTGTAAACGCCAAGAATACTTGTGATTTCTATTTCTTACAGCCTGGTACTAAATATTATATCCGTTTGTTCTACGACAAGAACAACAACGGAAAATGGGATACGGGTAATTATGAAGAGAAAAAACAAGCAGAGGAAGTATTCTACTTCCCTAAAGTATGGGAAATGAAGGCCAACTTTGAGTTTGAAGAGACATGGGACTTGAAAGCGGTTCCTTTGGACAAACAGAAGTTGGATGACATAAAGAAACAAAAACCCGACGAAACTAAAAAAATTAAAGACCGTAACAAGGAACGTGCCAAAAATTTAGGAAGAGTATGATGAAGAAATTAGTTTTATGCTTATGCTTCCTGATGGGAGGTATAGCAACAATTCAGGCACAGTGCGGAGCAGAAAATAATGCAATTAAAGCAGGAGAAACACTGAGCTATGAACTGAAGTTCAATTGGAAGTTTGTCTGGATTAATGCCGGATGGGCCAAGATGACGGTAAACAACACGACTTATATGGGACGTCCGTGCCTGAAAACAGACTTGCAATCGTACACCAACAAGAAAATTGACTTCTTTTTCAAAATGCGCGATACCCTGACTTGTATTACCAGTCAGCAGTTGGAACCACTTTATTTCCGTAAAGGAGCAGAAGAAGGAAAACGATATACGGTGGATGAAGTTAAATTCAGCTATGCAAATGGGAAATGTATCGTAGACCAACAGCGTATGCTTCACGGAAACGTGGAAAAGCACTACGATGAATCTGCGGTTTGTGTATACGATATGTTAAGCATCTTGCTACAAGCCCGATCTTACGATCCGACTAACTACAAGCCTGGTTTGAAAATACGTTTTTCTATGGCTACCGGTAAGGACATAGAAAAACAGACGCTTATATATCGTGGTAAAGAAAACTATAAGGCAGAAAATGGAGTAACTTACCGCTGTCTGGTATTCTCTCTGGTAGAATATGTAAATAACAAGGAAAAAGAAGTTATTACT
This sequence comes from Phocaeicola acetigenes, assembly GCF_027529745.1. NCBI lineage: Bacteria > Pseudomonadati > Bacteroidota > Bacteroidia > Bacteroidales > Bacteroidaceae > Phocaeicola > Phocaeicola acetigenes. Next base: position 85,136 of record NZ_JAPZVM010000011.1, read on the forward strand.
TTCTACATTACAGATGACTTGAACCATCTTCCTGTACGTTTGGATATGTACTTGAATTTTGGCTCAGCAAAAGCATTCCTTACAGATATCAAAGGAAACAGACATCCATTGACTTCTATTGTAAAATAAACCGATTAATGATAAAGAACAAGAGCCATGCCGCGTAATTGCGACATGGCTCTTGTTTTTTATCTGCAGACTTTGCATTATAAGCGAGATACGCCATTTATTTTGCCTTCGATAGAAGTAGGGTTGCCTGTATAGCCTACACTACCTGCACTGGAAGAACCGGCAGACAACTTACCTGTCACATAGCAACGTACATCACCGGCAGAAGAGGCTTGTGCTTTCACATCAACTGCTTTCAGTTTTTCGGCATATACTTTACCGGCAGAAGAAGCTTCATACGAAGCATTACGACAAACACCCGACAGATTAATATCACTGGCAGAACTGGAAGATGCTGCTACATCACCCTGGCAAACAATGTCTCGTATTTCACAGTCGCCCGATGAACTGGTTTCTATTGCCATATCACCCTTACACTGTAATCCTACGATTTCCATATCAGCGCTACTTTCTACATTCATCACAGTTTTATGACAGGATATATTTTTCAGAACCAGTTCGGCACTGCTGCTTGCTGTAGCCGTAAGATTGGCACACTGCACTTTCTCTGCATGGATATCCGCACTGCTTGATACATCAAAAGTTACATCTTTACTTGTATTCAGTCCGTTAGCTAAAGTGATATCTGATGAGGAAGAAGCATGAAAACCAGTCACTTCAGGGGCAAATACTCTTACTTCGCAAGTACATTTCCCTCTGAAACTCAACGAATGCCCCTGAGGAATATCATAAGTTACATTCAGTTTTTTCCCATTCTGTTCTACCTTCACATACTTTACTACGTTATCGGGTGCATAAATTTCTGCATAAGGTTCACCTTTATACTGAGTATAAACTACATCTATCGAACGTGAAGACGAAATAGCAGCTACTTCTCCGATATTCACTTTTTGAGTTACATAATTTTTACTGGGATTTATTACAGTTTTCCCTCCGGCATAGCATCCGGAAAAGCTCATCAACAGGGGTGTCAATGCAGCCAGAACAGTTACATACAATTTCATAGTCTATATCTTTTTTAGTATTACTACCCATTAGACGCAGAAATCCTCTAAAAGTAACAGATTCTATACAAAAATTTTATTTATGAAAGAAAAAGCTGTTCAGCCCATCAATTTGAATACTGGAGAAATAAACCAGCGCTTGTACATCAGAGTAGCCAAATGATACACAAAGAAAGCCGAAATAAAACCGACAATTGCATCAATCAGATAATGAGCTTGTATGTATACCGTAGCTCCACACAGCAACAAATAAAAAGGAGTCAACAGGTAAGTCAATTTACGGTTTACACGCCAGGACATAATCATCACAATAGTAGAAATTCCGACATGAGAACTGGGGAAAGCTGCCGTAGGGCGTTCACCGACTTCCTGAGAAGCCTCAACCAGATTGAAGAAGAAGCCATGATCGAATCCCGGACCCGGTATCAGATAATCATTTAAATTGAAATAATCACCGATAGGAGGAAATATACAAGCATTCACCTTGTCCATACCGATAGCAGGGAAATAGAATTGTGGTCCTGCCACAGGAAGCAGAATATAAATAAGATAATAAATGAAAAAAGAAGTAACCAGCACAAAGCAGATTTTCTCAAACCATTCAAAGCGTTTCAGAAAATAGTAAACTACCACTATAAACATCATGGGATAATAGAAAAAGTATCCCATATTAAATGGTTCACTGAACCAGATAGACGGCAAATGCTTACTAAACTCTACTGCCGGCTGACAACCGAACAAGAACTGTTCGGCATGCGCAAACAAATAATCCAGATTAGGAAACAAACGATTGAACTCGAATGTATCGGGATACCAATAAGCCAGCAAAGACATTTGTACCAGCATGCGTATAAATGCCGTCAGACGGCACGGAACTGCCTGATACAAGAATATTAGTACAAAAGTCAACACAACGATGCCTGCACGTTCCAGCAACATCATCCCCGGATGATCCATACGGGGATAAAGAATCAATATCAGAATAGTGGTCAAGGCATTATAAATCAAACTGATTGTCTCTACAGCAAACAGTCCTTTTCCACTATCTACACGCTCAAACAAGTTTATCTTTACAGCCATCCTTCTTTTTTATACCAAGCTATTATTTCCTTTACGCCTCTCTCCAACGGATACTCCGCCTTATATCCTAACTCTTTTTCCAGTGGAGTAATGTCACAACGCCAGTTCCGTTGCTTCATTATCTTATATTTATCAGGATTTAATGTACTGACCTTACCAAACAGTTTGGCTCCCTGGTCGGCAAGAAATGACAAAGCTTTCAACAAAAACAATGGACATACAAATCGTAGTACAAAGGGATTTCCCATTTCTTTCCGTATTAAATCGGAAAAAGTACGGCTACTGTACACTTGTCCGTCGCTTACAAAATAAGCACGTCGGATAACCTTCTTTTCAATAGCCAGGTACACAGCCTTTACAAGGTCTTGTACATACACAAATGTAATATCCTGCCGTTTGAATCCTGCTACAAAGTCGATGTGTTGAGCAATAGATTTCGCCATCAGGAAGTAATCTCGCTCACGTGGTCCATATACACCGGTAGGACGAAATATCACATAAGGGAAATCTTTCAGCGAATGCAAATATTCTTCCGAATGCAGTTTGCTTTGACCATATGCCGTATTAGGCTGCGGCACATCCTGTTCTTGTATAGAAGAGTAATCTTTCTCACGGATTGGCCCGAAAACACTCAGTGAACTGATGTAAACAAATTGCTCCGGCAACATATCCAGTTTACTCAATATCTCGATAAAATAACGGGTTGCCCAGTAATTACCTATTTCAAAGTCGGCCTTACTACGACATTTCGTTACTCCGGCACAGTGAATGATATAGTCCCATCCGCCATGTTCTCTTTTATGTTTGGCCAATTGGCCTTCCAGTTTATCGGAATCTGTAAAATCGAGTTCAGCAAACTGAATACGTGTATCCTGCAAGTACTTTCGGCTACTGCTCTTACGTACTCCAGCCCATACCTGCATTTCCCGTTCCAATCCGCCTTCCACTAGAAAACTTCCGATAAATCCACTAGCTCCGGTTACTAATATTTTCTTTTTCATTCACGTTACCTGTTTGTAATAGAAGTTACAAAGATAATGGTTTCTCACTGAAAATAAAGGAAGTTATTCGTGCTTTATTCCATTAAATTTGTTTACTTTGTAATAACGATTCATTTTTACGCCTGTCTGATACAGCAGATCGCGTAATTCATGACAACATCAAAATATCAACATTATGGCTAAAAAGAAAAAAGAAAAAAAAGGCGGAAAACGCATGAAGAAGAAAGAACTGGCAGAGCTTCTGATTAATTATTTCCGCATGAAGCCAACCGACAGTTTTACTCTGAAACAACTTTTCACAGGGTTAAACCTAACAACCCATCCGCTTAAAATGCTTTGTACTGATACCGTTCAGGAAATGTTAGAAGACAGTTTCCTTATAGAAACAGAAAAAGGACATTATAAACTGAACGATAAGGGACAAATACTGATTGGTACTTTCCAAAGAAAAAGCAACGGCAAGAACAGTTTCATCCCCGAAGATGGAGGAGAACCCATCTTCATTGCCGAACGAAACTCGGCACATGCCATGAACAACGACAAGGTAAAAATTTCTCTTTGCGCCAAGCGTAAACGACATGAACTGGAAGGACAGGTTATCGAAATTCTGGAACATGCCGACAGCACTTTCGTAGGTACACTGAAGGTCAGCAAGAATTATGCATTCTTACTGACAGAAACCAGTACTCTGGCCAACGACATCTTTATCCCTAAAGATAAGTTGAAGGGAGGAAAAGATGGTGACAAGGCTGTAGTAAAAATCACCGAATGGCCGGATTATGCAAAAAATCCGTTCGGACAGGTTATTGACATTTTGGGTAAGGCCGGCGACAATACCACAGAAATGCATGCCATACTTGCTGAATACGGATTGCCTTATACTTATCCGCAAGCAGTTGAAGAGGCTGCAGAGCGCATCCCAGCAGAAATTACACCGGAAGACTATGCCGAACGGGAAGATTTCAGAGAGGTAACGACCTTTACCATCGACCCGAAAGATGCCAAGGACTTCGACGATGCTCTGTCTATCCGTCAGTTAAAACCAGGATTATGGGAAGTGGGAGTTCACATTGCCGATGTATCACATTATGTAAAAGAAGGAAGCATCATCGATAAGGAAGCAGTGAAGCGTGCGACTTCTGTCTATCTGGTAGACCGCACCATTCCGATGCTGCCCGAACGTCTGTGTAACTTCATCTGTTCATTACGCCCTAACGAAGAAAAGCTGGCTTACTCTGTCATCTTCGAAATGAACGAAAAAGCAGAAGTGAAAGATTATCGTATACGGCACACCGTCATCAAATCGGACCGTCGGTTTACCTACGAAGAAGCACAGCAGATTATTGAAACTGGAGAAGGAGATTATAAAGAAGAAATACTGCAACTAAACAAGTTGGCACAGATACTGCGTGAAAAACGTTTGTCGGCCGGAGCCATCAACTTCGACCGTTGTGAGGTGAAATTCGAAATAGACGAAACCGGGAAACCGCTCAGCGTATATTTCAAAGTTTCCAAGGAAGCCAACAAACTCATCGAAGAATTTATGTTATTGGCCAACCGTACCGTAGCCGAACATATCGGCAAGGTTCCCAAAAACAAAAAAGCAAAGGTATTCCCGTATCGTATCCACGATTTGCCGGATCCCGACAAACTGGATAACCTGAGCCAGTTTATTGCCCGCTTCGGATACAAGATACGTACTGGGGGAAGCAAAGTGGAAGTATCGAAGTCTATTAACCGATTGCTAAGTGACATTGATGGCAAGAAGGAACAGAACCTTATTGAAACGGTTTCACTCCGTGCCATGCAGAAAGCTCGCTACTCCATTTACAACATCGGACACTATGGACTGGCTTTCGATTATTATACACACTTTACTTCGCCTATCCGCCGTTATCCGGACTTAATGGTACATCGCTTATTGACCCGCTATCTGGCTGGAGGACGTACAGCTCAGGCCGATAAGTATGAAAATTTGTGCGAACACAGTTCTGCCATGGAGCAAACAGCAGCAAGTGCTGAACGTGCTTCTATCAAGTACAAACAGGTAGAATTCATGAGCGAACGCATCGGCAACGTGTACGATGGAGTAATATCCGGAGTAACCGAATGGGGATTGTATGTGGAAATCAATGAAAACAAATGCGAAGGTATGGTGGCCATGCGCGACTTAGGCAACGATTATTACGAATTTGATGAAAAGAATTATTGCCTCATCGGACGTCGTCATCATCGTAAATTCAGTTTAGGAGACCCTGTCAAAATTAAAGTGGCACGTGCCAATCTGGAGAAAAAACAACTCGACTTTATCCTGGCAGACGAATAATAGGATTTAAATATATTCTACCAATGATGTCATTCCAGACAAAAAATTATCTGGAATGACATTTTTATTTTCTTAATATCAGATGAATTTCTGAACGGAAAAAACAAAAGCCTCCAAGCATCAGCCCAATACTCTTTGAAAATCAAAGTAACTTACTTCACTCTCCGGTTCAACTGATTATTGGCCTTGGCAGGCTTCGATTTTCCTATTCGTTTTCCTGTCGGTTTCTTCTTTCCTTGCTGTTTAGCCTTAAATGCAAAAGGATTCTTTTTATTTACTACCATAATCTATATTTTTCGACAAAAATAAAATATTTCTTTCTATTTTTGCTTTTTACTAAACAGAAGCATTATGAACACACCCGACTATACACACGTTCTGACGCAAGTAGTTGATAAACTATCCGACAGCAATTCTTTTGGAGGATTGTTTCATCAACACAAGGATGGAGACCCTCTGCCTTCCGGAAAGTCGCTTTACCGCATCGTCGAATTATCACGTGCCATTCTGTTTCCAGGGTACTTCGGAACCCCTAATCTGCATACTCATACTATTCATTACCATATTGGAGTGGACATCGAAGAGCTTTTTACTCTGCTTACTGAACAGATTCAAGCAGGATTGTGCTTTGGTGTAGAAAGCAGTGGCATGGCTACCTCTGATACCCCTTGTAGGGAAACGGCTGCCAAACTGGCTATTCAGTTTATCAGTCGGTTGCCCGAACTGAGACAAATACTGGCTACCGATGTAGAGGCCGCTTATTACGGTGATCCGGCAGCCAACAGCTTCGGTGAAATCATTTGCTGTTATCCCATCATTCGTGCCATTACCAATTACCGTATTGCTCACGAACTTTATTTGCTGAATATTCCACTGATTCCACGTATCATCACCGAAATGGCTCATTCGGAAACAGGGATAGACATTCATCCGGGAGCCTGCATCGGACACCATTTTACCATCGACCATGGTACCGGTGTGGTTATTGGAGCCACTTGCATCATCGGCAATCACGTCAAGCTGTATCAGGGTGTAACACTGGGAGCCAAAAGTTTTCCTCTCGATGAGAATGGAAATCCTATTAAAGGAATCCCCCGCCATCCGATATTGGAAGACGATGTAATTGTATATTCCAATGCAACCATACTGGGACGTATTACTATCGGTAAAGGAGCCACAATTGGTGGTAATATCTGGGTCACCGAAGACGTCCCTGCCGGTGCAAGAATTGTACAACGGAAAAACTCGCAAACGTAAGATAAAGAATCTAAACACTCACAAACGTAAGAACTGAAAAACAATGAACACATTTGCACCTTTTGCCCGACCTCTCTATATCATGACCAAACCTGTCGGAGCCATTTGTAATCTGGCTTGTGACTATTGCTATTACCTGGAAAAGTCGAAACTTTATCAGGAAAGCCCTAAACATATCATGAGCGACGAACTGCTGGAGAAGTTTATCAAAGAATATATTGAATCGCAAACCATGCCTCAGGTACTGTTTACATGGCATGGAGGAGAAACATTGATGCGCCCGCTTTCTTTCTATCAGAAAGCTATGGAACTGCAGCGCAAATATGCACGCGGACGTACGATAGACAACTGCATTCAGACAAATGGTACTTTGCTTAACGACGAGTGGTGCCGCTTCTTCCACGACAACAACTGGCTGGTAGGTGTTTCGATAGACGGTCCTCAGGAATTTCACGACGAATACCGTAAAAACAAGCAAGGAAAACCTTCGTTTATGAAAGTAATGCAAGGCATTAATCTGCTGAACAAACATCGGGTAGAATGGAATGCTTTGGCCGTAGTCAACGACTTTAATGCCGACTATCCACTCGACTTCTACCACTTTTTCAAGGAAATAGGTTGCCGGTACATCCAGTTTACTCCCATCGTAGAACGAATTTTCCGTCATGATGACGGACGGCATCTGGCAGCTGTAGAAGAAGGGGACAATGAAAAGTTGGCCGACTTCTCTGTAACACCAGAACAATGGGGAAATTTCCTTTGCACCATTTTCGACGAATGGGTAAAAAACGACGTAGGGGAATATTTCATTCAGTTATTTGATGCCACTCTTGCCAACTGGGTAGGCGAACAGCCCGGAGTATGCTCGTTAGCCAAAACTTGTGGACATGCAGGAGTCATGGAATTCAATGGCGATGTATACTCTTGCGACCATTTTGTCTTCCCTCAATACAAACTGGGAAATATCTACTCAAAAACACTGGTAGAAATGATGTACAGCGACAAGCAGCAGCAATTCGGACGCAATAAATTCGACAGTCTGCCTTCTCAATGTAAAGAATGCCAATATCTGTTTGCCTGCAACGGTGAATGCCCTAAGAATCGTTTTTGTAAAACCGCCAGCGGAGAACCGGGACTTAATTACCTTTGTAAGGGCTATTATCAGTACTTCGATCATGTAGCACCTTATATGGACTTTATGAAAAAAGAGTTGTTGGCAGAGCGGGCACCGGCTAATATTATGGAAGCAATAAGAAAAGGAGAATTATAATTTCCACAAAAGCAAAAGATATCCGTATACCTTCATGGTATTACATCATAAAAAAATCGCTATGTTGTTCTTTATAGAAGCAACCATAGCGATTTTTATTTAGAATAACTTAATCTGTTTATTTACCTAACACATCCTGTGGCGGGAACTGATAACCTTCTCCTCCATTATTATCCATTACAGCTCCACTGGGAACTTTCAAGTGTTTCTGACTCTTACTCCAGTCCCATATTTTAGTAGTGTTTTCTGTAATTTCTCCAGTTTCTGAATCGCGTTTTTTACCATTCATCGGATAATACAAAAGCAAACCTTCGTCATCCGGATTTACAGACTTCCATAAAGACTGTTTAATCTGTTTTTGCGAGCGTGCCACTTTCCAGAAACGTATTTCACGCAACCATTCATTACGTCCGCTCAACCAGAACCCGGTAAGACCATAAGGACCTGTACGCATTTCACGATCTGCCACCAGTTCTCCGTTTACATAGATATAATTTTTCTTTCCATCGTATACCATCGAAATCATATACCACTCATTGGGTTGAGCTGAAAATTTCTCCAATGGCACGTCTATCTGAGAACCTGCAGTCTTCAATTGGAACTGATTATATTTAATCGTCACATCACCAAAACGAGGATAGATTTCATCCAATGTACTAGAACCCGATACCACTTTTGTACCTCCAAGAGCTACGTTATTACTATTATAAACCGAATGCATGACCATCATTTCAAAAGTCCATACATCAACCTTAAAGTCATCCGGGAACATACCTGCATCTTCTGCACCAGAGCCGGCAAACTTCATAACCGGTATCGATACAATAGGTTCAAAAACAAGCAATGCACTTGTTTCACCAGGAATTAAATTCGTACTTCCTCCCTGAATCTTTACAGGAAGTGCATATGTTCCTTGAGGAGAAAACTCAAGATTCTTCAATACAACTGGAACAGTCTGAGATACAGCATTGGGAGCCAATACAATATTCTTTTCCATTTCGTACATATTCTCCGGCAGCACAATATAATCTGTCCCGTTCTGCTTATTATATTTGTCTAATACCTCTTGTCCTTCTATAACCAAAGAAACACGTACCTCTTCTGTTGTTTTCTTTGTCAAGCTAACTTGCAAATCCTTAATCAATACATCATTATGTTCTTTTACAAAAGACTGTATTACTCCTGTGTTAGGCATATACACACCCAACTCTACCTCAAATTCTTTTGTAGCATCTTTATATAGTTCGTCCTGGCAGCTAAAGAACGTAAGCATGCCGACAATTCCTATCATCCAAAATTTCTTCATAATTCAATTCTTTTTACTGATAATTACCCGGATAAACTTGATTTCCTAAATACAGCGCTTGTCTCAGCCATCTATAAGGAGGATTATTGGCATAGTCATACTCCATATGATATGTACCGATACCTCCAATACGCTTACCACTTGGTAAATCGAGCGTTGCATAATCGAAGATCTGTGTTCCATACAACCCATTAAATTCTCCTCTTATCGAAGTATACGTTCTTTGCCCAGACCAGCTTGCGGCACCGCTCTCCGGATGGATACCTCCGGTTCTCCAGCATTGTTCAAATTCAACCGTAATGATTGTCTTTCTTTCCCAATTCTCCAGATTAGGCTTATTGATCTTATTTATTACAGACTGAGTAGATGTTTCCCAATATGCCTGATAAATATAATGGTCAATCATTTTGGAAGTTTCTGTACTCAACAAATCAGGTTGTCCGTCCATAACCAAAAGTCTTCCGGCAGGACGTAAGCGGTCGCTCATTGTTTTGATGAATACATACATATTCTTGTTCTGATTTGTATTCGGACCTATTTCTGTACGCCTTGCCAATGTACCACTATGACCATAACCCGGTTCATAGTCGATATCAAAACCATCCAGATTATATTTCTCAATAGTATCACAGATTGCATTGGCATAAGCTTTTACACCTTCTTCAAAACTTCCTCCACCTTTCTCGGTCACCCAATATTCATAAGCATCTTTACCCGGAGGCGTCATCTGGTCTCCCAAATCCTGTACAATCCAACAAAGCATAGCTTTACCGCCCTTTACTTCCTGGAAAAACTTTAAATCAGCTTTCTGGTGTTCAGACAGATTACCTCTACAACCCCATAAAGATACCAAGTCTACACTGTCTGGCAACATCTTCAGATAGTTCTGTGCATTAGAACCTCTTCCTGTCCAGTTACCAAACCATCCGAAGCCCTTTACATGAGGAGTATTACGATATTCACGTATCTTACGATAATACTCACGCATAGTAGGAGTCAAATCGGCCTCACTCTGAGCATCTATCAATTCTATATATTTCTCCAATCCTTCTTGGTTAGCATACACTTCTCTTTCCACGTCTGTCCAGTCTGAGCAGCCTGTAAAAGCAACGACAGACAAGCAGATTGCAATATATTTTAATAGCTTCATAATTTTTTCTGTTAAAGATTACACTCTATTACTTTTGTAACGGTCTGTCCGAACGAACCCACCATAACTTGGTTGAACCTTGATCCTCACCGCCCAATAAAGTCGGTACATCTTTCATATTTGGATTTGTACTGTATTCGGTTGCGCCAAAGCGGAAACGTTCAGGTGCAAAACAATCGCCAGAAGCTCCGATACGAGCAGGTGCACTGGTGTCTTCGGGCTTTCCAATAAACGGATAACCTGTACGACGATATTCGGTCCATGCTTCCACTGCATTCGGATAAAGTGCCAGATATTTCTGTGTAATAATCTTCTGTAACTGCTCCTCTTTCTGATTGGAAGTACTGTAATGGTCCCACTTCGGAGATGTATTTCCAGTAATAAGTGGAGAAGTATAAGCCGGATGATGACTCAAGCTGGCAAACCCTAATGGAGATGGCAGCGTTTCTTTTGACAAATACTCACCTGCACCCGTCAAACCATTTTCTGTAAACGACATTTCCACCCCAGCCTCATAATAAGTTTTAGGATCACCGGCCATCAGATTATACAAACAAGCTTCAGCCTTCAGGAACTGCACCTCGGAAGCACGCATCCAATAAAGCGGTGAATTTGAATTCACATTTGGCTTAGAAGCGAAATATGGAGAAGCCGCATTATCATTCCATTGCTTTCCAAAGGAACTTGCCTGTGGTAATCCGTAATAATTTTCTTCTCCATAAAAAGTTCCTTTTTTAAAGTAAACAGCTATACGCGGATCATTATATCCAGTCAAATAAGCCCAGATAGTAGCTCCCATTCTCGTTTCACCATATTCATCTACAGAAGCCAACATAGAGTTTAATAAAGGCATCTTATCAGAGTTCTGGATTTTTGCTTCCTGACTCGCATCTTCAATTACTCCTCCATTCTTTACATCCAATGCTTTGGTAATGTATTCTTGAGCCAATGCATTATCTACAAAATGTACTCGCACAGCCATACGCAACATCAACGAGTTTGCGAACCGTACCCAATTTGCCGGATTACCATTATAAATCACATCATAATCTCCCAGTACCTTTGATGTGGATTTATTAAGAATAGCTACAGCATCTGCCAAATCGGCCATCATTGTTTTATATACCACTTGCTGAGAATCTAATTTAGGAGCAATGTCTCCATTTCCGGCATTGGTATATACAATAGGACCAAACACATCAGTAGCACGGAGCCATCCGGCAATCTTCACAATGTTTGCCAATGCAAGAATTTCTTGGTCGGCAGGCTCTTCTGATCCTTTCAGCTTGCTATAAATTGTATTCCAGGATTGATACATCTTAGAATAAAAATTCTCATAAGCATAATTCATTCGGTTATCCTGAAAATTCCAATTTGCTTCAAGATAACCCGCACCAGCCCAGTTGTTGTTATTTCCAAAATAGCCAATATACGTACCAGAAGAGATAAGATCGGTATTTTGCAAATCATTACCCGGGCCTGTAGTCAATGTAGGAGAACCGATAGGAATTACTTTCTGCTGCATATCCATAAATGAGGTTCCATAAAGCAATGCTCCCAACTCTTCATCACTCACCCCATATATATTGGTATTGATATCTTCATAATCACAAGAAGTTATCAATGCAAGTGAAGCTAATGACAATATATATTTCTTCAATTTCATAATTAATCAGATTTAATTTTTAGAATCCAAACTTCAAACTCATACCATAAGTACGTTGGCTGGGCAACATAAAGTAATCATATCCTTGTCCAAATGTTCCGGTTGATGCTGTCAGTTCCGGATCATAAGGTGCCTTACTATAAATCATCCATAGGTTTGTTCCATATACAGATAAGCTTACATTATTAAATGGTGTGCCCTTAAACCATTTATTCGGGAATGTATATCCTAAGTTTACTTCCTGCAAACGGACATTTGTGGCAGAGTATGTATGATATGCATCCATATCGGCTACTGTCTGATAAAAGTCTCTTGGATTTACGGGAACATTACCCACCATTACATAACCCAAATCACGCGCCATTGCCGATTCTTGAGAAACTCCAAACAGATTCAGTGTAGCCTGTGTTTTGGAAATAACAATACCTCCCAAACGAGCATTAACCAAGAATCCTAAATTAAATCCTTTATAACTGAATGAATTTCTCCATCCTAAATTCCATTTAGAGTTTACACTTCCCAGCTTGTAAGGCTCGGTAGCTTCTGTAGTAAGCGGACTTCCTGGTACATATACTATATATCCGTCCTGGTCACGCTTAATTTGCTGATCGGCATAAACATCTCCGATTTCACCACCTTCGCGCAAGCGGAAACGTCCCATTTTAATATCACTCAAGTCGATACTTTCTCCTGTAACAGGGTTCTTTACATTATGAGGCAATTCAATAATCTTATTTCTATTTGCAGTAGCAGTCACAGAAGTACTATAAGAAAAGTTTCCGAAAGTCTGGTCGTATCCCAATGTCATTTCAATACCTCTGTTTCTTACATTACCGGCCTGTACATACATATAATCGTAACCAGAACCTTTTGAAAGTTCAGCTCTCAACAACTGGTCATAAGTATTCGACTGATATAAAGTAACTCCCAAAGAAACCGTATTGTTGAACCAGCGTGAGTCAATTCCAAGTTCCCAAGAACGGGTACGTTCCGGATGTAAGTCTGATACCGGATAGAATTTAAATGGTTTTACAACTCCTCCTTCTACTTCGTGTGTCAACGTTCCGGGAGTTAACCCTGTTTCCGAAATAGGAGAACCAACCTCTGTATAAGAAGCTCTTACTTTAAAAAATCCCAAAACAGGACGAATGGCATCGCGTGTAGATTCGGGCAGCAACTCTGTAACCAAAGCCGAAACACCTACCGACGGATAAAATATCCATTCTTCAGCAGCGTTAATCAACTGCGATGGATGGTCTGCACGTCCTGTAAGAGTCAAATACAAAGCCGATTTCCAGGACAACTCAGCCGAAGCAAATACAGCTGCATTTCGTGTTCTCAAATTACCTCCAGTCTGACTGGGTACCCCTGTAGTTGGATCTACATTACCGTAAGTAAACAGATTAGGAACAGTCATCAACTGACCACCCCAACCACGGCCTTTCGTATCATATTCTTCAAATGAAGAACCTACGTTGACAGTAGCATGATAAATATCAGCAAATTGTTTATCAAAATTCACCATAATATCAGCGTATTTCTGACGATAGGTTTCGTTTGAATAATTATAGCGTCCTTTAGGTTTTGCAAAAGTACCATTAGTCGACGCATAGCGCTTATCTTCCTTTTCTGTATAGGTGTTATCCATACGCAAACGCCCTGTTACATTCAGGTAGTCTGTAATGTCGTACTTCAGCAACACCGAGAACATATAACGGTCTCTGGTCTCCGGACGAAGATTACGATATGCAATCCAATATGGATTCTGGATACTCATACCCATATCTCCCGGACTCCAATACTGTTCATTATATCCTAATTCCGAGTTATAACGTTCAAAATATTCTTCCTGCTTGAAATCGCTACCGCGAGGATAAAGATAAGTACCTACAATAGGATTGAAGTAAGTACCATACGATACCATGTTGTTATAATACTCGCGTACATAGCTTGCTGAAAAATCTAAAGTCAATTTATCATTAAAGAGCTTCGATGTGTTACGCACCATAAAATTATAACGGTGGTATTTATTATTAGGAACCAAACCTTTTGAATTGACTGCTGCTCCAGAAACGTACGTCTGGTTCTTTTCTGTTCCTGTAGAAAGATTGAAAGACTCAGTAAAAGTTGTTCCCGTATTGAAGAAATCGGCAGGATCATAAGAGGTAGGCTGTTCCAGACGTGCACCCCAAGACATATAGTCTCCTGCTACATTTCCATATACATTCTGGAATTTAGGCATTACGAAAGGATTTGCAAACTCTGCCGATAAAGAAACATTGACACGTGCTTTTCCTTCAGCACCTTTTTTTGTGTTAATGATAATCACACCATTAGCTGCACTGGCACCATACAAAGCCGCAGCAGAAGGACCTGTCAGCACAGAAATGCTTTCAATGTCTTCCGGATTAAAGCTGGAAATACCTTCACCAGAAGTCGAGCCGCCAAAGCCTGTACCGTCTGTCGAATTATCTGAAGCTTTTTTATTTCCAATAGGTACACCGTCTACTACGTATAAAACATTATTGTCGCCATTGATTGATTTGTTACCACGCATTACAACACGAGTCGCACCTCCTACACCCGAAGAGCTCCGCTGGATATTTACACCGGCAACCTTACCATTCAAACTATTGATAAAGTTTGCATCCTTTACAGTAGTAAGAGAAGCATTGTCAACCTTCTGTACATTATAACTCAATGCTTTCTCAGAACGTTTGATACCCAATGCAGTAACTACAACTTCATCGAGTACCTCCGTATCTTCTCTCATGACAATTTTTCCTAAATTTTCCTTTGCAGCCACAGACTGTGTCTTATAACCCACATAAGACAGTTCCAAAACAGCATTCTCTTTCACCTGCAAGGTAAAGTTCCCGTCAAAGTCTGTAATCGTACCGTTAGATGTTCCTTTTTCAAGGATGGTTACTCCTATTAAAGGGTTGTTTTGTGAATCGACTATAACCCCTTTAACCAATACAACTCCTTTTTCTTCATTCACAGAAATTTGGTTCAAGTCTGATAGTTTTTCTAAAGAAGCCCAGATAATATTTCCTCTCGAAAATATTAATAGAAATGATAATAGTAAAATCTTGCTTAGTCTCATAGATAAGGTATTAAAATATTAGTTAGACGACTTTTTACTAAAAGTCTAAACGATGAGATAGAGGGATAAGTTTTTTAATTAATCCATAGGCGTAAAAGATTTTAAGGTTAGTTTTTTTTATACATTTAACACAAACAAAAGAGAAAACATCTTTTCAACGGTAATAAATAAACATTTTTCACTATTTATCAATAAACATACCGTTTTCTTGCATTCAAGAAATCAGAAAAGATTACAGTTCTTCATAAATTCATAAAAACAAACAAAATATTCCCTAAAAAGTTTAGCACAAAATGCATTTTAACATATTTTATGTTACAATTTCAAACATAACTATCTATTTGATTCACAACACAAATTATCACTTTTTACCTATATAATATAAATATAGGCTACAAATTTAAAGTATAACTTCTCAATGAGAACTATACATTTCTGTAATTGACGGCGTTGGCTATACAACCGACGTCGTTGGCTATAAAACCAACACCGCCGGATGGGCAATCAGCGTCGCCGATTATACCCCGTGACTTTTCGCAACAGATAATGATACCACTACCTCTCTTTGTTTCCAATCTATATTCCAATGCGAAGAAAGCCTCTATCCAATCCGGTGAAAAGTAACTGTCCCTCAAACAGGGGTACTTCAAATTCACACTCTTATGATTTTACCGAATAGCAATAAATCAAAATGAAAAACACTAATAAACAGTTGACTGACTGAGGGGAAATTCGTATTTTTGCATTATCAAATTGAAATTACGTAATTTAATCAAGATGAATCAAGAATTCGAGCTGATCGCCAAAACCTTCCAAGGATTAGAAGAGGTTCTGGCACAAGAACTCACAGAGTTAGGAGCAAGTAACATTGAAATCGGACGTCGTATGGTCTCTTTCACAGGAGACAAGGCTATGATGTACAAGGCAAATTTCCATCTTCGTACAGCCATTCGCATCCTGAAACCTATCAAACATTTTACAGCAAAAACCGCCGACGAGGTGTATGATGCAGTAAAAAGCATTGCGTGGGAAGAGTATCTGGACAACATGAGCAGTTTTGCTGTAGATGCTGTCGTTTTTTCCAACGAATTCCGCCACTCCAAATTTGTGGCATACAAGGTAAAAGATGCGATTGTTGACTACTTCCGCGAAAAAACAGGAAACCGTCCGTCTGTACGCATCAGCAATCCTGATTTATCAATTAATATTCATGTGGCAGAAGACCGCTGTACTCTGTCATTAGACAGTTCGGGCGAATCGTTGCACCGCCGCGGCTATCGTCAGGAACAGGTAGAAGCACCTCTGAATGAGGTATTGGCTGCCGGTATGATTCTGATGACCGGATGGAGAGGGGAATGCGACCTGATTGATCCGATGTGTGGCTCGGGAACAATTCCTATTGAAGCTGCTTTGATTGCCCGCAATATCGCTCCGGGTGTATTCCGTAAGGAATTCGGCTTTGAAAAATGGAAAGACTACGACCAGGAGTTGTTCGACTCTATCTATAACGACGATTCGCAGGAACGTGAATTTACTCACAAAATCTATGGATACGATAACAATCCAAAGGCTAACGAAATAGCAATTCACAACGTAAAGGCAGCAGGAGTAAGCAAGGATGTAGTGCTGAGAATACAGCCTTTCCAACAATTCGAACAGCCAAAGGAAAAGAGTATCATCATCACCAACCCGCCTTATGGAGAACGTATTTCTTCGGAAGACTTGCTGGGATTGTACCGAATGATAGGCGAGCGTCTGAAACATGCATTCAGCGGCAACGACGCATGGATTTTGAGCTACCGCGACGAATGTTTCGACCAGATTGGCTTGAAGCCCTCTGTAAAAATACCTCTTTTCAACGGAGCACTGGAATGCCAATTCCGTAAGTATCAGTTGTTCGACGGTAAGTACAAAGCTTTCCGCAGCGAAAACAGCGACAAGGAGTTCAAGCCCAAGCGCGAAGAAAGAGAAGCACGTCCTCGCAGAAGAAGTGAAAAGGTGACTTATAAAGACAGCCGGAAACCTTCTTTCAAAGGAAGCAGAAGCAATGTCTCTTCACGTCCTTCGACTGATGACGGAAGACCTAAACAGGCTCCTGCACCACGCTATATCCATAGCCGTAAAAAAAACGATGACAATAGATCGGAACGATAACTCATTTATTCAAACAAAAGAATGAAACGTTTATTTCAATTCATATTCTTACTGTGTATGGCAGCAAGCACAATCACCGCTCAAGAAAAGAAAGCATATACACTGGAAGATGTTATTCCCGGAGGAAGTAATTATTTCAACCTGACTCCAAAGAATATGTCTGGTCTTCAATGGTGGGGAGATGTATGTGTACGCACAGAGGTAGAGGAAATTCTGTCTGTCAATACAAAAAGCGGAAAAACAAGCACACTGGTGACGTTAAAGGAAATTAATGATGCGCTTCAGCAAAACGAAACGACAAAAGAGTTCAAGCCTTTGCGTACACTCACTTCGGCTTCTCTTCCTTATGCCGGCCGTAAAGAAGTGGTTTTCCGTCATAATCACCACATGATTGGCTATGATTTTGCAACTAAGCAGATTACTCTTTGCCTTAACTTGAATGAACGGGCTGCCAACTTTGACTTCTGCAAGGAAAATAGCAGCGTAGCTTATACTGTAGGAAACGATTTGTATGTTTCTGCTCCACAGAAAGGCAACAAGCCTATCAATCCAATATTGGCTATCTGCCCCAACGAAAACGGCTACGCATCCGGACCCAGTATCGTATACGGACAAAGTGTACACCGCAACGAGTTTGGCATCATGAAGGGTACTTTCTGGAGTCCGAAAGGAAACTATCTGGCTTTCTACCGCATGGATCAGACCATGGTAACCGATTATCCGCAAGTCAACACTTCTACCCGTATTGCCACATTGGAGCCTGACAAATATCCAATGGCAGGGATGACAAGTCACAAAGTCACTGTAGGAGTATATGACATGCGTAGCGAAAAGACCGTTTATCTGCAGGCAGGCGATCCTACCGACCGTTATTTTACCAACATCAGTTGGGCGCCCGATGAAAAGACGGTTTATGTCATCGAATTGAACCGCGACCAGAATCATGCACAACTGGTAAGCTACGATGTTGCCAGTGGAAAGAAGCTGGAAGTATTGTACGAAGAAAAACATCCGAAGTACGTAGAACCTCAGCACCCTTTGATATTCCTGCCTTGGGATCAGTCTAAATTCATCTATCAGAGCCAGCGTGATGGTTTCAACCATCTGTATCTGATGGATACTCAGACTAAAATGTATGGAGATACCCAACAGGGCAAGGATGGAGAGAGTACTTACAATGAGTACAGAAAAACTACTCCTCTGACCGAAGGCAACTGGCTGGTACAGGATGTATTGGGCTTCAATACAGACAAGAAAGAAATTATCATCGGAAGCACGGAAATTTCTCCTTTGCAGACTAACATTTTCAGCCTGAACGTGAAGAACGGAAAACGTACACTCATTGGAGCAGAAGATGGTATGCACCGTGCACAGCTGTCTGCCAGCGGTACTTACGTTATCGATAACTTTACATCTGCTTCTGTACCCCGTATTGTAAGCATCCTGCCTACCAACGGCAAGAAAGGTGTTGAACTGTTTACTGCAACCGACCCGATGATTGAAGGCTATAAACTACCTGAAATCACTATCGGAACCATCAAGGCTGCAGACGGGGAAACTGACTTGTACTATCGCCTGATTAAGCCAGTAGACTTTGACCCGAACAAGAAATATCCTGCCATTATCTATGTATATGGTGGCCCACATGCACAAATGATTCACAACACCCGTTTCTATGATGCACGCGGATGGGATCTTTATATGGCACAGCAAGGCTATGTAATGCTTACAGTAGATAGCAGAGGAAGCGATAATCGTGGTATCAAGTTCGAAAACTGTACTTTCCGTCAGTTGGGTACTGAAGAAATGAAAGACCAGGTAGAAGGTGCCAAGTTCCTGCAGTCACTGCCTTACGTAGATGGAAACAAAATTGGAGTACACGGCTGGAGTTTCGGAGGTTTCATGACCACCAATCTGATGCTGACTTATCCCGACCTGTTCAAGGTAGGAGTAGCCGGTGGACCGGTAATCGACTGGCAGTTCTACGAGGTAATGTACGGAGAACGTTATATGGACACTCCACAGACAAATCCAGAAGGATATAAAGAAGCTAATCTTCGAAATAAAGCCGGCAATCTGAAAGGACGCTTGCAAATCATCATTGGAGGAACAGATCCTACTTGTGTACCTCAGCACAGTTATACATTCCTTCGTGCCTGCATCGAAGCTGGTACTCATCCCGATTTCTTTGTTTATCCGGAAGACGGACACAACATGATGGGAAGAGACCGTGTTCATCTGCACGAACATATTACACGCTATTTTAATGACTTTCTGAAATAACTCTAAAACAGATATACAAATGAAACTTTTACTTTTAGGTTCAGGTGGACGTGAGCATGCCTTGGCTTGGAAAATAGCTCAGAGTCCGAAGATTGACAAATTATATATTGCACCCGGAAATGCCGGTACACGCGAAGTAGGCGAAAACGTAGCTATTAAAGCCGACGATTTTGATGCTATCAAACAGTTTGTGGTAGAAAACCACATCGACATGGTAGTGGTAGGTCCGGAAGATCCATTGGTAAAAGGAGTATACGATTTCTTCAAAAACGATGAAGCTTTGGCACACATCCCAGTTATCGGTCCGTCGAAAGCAGGTGCTGTACTCGAAGGAAGTAAAGAATTTGCCAAAGGTTTCATGCAGCGTCATCATATCCCGACAGCAGGTTATAAAAGCATCACTGCCGACAACATAGAAGAAGGCCTTGCTTTCCTTGAAACTCTGGAAGCACCTTACGTACTGAAGGCAGACGGTTTGTGTGCAGGAAAAGGTGTACTGATACTTCCTACTTTGGAAGAAGCCAAGAAAGAGCTGAAAGAAATGTTGGGTGGAATGTTCGGCAATGCATCAGCTACAGTTGTTATCGAGGAGTTCTTGAGCGGTATTGAATGCTCTGTCTTTGTTCTGACCGACGGAAAGAACTATAAAATCTTGCCCGAAGCAAAAGACTACAAACGTATCGGCGAAGGCGACAAAGGTCTGAACACCGGTGGTATGGGTTCTGTATCTCCTGTTCCATTTGCAGATGCAGCATGGATGAAGAAAGTAGAAGACCGCATCATCCGTCCTACAGTAGAAGGACTGGCAGCCGAAGGAATCGACTACAAAGGTTTCATCTTCTTCGGATTGATTAATGTGAAAGGTGAACCGATGGTCATTGAATACAATGTACGTATGGGCGACCCCGAAACAGAAAGTGTCATGCTCCGAATCAAGAGCGACCTTGTTGACTTATTCGAAGGAGTAGCAACCGGTACATTGAATGAAAAGACTCTTGAAATTGATTCTCGCTCAGCAGTATGCGTAATGCTTGTATCAGGTGGTTATCCGGAAGCATACGAAAAAGGATTCCCTATTACAGGCATCGAAGAAGCAAAAGCTGGAGGAAGCATTGTATTCCATGCCGGTACAGCTGTAAAAGACGGTCAGATTGTAACATCAGGAGGACGTGTCATTGCAGTCAGCTCATACGGAGCAGACAAAGCCGAAGCATTGGCACAATCGTTTACCAATGCCGGAAAGATTTCATTCGAAAAGAAATATTTCCGCTCAGACATCGGATTTGACTTATAATGATATCTGCACGAGATACACTTCAATATCAAATAGCCACCGGAAGACTGACTCTTCCTGTGGCTATTCTTCTCTCTCTGCTCACAGGCGGAATACTGTGTCAGAGCTGGACTCATGTGCTCTCTTTAGTCATAGGAGTACTGATTACCGGTCTGATGATAGAGATGAACACCACATTTGCCTTGATACGCACCCGTTCTACTCTTCCTCCGGCTCTATTTCTGATTACTTTCTTTCTTTGTCCGTTTCTTTATTCATACTCTGCCGAAAGCTGGTTTCCCTTACTCTTTGCAGGGATGCTCAGTTCTCTGTTCCGCAGCTATGAATCAAGATACAATTCATCGTCCATTTTCCATGCCTTTCTGTTAATCGGTATTGGAAGCTGGATACTCCCTTCATGCCTGTTCTTTGTTCCCTTCCTTTACCTGCACATGATAGGACTACGGTCTCTCAGCCCGCGGACTTTCTTTGCCGGTATGGTGGGCTTGAGTTTGCCTTACTGGTTTATGCTTTGCTACGGTACTTACAATGGAGAACCGGATTTTATCCTGACTCCCTTTCGCCAACTCGGTCAGGATTGGATACCCGATTATTCCACACTCACACTCTCCCAATGCATTTCATGGGGAGTCTTTTTCCTGTTGGCAGTAATAAGCAGTACACAGAATTTTCAGGTATCACGACAGGATAAGGTACAGACACGCATTATGATACAATCTCTGCGGTTTACCGGAATAGAAGTCATGCTTCTCATGCTCTGGCAGCCTCAGCACTTCAATGCTCTGTTTCCTATTCTTATCATGATAGGAGCCATCATGCACGGACATCTGTTTGCCCTTCTGTTCAATAGGTTTATACGATATTATTTCCTCTGTATGCTTCTTCTCACCCTTTTTGCCGGAATATTCAATATATGGATGCATTTCTTCAATTCATGATAGACTGGGGCTATTGGGGCATGTTTGTTTCAGCCTTTTTAGCCGGAACTATTCTTCCTTTCAGCTCGGAAGCCGTACTGCTGGCCTGCATCGGACTGGGACTGGACCCAATCTGGTCTACTTTGGCTACTACAGCCGGCAATGCATTGGGAGGTCTTACCTGCTATTGGATCGGACACCTCGGAAAAATGGAATGGATAGAGAAGTATTTCAGAGTAGACAAAAAGCAACTGGACAAAGCCACCCGATTTATTCATGGAAGGGGCTCATGGATTGCTGTTTTCTCCTTCCTCCCTGTCATCGGGGATGCCATTCTCATTGTTTTAGGACTGATGAAAGCCAATTTATACATCGTGGCTCTCTCAATGACTTTCGGTAAGCTGGCACGTTATGCTTTACTGGTAGCAGCCACCATCGGAGCATTCAAGTTCTTTCACTTTTAACAATCCAAACTTTAAAACATATCCCCCATGATACAACCCGAACAAACTGCAGACGGAAGCTATACACTATTCGTTCCGGAAATGGACGAACATTACCACTCCGTAAAAGGCGCACGCACCGAGTCGGAACATATCTTTATTCAGATGGGCTTACAACATGTCACAGTACCGGCTCCCCGTGTACTTGAGATAGGTTTTGGTACCGGTCTGAATGCCTTCCTTACCTTACTCGAAGCAGAACGTACCCATCGTCCGGTCTGTTTCACCACCATCGAACTCTATCCGGTACCGGAAGAAACTTTGCAGTTGCTCGGATATCCCGAACAGATTGCTCCTTCCCGTGCCGCCGAGTATGAAGCCTTGCATCGTGCCGAATGGAATAAACCGGTATCCATAACCCCATGGTTTACCCTCCACAAGATACAAGGCGATTTCACCCAGTTCCCATTTACAGGAGAATACGATGTCATTTATTTCGATGCTTTTGCTCCCGACAAACAGCCGGAAATGTGGCATCCTTCCCTCTTCGAAAGTTTATATCGCATCACAGCCCCGGGAGGTGTACTGACTACCTATTGTGCCAAAGGCTCCGTACGCCGCATGCTTCAAAGTGCAGGCTATACCGTAGAACGCCTGCCTGGTCCTCCGGGAGGAAAACGTGAAATACTTCGTGCTACCCGATAAGCTATTCGGGAAGATTACGATAAATAAAGGAAATCACTTTCCGGTGATTTCCTTTATTTGTTGTATCTTTGTTTTTCACACAAAGATTTACTTTTTATGAAACAATATACCATTCTGTTCATCAGCATGCTCCTCCTGATGTCGTGTCACAGACAGCCACAAGCCGGAGAGCGCCCTATACTGACCGTCACATTAGAGCCCCTGCGTTACTTCACCGAAGCAATAGCCGGTGAACACTTCAAGGTAGTAAGTATGGTTCCTGATGGCAGCAGTCCCGAGACCTACGATCCCACTCCCCAGCAGATGGTTGCACTCTCACAAAGTACTGCCTATCTCCGCATCGGCTACATCGGGTTCGAACAAAACTGGATAGATAAACTGCAAGGCAATTCTCCCGAACTGCCTTTCTTCGATATGTCTGCAGGTATCGACCTGATACGTGAAGAATCTAAAATGCACGGCGACCACATTCACGAAGGAGGAGTCGAGCCTCATATCTGGAATTCTTGCCGCAATGCCCGTCTGATTGCACAAAACATCTGCCAAACCCTCTGCCAACTGGATTCTATTCATACAGACTACTACTGGAACCGACTGGATAGTCTGAATCTTGTCATAGATAATACCGAACATGAAGTACGCAATTATCTGAGCCATGCAGACAGTACTTTCCTGATTTATCATCCGGCACTTTCTTATTTTGCCCGCGATTACGGACTCACCCAAATCAGCATTGAAGAAGGGGGAAAAGAACCCTCTCCGGCTCATCTGAAAACACTCATCGAACAAAGCGGACATAAAAAAGCCCGCATCATCTTCGTACAGCAAGAATTCGATACCCGTAATGCCGAACTCATTGCCAGGGAAGCTCAATTGCAGATTGTCCCTATCAATCCGCTGAGTTACCATTGGAATGAAGAAATGAAAAATGTGGCACGTGCCTTACAGCAACCCTAAACGCATTTGTACACGCATGAAAAAAACACCTTTGATACAACTAAGCGATATTTCGGCCGGCTACGACCGGAAAACCGTACTCGATCATATCGACCTCACCGTATACGAACAAGATTTCTTAGGCGTTATCGGTCCCAACGGAGGTGGAAAAACCACTCTGATAAAAGTGATATTAGGACTTCTCTCTCCCACTTCGGGACAAATCCGCTTCTTCCGAAACGGAACAGAAGTACCGGAAATCAGCATGGGATATCTCCCTCAATACAATGCCATCGACAAGAAATTCCCCATCTCGGTCTACGAAGTCGTTTTGTCCGGTCTGAACCGTCAGAAGTCACTCCTACACCCTTTCAGTCGTGAACAGCACGAACAAGTGCAACACGTCATTGCCCAAATGGGACTGGAAGGACTAGAGAAACGTGCCATCGGACAATTAAGCGGCGGACAATTGCAACGTGCTCTATTAGGCCGGGCTTTGGTATCCGACCCGCAAGTCGTCATTTTAGACGAACCCAATACTTACATCGACAAACGTTTTGAGGCCAAGCTCTACTCTTTACTTGAAGAAATAAACCGTGAGCGTGCCATCATTCTGGTCAGTCACGACATAGGAACCGTGCTGCAAAACGTAAAGAGTATTGCCTGTGTAAACGGTAACCTGCATTACCACCCCGACACCGAAGTACCGACAGAATGGCTGGAAGAACATTTCGGATGCCCCATCGAACTCGTAGGTCACGGCAATCTTCCCCATCGGGTATTGAAATCGCATAATCATACACACAACGGTTAAGCAACCCTTAAAACCGTATTTTATCCTCTTAAAATTAGGACATTTACTCAAATTACCGTATCTTGCAGTTTCAAACTAAACAGATACGACTTATGAAAGCAAGAAACTGTATGGCGCTGTTTTTAAGCGCAAGTTTAATATTAAGCGGATGTGCTTCCTTGAACAAGACAGCCAAAGGAAGTATGATTGGTGGAGGTAGCGGAGCTGCCATGGGAGCCATTCTCGGAGGTGTAATCGGACACGGAAAAGGAGCAGCCATTGGAGCAGCAGTAGGTGCTGCAGTAGGTGCAGGCGCAGGAGCCTTGATCGGAAAGAAAATGGATAAGGCAGCCCAGCAGGCCGCAGAAATTCAAGGCGCAGAAGTAGAACAGGTAACCGACAACAACGGCTTACAGGCAGTAAAAGTTACATTCGACTCCGGTATTCTATTCAATACAAGCAGTGCCGATCTCAGTACCTCAGCCAAATCGGCATTAAGCAAGTTTGCCAACAATGTTCTGAACCAGAACCCTGACATGGATGTCGCAATCTACGGATATACCGACAATACCGGATGGAAGAACTGTACAGCAGCCCAAAGTGCACAGAAGAACATGGAACTCTCCCAGACACGTGCCCAGAGCGTATCCAGCTATCTTTTAGGATGCGGTGCTTCTGCTTCACAGATTAAGAAAGTAGAAGGAATGGGCGAGAGCAATCCTGTAGGCGACAACAGTACCGAAGCCGGACGCCGTCAAAACCGCCGTGTAGAAGTATACATGTATGCCAGCCAGCAGATGATTCAGCAGGCAGAAGCCGGCACATTAAAATAAAAAAGAAATAGCAGCGGGAGTTCCCGCTGCTATTTCTTTTTATACCGATAATTCCAGTTTACCCCGTATCTTTATTTACTGTAAAACTTATTCATCGGATATATTCCTATCGGATAACTTGTCTTATTCATAATCTTATTCACCAATACCGGTTTTGCTCCACTGCAATCATAAATCAGCAAATAATTACAAGTAGGAATTTCCGATTCACTGTATTTATCCGATACAGCCACATACAAATACTGATTAGAAGGATCTGCAGTCACATTACAGTTCAGATGAATCCCTTCGGGCGCATCTTTCAGCACATCGATACAATCCTCCGCTTTCCAGGTTTCGAGCGACAAACGACGGATAGTCGTTCCCCCGGCTGCATAATAAATATAATTTCCAGCCTTTGTAATTCCCGAATCATTAAAGAATTCAGCAGAAATATCCTCCGCAATCTTCACCTCTTTCACTACCTTCCAGCTGTCGAGGTCGACAAAAATAAGGTAAGACTTCTTTTCTCCCCCTCTTCCACAAGTAGCAAGCATCACCTCACGTTCGCCCGTCTGGCAGATTCCACTAATAAAATCACCATTCAAATCAGGCAAAACCCTATTCACCTCATTCTTATCTTTAGCAAACTCAAACAATCTTGTAGTTTGCCAGAAACCTCCACCCCCACAATACAGGCAGTCTCCCACTCTCAAGATACCTCTTGTTGAAGCCACTTCTTCAATAGTTCCTCCCTGGTTACCAAAATTATAAGCCCCTTCAATAAGATTCAGCTCTCCCGTAGTAGTATCAAAGCGGAACATTCCCTGTCCTTCGGCAAAAAATACATTCTTCTCATCCAATACAGCAATATTGGAAAAAGGAGTACTTAGCGAAAGCATTTCATCTTCCTCCAGACTTCCTTCCGGCCGAGGAAACTTCAAATCTTCTATCTGATAAGCCTTTTCAAGTTTCAATGTTACAGCATCCACAATCACCAGTTCACCATCGGTTTTCTCCCCATTAGGTTCAAAAAGCCCGTCGCTTACGATATAGAACTTACCGTTATACATCCATAAATCCTCCGCATAATTTCCAAAAGCCGAGCCATTTACCTTACGGTACACGTTATCCTCCACTTCACCTTCCGGAGTAATGAAAGTCAGAGAACTATTTTGCGAAGAGGGAGCTCCCTGGTTCAATATCATCACCCCTTTCGGGTCGGCATAACCGCCCAAGATTTCCTCTTTCCCAACTCCGCCGGAATTACCCTCCGACAAATCATCAGAACATCCCGATACTGCTACAGCCAGCATGCATACAGCCCAAGCACGATAAAATAACTTCTTCATAACCAATACAATAAATTAATTTTCAGAATAAAAAAAGACTCCTGCCGGGAAATGTGTATAATTCTCATATTTGGCAAACGGAGAGTCTACGCTGGTCTCAAAATCGAATACCCAGATCTGATTTGTAGTAAACAAGGGGAACGATTTGATAGAGTTTGCATATACATGTCCCGTCACCGGATGAACAGCCAGTCCGTTATACAACAGTCCTGCATTACTATCAAGCAGATTAAGATCGCAAAGCATTTCCTCTTCACCCGGTTCCTCTCCGGCAGCCTCATCAAACTTCATACGATACAGTGTAGTGCCATTGGCATAATAAATCATATTATCTTTTACACAGAAAGACACCCCTGCACTTCCCACATTCGGCTCCGAACCAATTTCCCGAGAGTCCAGCTCTTTAGTAGCCAGATTAAACTTAGCCACATAATATTTACCAAATCCAGTCGCAGTAAGCCATACATCCCCCTCACCGGCTTTCTCAATACTATACAAACTCTTATAAGGAGCCGAATAAGGCAAACTTATCTTAGAAACACTATCCGATTCCGGTGAGATTTCAAGGATATTGCACATATAGTTTTTATTCTGGAATGTATACACCTTACCTCCCATTACCACAAAACGCGACTTAGGAGCTCCGTCGGAACCTTCTACAAAAGAAATTCTTCCCGTTCCCATATCCAGACGATACACCCCTTTATTATCCCGAATATATATATGGTTCTCATCAAGAACAGCGATATGTGTAGGCCAGTCCAGTCCTTCCAACTGATTTCTAGAAAAAGTCACTTCTTTTTTCAACGTTTTCGCATCCATTACCACAAGCGTGCCATCATTCTCGAATAACTCTCCCACCGCATTTTTGTTTCCATTCTGCGATATGACATAAATCTTCCCGTTGTAGAACGCCATATCCTGCGCTACATTTCCCAGTTCGGTACCATTCACCAGTTTATATGCATCACCAATCACATAACCTTCCGGAGTAATATATCCCAACGAACCATTCTCTGTAGTCATATTTCCCTCATTCAGCACAAAAGCCCCGTTCGGATCATTAAACGAATTCAGGTTATAAAAGCTCAACTCTTTTACCTGCTCTGTACCATCTCCACCTTTCGCCTTAAATTCAATTTTCGCTTCTTTCTCAGCCTCAGCAGTAGCATTCAGTACAATTTTAGATGCTTCATAATCCACTTCTGCAGTCCATCCGGCCGACAGCTTTCCCACTTCTATCGTCTGTATATTTTCTCCCGAATATTCCAGCACCATATCCTGTCCCGGCACCACAAACAAAGGATCAGTACCCTCCTGCACAATGTTTAAATCAAACTTCAAGGTTCCTGCTCCTGCAGTACCATTTTCCGACGAACAAGCCCCCATACACAGGGCAATGCATACCATAAGCCCCATAAGGACGGCTTTTCTTGCAAATCCAATAAAATTCATAATACTATTATTTATAAAAATCTGTTTTTATAAAAAATGACATTACACAATCAATCCTCCAAAATCGCCGGCAATAATCAGCACAAGCCATCCCGCCTGTTTTGTACACACAGGCATACAGTATTCCCTGTCAGAAATACACACAGCAGCACGAAGACCAGAAATTTCCGGTCACACCTACTTGATAAAATTAATTGTATAAATTCAGTCTTAACTGCCTATCCCACGAGTGCAGTTAAATTTGTATGATGGCAGGTCTTCTGACTTACCCCCTCTCCGGAGCCTTCCCGATATTGTTCAGTTATCAGTGGCATAAGCTATTTCCGAAGAGTTGAAGGAGCTTACAGCAGCGGGACTGTTCAGGAATTCCACCTGATTCCCTTTTAATCCGCTTGTCCGAACAGACACACGGAACCATTTCCGGCAACAAAGATATAATATTTTGGATATACACAAAAGCTTAATCGGACAAATAAAGCCCCATTGGCATTTTTCTTTTTCCAATTTTTCCGTAAAATGACAAAATGAAAGTGTCTCACTTCAGTGGAATATACATTTATCAAAATGTCAATTCAAGTCCCCTAAAACAGGCCTTTTTAGACTCAAAGGCAAGTCCGGTTGCAAATTTCCACTTTTTTGGGGGTATACCCAAATACAAAAAGACAGAAAATTCACTACCTATCCGTACAGGTTACACAATACACATGCATTACACAACAAATATCTTCTCACACAACAAGAATCACATCTTTTTATCACCCGGATATACATCTTTTAAAAGAGAAGAAAAAACACTCCACTCTGCTAAAAAACAGGAATAAAAACCTCTTTTAATCCCCTTTTTTTACACTATTAATACCGTTGGCATGTGTTACTAATAGCGTAAGCTCACGATACAAGTATCGTCACCCACCGATACAAGTATCAAAACCCTCTTTTACGAGTCCTTTTTTCCTTTGTTTCATCCCCTAAATACATATTATAAAGCATGTATACAGTCCTTTTTTTGATTTATTTCCTCTTTTTTGCCTGTTAAAATTCATTAAATTACAAAAGTATCA
The DNA here is from genome assembly GCF_027529745.1 of Phocaeicola acetigenes. NCBI lineage: Bacteria > Pseudomonadati > Bacteroidota > Bacteroidia > Bacteroidales > Bacteroidaceae > Phocaeicola > Phocaeicola acetigenes. The sequence goes on from NZ_JAPZVM010000011.1 coordinate 114,636, forward strand.
GTTAGCGAAAAACTGAAAAATCAGACTTTATGAAAGAGAAAACCGGATTTTCAAAACATTTTATTTTTCAAGAAAAAGCAGATACGTAATCGAAAAACGATCAATCGACTGATGGATGGATAAATCCGTAATCGCATACAAAGACAAACTGGTTGTTTTTATAGTTAAAATTGAAAAAACTCTCGCGTTAAACCAAGCATCCGATTTTTCTATCTCAAAACCTTTATCTACCTTGCAATTAGATTAAAAACCACAAATCTATGAAACTGAAAGCACTTATATTATTATTCGTACCTTTCATGCTATGGGCATGTAAAGACGATGACAACCCGTGTAATGAGCCAAACTATATGGAAACTTCTCTCACCCAAATTCAAGGAGAGCTTACTATTGATTATGGTGAAAACATCCTGCAAGATGAAAATACACTATACGGAATTACTGTACGATTGGAGAACAGGAAAACCTATGCCTATGGACTATTCGATGACCTAAGTAAAGCAATTGTACGACGCGATGCCAACCGACAGTACTGGGCAAATACAACCGTTGTACCCTATGGTAAACAACGATGCTCACACGATGAAAATGGGAATTATGGAGACTTATTTGCTATACACGGTAACGGGAAAATAGAAAACTGCCCCGTTACCAATGAATTTATCTATTGTGATACTACAATGGAAGTAAATGGATTTCGGGAAAGCCTATTACCTATATCAAGCTATCCCTACGATATTTATGTAAGTCATGATGCACTTGCATACAAAGAGAAGGAGCATACTTTTACCACATTTAAATACAATGGATACATCCGCTTCTTTGCCTATAACCTTTCACGAGGTAGGTTTGAAATACAAATGTACGAGATGGACAAACAGTTCTCCCTTACCCCGGAGGAACAAGAATCTATTCTTCCTTTTACCATAATATTAAAAGTGATTCCATATCCTACATGGATGTGTGATAGTTACTCCAGTGAAGCCACATTCCAAGTGAGGTACATAGATGAAGAACGACAAATCGACCGATGGATGGATAAATCCGTAATTGTACACAGAGACGAACTAAACATCTGTCTGCTGGATGTGAATGAGTTTACAAACTAAGCTAAAACCGGATAAATATCGGTTAAATATACCGTTAAAGAGAGATGAAGAAAACTGATTATCAATTCTTTTTCCTATCTTTTAAATCAATTCCAAATCATCAGACTTATGAAGCAAACATTATTCTTTTTACTGCTTTCCCCTTTGCTGCTATGGGCATGCAAAGACGATGAACAATGCCCAGCCAATGACTATGTAGAAGCAACCTTTCAACTGACCGGAGAATGGACAAAGGATTATCCTTCTTCCATACCCGACAATAAAAACAATCTATATGGTATCGAGATATTATATCCCGATAAAGACAGTTGGGGCATTCCCTATGCCTATGGATTGTTCGACGACATCGGTTTAGCCAAAGTCAAGCTACAAAAAGGAGTAAAATACAAAATAAGAGTCATTATCGCTCCAAACGGAAAGCAAACCTGTACCTATTCCCCCGAAGAGAATGCTTACGGAGATGTCTTTATCAAAGGAGAAGACTTGGCTATCAGCAGTGAATATACCAATTGCCCGTTGAGCAATTCATTCATCTATGATTCGCGGTATCATTTCTGTCAATTCAGTTGTCTTGTATTTCCATTTTATAATAAAATATATAAAGCAGGAATCTCTGACTATCTGGCAGAAACAGATTCGGTTATCCCACTGAATGCAAAACGTGGATTTATTATAATGAATGTGAAAGCAGTTCAATTCACCTCTCCTTCCGGGGAGCTTACCATCGACATCCGAAGGCATCCGGCCAGACAGTTTACTTTCACTCCCGAACATCCGGAGCAAACCATTGAATGGGCTTGTACTACATGGACAACAGATCATGGACTTCCCGATAATCACGAAGAAACAATCGGAGCTGAAATCTATTACCAGGACAACTCCCCTCACGCAGGATGGCATGAACTTTATGTTGAAAGAAACTTCAGCAGAGGACAGGAATATGATATTACAATCGACTGTTCAGCAAAAAATCAAATATAACCTTTATAATGAAGATTGAAAAAACTTTCGCGTTAAACTAAGCATCCGATTTTTCTAACTCAAAACCTTTATCTACCTTGCAATCAAATTAAAAAATACAAAACCATGAAACAGAAAACACTTATTTTACTATTTTCTCCTTTGCTGCTATGGGCGTGCAAAGACGATGACAACCCGTGTAATGAGCCAAACCTCGTAGAAACCTCATTTACCGATATCAGCGGAGAGTTGATAAATGATTATGGAGAAGAAGTACTGACAGACAGAAACACACTCTACGGGATATCTGTAAGGCTGGGCAGTCTTCATACATACGCCTATGGATTATTTGACGACTTGAGTAAGGCGGTGGTACAGCGGGATGCAAATCAGCAATATTGGTTTAGGCTAACAGTGGTACCTAATGGGAAAACACTATGTACACAAGATGAACAAGGAAACTATGGAGACTTGTTTACAATATATGATGACGGTAAACTACAAAACTGCCCACTCAGTAACACCTTTATCTACTGTGATACCACCATTGCGCGTAACGGATTCCAGGAAGATATTCAACCACAAAAAAGTTATCCATACGACATTTATGTAGACATGGATAGAGCTTTCAATACTGCCACAGAACATACATTTGTCTGCTACAAATACAATGGCCACATCCGCTTCTTTGCCTATAACCTTTCACGAGGCAGATTTGAAATACACATGAACGAGATGGACAAACAGTTCTTCCTTACCCCAGAGGAACAAGAGTGCATCCTTCCTTTTACCCTACTAAACAGAATTCCATATCCTACAGCGATGTGCATAGATTATGCCAATGAAGCCACATTCAAAGTGAGATACATAGACGAAGAGCAACAAATCGACCGATGGATGAATAAATCCGTAATCGTACACAGGGACGAACTGAACATCTGCCTACTGGACGTGAATGAGTTTACAAACTAATAATTGTATTTATAAAGCCACACAAAGCTATAAATCGTTGTTGTATTTTCCTCCATCCGTTAAAAAAACGTATCACCGCTGATTCAGAAAACAAAATAAATGCTGTATGACAACTATTTCGTATCTTTGCGACTATTGAATACAAACAAGCATACAAAATAGTTTACATGAAACAGCAGTACAACAAAATCAACAATCTGGTGGGATGGCTTGCCTTTGCCATTGCAGCGTTTACCTACTGCATGACCATTGAGCCGACTGCCAGCTTTTGGGACTGTCCCGAATTTATCACAAGTGGATATAAACTGGAAGTAGGACACCCGCCTGGTGCTCCTTTCTTTATGCTGACAGCCAACCTGTTCAGCCAGTTTGCAAGCGACCCGTCGCAAGTGGCTATGATGGTGAACATCATGAGTGCACTGATGAGTGCCGCCTGTATTCTTTTCCTCTTCTGGAGCATCACGCATCTGGCCAAGAAACTGATTTGCCCCAAAGACGAGGAAATGACAACCGGAAAGATGATTACCATCATGGGTTCCGGTCTGGTAGGTGCACTGGCTTACACATGGAGCGATACGTTCTGGTTCAGTGCTGTAGAAGGAGAAGTGTATGCATACTCCAGCCTGTTTACCGCACTGGTATTCTGGCTGATACTGAAATGGGAAAACCGGGCACACGAGGCACACAGCGACCGCTGGCTGGTGCTGATTGCCTATCTGACAGGTCTTTCCATCGGTGTGCATCTGCTCAACCTGCTTTGTATCCCTGCCATCGTACTGGTATATTACTATAAAAAGAATCCTAATGCCAATCTGAAAGGAAGCCTCCTGGCTCTCTTCGGCTCTATGATACTGATTGTAGCAGTGCTGTACGGTATCGTACCGGGTATCGTGAAGGTAGGAGGATGGTTCGAACTGTTCTTTGTCAACAGCCTGGGATTCTCGTTTAATACCGGACTGATTGTCTACATTATTATTCTTGCAGCCAGCATTATCTGGGGTGTATACGAAAGCTATGTGGCAGTAAGCCGCAAGCGGATGAACATCTCTTTCCTGACTACCATCGCCTTGCTGGGTATTCCGTTCTACGGACATGGATGGAGCAGCATACTGATTGGTGTGGTTGCATTAGTTCTTATCGGACTGTATCTTTTTGCCGATTTGAGCGAGAAGTTCCGTGTCAGCGCCCGCACGCTGAATACTGCACTCTTGTGTATGATGATGATGGTTGTAGGTTATTCTTCGTATGCACTGATTGTCATCCGTTCTACTGCCAATACACCGATGGACCAGAACTCACCGGAGGATATCTTTACACTGGGTGAATACTTGGGCCGCGAGCAGTATGGTACACGTCCGTTGTTCTACGGTCAGACTTATGCTTCGAAACCGGCCATCAAGGAAGAAAACGGCAGTTATATGTACGATGTGGTAGAAGGAGCTCCGGTTTATCAGCGTAAAGAGAAAGAGCGTCCCGACGAAAAAGACAGCTACGAAATAGTCCGCCACAAAACAGAATATAAGTATGCACAGAATATGCTGTTCCCACGTATGTGGAGTTCGGATCATGCAGCGGCCTACGAAAGCTGGCTGGGCGGTGTAGAAGGCCGTCAGGTGCCTTACGACCAGGCAGGAGAAGTGGTGATGCTGAAGATTCCTACCCAGTGGGAGAATATCAAGTTCTTCTTTGTTTATCAGCTGAACTTTATGTACTGGCGCTACTTTATGTGGAACTTTGCCGGACGACAGAATGATATACAGGGACAGGGCGAGATAGAACATGGCAACTGGATTACCGGTATTCCGTTTATTGATAATTATTTGGTAGGCGACCAAAGTCTGCTGCCCGGTGAATTGAAAAACAACAAGGGGCACAATGTGTTCTACTGTCTGCCGCTTATTCTGGGACTGATTGGTCTGTTCTGGCAGGCGTATAAGGGAGAAAGAGGTATCCAGCAGTTCTGGATTGTATTCTTCCTGTTCTTCATGACCGGACTGGCTATCGTTCTTTATCTGAACCAGTCGCCGCAACAGGTGCGCGAACGCGACTATGCTTATGCGGGTTCGTTCTATGCCTTTGCCATCTGGATTGGTCTGGGTGTGGCAGCCATCTCCGAATATCTGTGGAAGAAGATGAAAGAGACACCGGCATCGGTATTGGCAAGTGTAGTCTGTCTGCTGGTTCCGGTACAGATGGTGAGCCAGACATGGGACGACCACGACAGAAGCGGACGATATACTTGCCGCGACTTCGGACAGAATTATCTGAACTCTGTGCAGGCAGAAGGTAACCCGATTCTCTTCACCAACGGAGATAATGATACATTCCCGCTCTGGTACAACCAGGAAACAGAAGGTTTCCGTACCGATGTGCGTGTCTGCAACCTGAGTTACCTGCAGACTGACTGGTACATCGACCAGATGCGCCGTCCGGCTTACGATTCTCCGTCTGTACCTATCAACTGGGATCGTATCGACTATGTATCGGGACATAATGAAATAGTATATGTACGTCCGGAAGCCATGAAGGCTATCGAAGGATTCTACAAGCAGAATCCTGAAGAAGCAAAGAAAGAATTCGGTGAAAATCCGTACGAACTGAAGAATATCATGAAGTACTGGGTACGTGCTCCGAAAGACGGTTTGCAGATGATTCCTACAGACAGTATCGTGATGACACTGGACAAAGAGGCTATCAAACGCTCGAATATGCTGATTCCGGATTCTATTCCAGACTATATGACTATCTCACTGAAGGGTAAACGCATGCTGACAAAAACAGAGCTGATGATGCTGGAAATGCTTGCCAATACCAACTGGGAACGCCCGATGTATATGGCAATTACGGTGGGTTCGGACAATCATCTGAATCTGACCAACAACTTCCTGCAGGAAGGCTTGGCTTACCGCATCACTCCGTTCAACAATGCCAAACTGGGTAGACACATTGATACTGAAAAGATGTACGACAACCTGATGCATAAGTTTAAGTTTGGAGGTATCGATGCTCCGGGTATCTATCTGGACGAAACGGTATTGCGCATGTGTGATACACATCGCCGCCTGTTTGTGACATTGGCTTCGCAGCTGATAAAAGAAGGCAAGAACGACAAGGCGCTTGAGGTGCTGGATTACTGCGAGAAGATGATACCAAGCAGCAACGTACGCCACGACTATCTGTACAGCAGTTCGAAGGAAATGGCTGACTGCTATGCCAAACTGGGACATCCGGAAAAGGCTGAAGCGATTTATGATGAACTGGCTAACAACGCGACTGAATATGCCATGTGGTACCTGAGTCTTGACGACGACCGCTTTGCTTCGTCGAGCGAAAACTGCATGCGTAATTTCTATATATTGGATGATGTGTGCAAAAGTCTTTCTGAGCTGAAAACCAAAGACGGTAAAGAAGTGAAATCGGCTTTGCACTATGCACAGAAGTTTGAACAGCTGTACTCTGTACTGGAAAAACGAATAGGAAATAACACACCAGCCCAATAAGCGTATGTTTATAGAACAACCTCCTGAACTGATACGTCTCCTTTATCCACGCGCCTTATGGCGTATGGATAAAAAGGAGAAAGCAGTGTATCTGACTTTCGATGACGGACCGATTCCGGAAATAACCGAATGGGTGCTCGACTTGCTGGATAAGTATCACATCAAGGCTACCTTTTTCATGGTGGGCGACAATGTGCGCAAACATCCTGCTGAATATCGGAAAGTGGTAGAACGCGGACATCGGATAGGAAATCATACGTTCAACCATATCCGCGGATTTGAGTATAAGAGCCAAAGTTATCTGGCAAATACCGATAAGGCCGACGAGTATCTGCATACGGATCTGTTCCGACCGCCACACGGACACATGGGATGGGGACAGTATCGGACACTCAGAAGCAAATACCGGATTGTGATGTGGGATTTGGTTACCCGCGACTACAGCAAAAGACTGAACGGACCGCAGGTGTTCGAAAAGGTCAAGAAATATGCAAGGAACGGTTCTATCATTACCTTCCACGATTCATTGAAGTCGGAACAGAACCTGAAGTACGCATTGCCTCGCTCCATCGAGTGGTTGCTGGAACAGGGATATCAGTTTAAAGTATTCGACTGAAAAAATAGTTTATAAAGGAATATGCGGAATCTTAGCGAGACTCAACGGGCTAAGATTTCGCATATTTTGTCTTGAAACGAACGGGCTTCACGGGGTTTCAACACATTCTGGTTGATAATGACGAAGGCCAGCATGTGACCGTTGGAAGCATGTACATAGCCTGCCAGCGAACTTACTCCGGTCACAGAGCCTGTCTTGGCACGTACATTGCGAAAGGCTTTTCCTTTTTTCATACGCCCCTGAAGGGTTCCGTCGATTCCGGCTATCGGCAGAGCTTCGTAAAAAGGCTGGAATACCGGTGCATGGTAATAGGCGTATTTCAGATAAGCGAGCAGCAAAGCCGGCGAAACATAATTGTACAGGGAAACTCCGCTTCCGTCTACAATCCGGTAGCGCTCCGGTAAATGGCCGATTTCTTCTTTCATAAACCGGCAGATGGCTTCCTGACTTTCCTTGAACCCTACATAGAGTGTATCGGCTTCCTGAATTCCGACATGATGAAACAGGGCTTCTGCCGACAAGTTATCGCTCTTTTTCAATGCGCGCTTCAGCACTTCGTCTATCGGACGACTGCATACCGCAAGGGAAATGGTGTCTGAAGGACAAAGGCCTTTTGATACTGCACGCAAGGTAATTCCTTTTTCACGCAGACGGCAACAGAAAGTTTGCAGAAAGAAATTCTCGGAAGAGTACAGATTCAGTACACGGGTGATTTGTCTGGTGACATTGCCCGAAATACGGATGGTGTTCCCGTTACGAAGCCAGTCGCGGGTAATACGCAGTTTTCCACTGGTTGCATCGTAACTTCTTGCCTGATTGTCTACTGTATAATAATCGGATACAGGACTAACCTCTACTTGGGGAGACTCTCCTTTCGACTGAGGGGTAACGGTTATTTTTACACATCCCCGGTTGAGCATCAAAGCGGAAAGATAAGGTTGGAAAGACTCCGGAGTATCGTCCCACGACCATCCCGGTCCCCAGTATACGGAATCGGTCAGTGATACATCGCCTATCAGGTCTCCTTCTATCGTACGAATACCGGCATCGTATACGGCTTGTGCAAAACGGTCCAGGTCTTCTTCCGTAAATTCCGGATCGAAACCTCCTGCCACGTAAAGATTGCCTTTCAATGTGTCTTGACAAAGGGTTCCGATATAGGACAAGTGGGTACGAAAACAATGATTTTCTCCTAAGCGGGCCAGAGCAGTAACGGCTGTAATGACTTTCTCTGTAGAAGCCGGACGGTATAGTTTGTCGGCCTGATACTGATAAAGGGAGGTTCCTTCAGTCAGGTCGAACACAGTAATACCGACTTCCGACCTTTGCAGCACAGGATCAGACTGTACCAATGCGTCCAAACGTTCGCGAAGAGTCTGTGCGCTTAACACACACAGACTACACAACCAGATGAATATTGTCCACTGTACCCGTTTCATATTGCTATTATACAATTAGTCTATTTCTCTGAATATTTCTCCTACTGTTGGATGAGGGAACACGTACTTTTTCCAGTCGGAATACCGTCTTCTGTCTTCTATCATCATACCGGCCAGCACAATCAGTTCCGACGAAGGATTTCCCAGAAGATGTACACCTAAAAGCACATCGTTCTCGTCGACCAATACTTTACAGAAGCCGTTCATGCCTTCATTTTCGGCTACAAAACGACCGGAATAGGTCATCGGGAGCCGAATGACACGATAGGTGGTGCCAGATGTCTGAAGAGCTTCTTCAGTTGCTCCTACAGAAGCTATTTCGGGATTGGTGTATACAACTCCCGGAATGGCACGATAGCTCATCGGGTCTTGTTTTCCTAAAATATGGTGTATGGCGACTTCTGCCTCGCGTACGGCTGTATGAGCCAGAAGGGAAGTACCGTTCAAGTCGCCACACACATAAACTCCCGGTACGGAAGTCTGCATGTATTCGTCTACACGGATGTTTCCTCGTTCGGTGGTAGCAAGTTGCAGGTTCTCCAGCCCGAATCCTTGCGTAACCGGACGGCGTCCTACACTCATCAGGACTTTCTCGGTGGTTACATCACCTGTACCTTCTGCATTTTCGTAGGATACGATGGTACCGGTTTCGTCTTTTCTGAATGCGGTGACTTTCGTATTCAACAGGAATTTTACACCGCGTTTGGTGTATTCGGTGCGTAACAAGGCAGCGAGTTCACGGTCTATTCCGCCCAGAATTTCTTCCATCATCTCAATAACGGTAACCTGTACACCCAAACTGTTGAAGAAAGAAGCAAACTCCATACCGATGACTCCTCCTCCCACAATGACAAGCGAATGGATGGGTTCTTTATTGTCAAGGGCATCACGATGTGTCCAGTATCCGGTTTCTTCCAGACCGGCAATAGGAGGTATGAATGTTTGGCTACCGGTACAAAGAAGCAGGTGTTCGCATTCGTATTCGGCTTCACCACAACGTACTGTGTGGGAATTGACAACCTGCGCTTCTCCGGTTACCAATGTCACATTGCAGGCAGCAAGCCGGGCTTTGATTCCTAATACCAGTTTGCGTACCACTTTCGACTTGCGGGAAATAATCTTTGCCAGGTCGTATGAAGCCTCCGGTACTTGCACAGCGTATTTGGAAGCGTGACGGGCATAATCGAATACCTTAGCAGAATAAAGCAAGGTTTTAGTGGGGATACATCCTTCGTTCAGACAAACTCCACCTACATTGTTTTTCTCGAATAAAACTACACTGAGACCAGCCTTTCCGGCTGCTTCGGCTGCTGTATAGCCTGCAGGCCCTCCACCGATAATCGCTACTTGGTATTTCATCTTAGTTTATTTTAAGGTTAATCTATTTTTCAATGTATTCCATCATCGGATTGACTTTTTGCATGTATGCAATGAAAGCTTTCCGGTCCATTGGATCAACAGTACAGTATCCTTTTGTGTGATGCAGCAGGATTTGCTGGCTCTTCCATTTTTTCGAATCGTATTTCAACTGTAGAATGCCGTGCAGTTTTGTGGTTCCGGTAAATCCGCGACGAATCCATACGTCTCCGTTTTCGTATACCTCAATCCGTGTCAGAAAATGGTCTGTCCATAAGATTACGGGAGTCAATAGTGCCAAACAGCTCCAGTTGTGTGCAGCATCCAGCAATAGAACAAGTATACACACTACAACCACCAGCACAAAGACTGTTATCTGAAATGCAGTTGTACGACTTTTAAATACTTGTACCATTGTAAACCTCCTTTCTTATTGTTCTGTTTTTTTCTGTATCCAGCGGATAAATTCACTGCTGTTTTTAGGAGAAATCTGTACCGTATGATTCTTTTCACCCAGACGGTATACAATCTCGACACGGGATGCAGACAAGGCTGGGGCTACAGAATATCCTTTTGTTTCGTGTATGGCCACGATGGAATTCAGTTCGATGGTGGAATTCGGAATAAAACGTCCGGTTTCAATCTTCAACTTACCGTCTCCCGTTACGATATAGCAGGTATGAATCAGCATCTCTATTTCAAAAATCATGACTACCGACAATAGAAGGGTAAGAAGCGTATAATGAAACCAAAAGAAATCAAATAATAGAAAGGCGGTCACAATTATCAGCAACCAGTACCACCAATCGACTTTAGAATGAAATGTTCTGTTCATTGTTTCTACATTGAGATTTATTGGGTGAAGATAACAAATTATCATCGAAAACTATACAATTCGGAATACTTTTAGAAAAAACAAAGGAAGCACATACAGCAGTATCAGTTTTTTTGTAGTTTTGCAACAATATATATACATAATGCTATGGTAAGAAAATTCGATTTTCTCGTTATCGGTTCAGGAATTGCCGGAATGAGCTTTGCGCTGAAAGTAGCGCACAAAGGCTCGGTTGCACTGATCTGCAAAGCCGGGCTCGAAGAAGCCAATACCTACTACGCACAAGGAGGAATTGCCTCGGTTACCAATCTTAAGGTAGATAATTTCGAAAAACACATTCATGACACAATGGTAGCCGGCGACTGGATCAGTGATCCGGCAGCGGTAGAGAAGGTAGTCCGAAATGCACCTGCTCAAATAGATGAACTTATCAAATGGGGAGTAAATTTCGATAAAAAACCAGATGGGGAGTTTGACTTGCATAAAGAAGGGGGACATTCTGAGTTCCGCATTTTACATCATAAAGACAATACGGGAGCTGAAATACAAACCAGCTTGATTGAAGCGGTAAAACAACATCCCAATATTACTGTATTCAGCAATTTCTATGCGGTAGAAATCATCACACAGCATCACTTGGGTATTATTGTAACTCGTCATACACCGGGAATCAAATGTTTTGGTGCCTATGTACTGAACGAAAAAACGGGTGAGGTAGATACTTTCCTGTCGCGCGTGACAGTCATGGCTACAGGGGGGTGTGAAGCAGTGTATACTCATACTACCAATCCGCTGGTTGCTACCGGAGATGGTATCGCAATGGTATACCGTGCCAAAGGAGTTGTCAAGGATATGGAGTTTATCCAGTTCCATCCTACTGCCTTGTATCATCCGGGAGATCGCCCCAGCTTCTTGATTACTGAAGCGATGAGAGGATATGGAGCTGTCCTGAAGAATCTGGCAGGAGAAGAGTTCATGCAGAAATACGATCCTCGTCTTTCATTGGCTCCGCGAGACATTGTTGCGCGTGCCATCGACAGCGAAATGAAACAGCGAGGAGATGATCATGTCTATCTGGATGTGACACACAAAGATCCGGAAGAGACCAAAAAGCATTTCCCCAATATATACAAGAAGTGTCTCAGCCTGGGAATCGATATTACAAAAGATTATATACCGGTAGCTCCGGCTGCTCATTATTTGTGTGGAGGTATTAAGGTGGATTTGGATGGACAGTCCAGCATCAAACGCTTGTATGCATTGGGAGAATGTTCTTGTACCGGACTGCATGGAGGAAACCGACTGGCTTCTAATTCACTGATTGAAGCAATTGTGTATGCAGAAGCTGCTGCTCAGCATGCATTGAGTGTGTTCGACCGCTATGATTTCAATACCGATATTCCGGAGTGGAATGATGAGGGTACAATCAGTACGGAAGAACGAATCCTGATTACCCAAAGTATGAAGGAGGTGAATCAGATTATGGAATCGTATGTGGGTATTGTACGAAGCAATCTTCGCCTGGTACGTGCATGGAACCGACTTGATATCTTGTACGAAGAAACAGAACGTCTGTTTAAGCGCGTAAAAGCTTCCAGAGAAATCTGCGAACTCCGTAATATGATTAATGTGGGTTATCTGATTACACGTCAGGCTATGGAGCGTAAAGAAAGCCGTGGACTACATTATACCATCGATTATCCACACAAGGAAAAGAAAGATTAATGTATCGGGCAGTTACTTGCTGATTATATAATAAAAATATCCTCTTGTTTGAAATACTCTATTGGGAAGTATATAAACAAGAGGATATTTTTATTATATAAACTCATAACCTATAATTCGATTAGCACTAGGGCTATTTTTACTCGATTATTTAAAGAAAAGACAAGAAAAAGCATAAGAAGTACTCTTGCAAAGAAAAAACTTACCAGAAGCCCTAATAAACACCTACAAAAGCATTTTTCAAAGAACATGTATATGGAATGAAGTAAATAGGCATTTTTATTTCTTCTACATTAATTTTCATAAATCATCATTTATGTCTTCCAATTATTAAAGAGGCAAAATACATATATGAAAGAATATATTGGTCATTTATAGAATACAAAAAGCTGTTTTCAGGATTTCTACTCACACAATTGACCATCAAAAAGAAACATTCCCTAAGTTTATGAAACAGCAGAAAAAGTCCTTAAAAGAGTTCATCTGCAGAATCTAAATATATGCAATCGGGTAAGTAACATCAAGAATATATAATAAGCAGTAGTAAAACAGAAATCTGTACTATTGCAAATTGAAATGATCATTTCCTATCACATGGAATCATTCTCTGTTATCAAGTCTTTTCTTCTATTGACAGAGCAATTCTCTTTATCAAACTTTCCTCCATTACCGCATAACGTTTACAAATAAGGGTACAGAAGCATCCATTCGATACAGGAATAAAAACAATACATCCACAATGCAACATATCCAAAAGATCAGGGACAGAAATAAAAGCTCCAAAAAAGAATCGTGTCAAGCAGGAAACAAGCCTTCAGAAGCAGAGGATGCATACACATATCTACCACGGCCGGACACGCCATGATTCTAACCCGATGAAGATTTCCGCAGCTCTTGCACAACGACGACAATACAGAGCCGCCAAGAACCACGCATCAGACGGGATTTAAGAATAAAACAGGACGTACTCAGGATTTCTTTCTTTACATAAAGGGGAAGATTATCCTTCAGCTGTCAGACACGACAAATGAGGAAGAAGAACGGGGAGTACCGGGCCGGAGAAAGGCCTGCTACGGAAGAACAGCGGA
>NZ_JAPZVM010000012.1:0-112476 GCF_027529745.1 Phocaeicola acetigenes
GGAGTTTTTAATCAGACAAGAGGATCTTCGCCGGCTTTTTCCGGGGTGATGTCTACGGTGGTTTCACCGGCCTTCTGGGCTTTCAATACCTTACGGACTGCATCACGGGTCGGAACCGGTGTAAATTCCATTCCGGCAAAGATGTTTTTCAGGTCTTCACCCGGTACAAACTGGATGTTTACATCCTTGATATAATCTGAGGTAAACTCCTCTGCTTTTGCGGCTCCCTCGCTGCTGATTTGCAGACGAAGTTTGCCCAGTTCGCCCAGGTCTACCTGGTTGCCCTCACGGAGCACTTCAAAGATGTTGTCTACCAGGGCGGTAAGTACCGCCATCACATCGGCACGGTTCACCGTGGTCTGCGAAGCAATCCGCTTCGACATGGTTTTCAGACTTACGTTGCTGCCGATCTGAGCTTTTGCATACGCTTTTTTAATTGCTTCCGGATCCATCGGATTGGAAGATCTCATCGAGATACTGTAATTTAAGGCCATAAGTTTAAGTTTTTAAGGTTATTAAATAGGTAACTAGGTATCAGGTGACAAGTTGACGAGGCGCTTGTGTAAGTTTTTTAGTTTTTAAGTTTTTTAGTTTGTTAATGTTCTCAAACTCATAAACTCAAGAACTAAAAAACTCATAACAACTTGTCAACTGATTTAACCTGAAACAAAGATACAACACGGAAACAGGGGCTCGGAAGAAAAGGAATGAATGCGGTGGAATATGAAGTAAAATCGTATAAAATAATTCTCTCAGGCAATGGATATTAGCGGATTTTTTGCTATATTTATAGTGATAAAACAATAATATTCAAGCAATTATGAGAGACACAAGTATTTCTGAAGAGAAGATAGAAAAAGAGTGGGAAATCCATCCTTACTACCGTAGAGAACTGGCCATGGCCTATGCACCTGAACTGACTCCCGAAGCGGCGGTGAACCGGCTGACGAAATGGCTGAAACAGAACGCGACACTGTTCAAGGAACTTCAGGAGTACGGATACCGTCCCAACCAGCGGGTATTTACCCCTGTCCAGGTGGAAACAATTTTCCGCTATTTGGGGCGACCCTAAAGCTTGGGTTTACGTGACTATTACCGTGAGCTCACGTGAACAATCGCGTTGGCTTACGTGAACAATCGCGTAAGCGTACGTGACCAATCGTGCAAATTTGATGCAAAAATCGGCAGTTTTGCTCCGAAACCGACGGTTGCGGATGCAACACTGAAAAGAGATTTCAGATAGTAAAGAATTTTCAATATTTTATTAATCAGCGTTTTATGGTGAAAGATGAAAGATGTGAAGCGTGTTTTGTATAATGTTTCAAAATGTACACTAAAAACCCCACCTTTAAAGGTGGCTATTTTGTTGTCATTGCTGCAACATAGTGAAAATATCCTTCACATCTTTCACCAGGCTTCCAGCCGACTGGTTTACAGAATATTAAGGGTGAAAGATTGATGCAAAACCAATCTTTCACCATCTTTCATCTTTCACCGGGAACCCGAACTTCTACTCGTAGCCTTCGGAAGGCTCCGGAAGAATGTGATCGATTTCATCCTTGGTACGTTCCACAACGACCCAGAAATTGCCGTTCTTGGTATGTACCTGCTGAAATCCCAGATCCTTCAGTGCACGGCCTACCTGCACGGCATTCAGGCGGACTCCTGTTCCAAAGCGGGCGACAATCTGTGCAGAGGTAATGTACTGCCCCTTTTCCAGTTCCACAGGCGGACGGAAATAAGACAGAATCAGTTCGCGGGCAAGATTAGGAGTTTCGAAGCGGCGGTTTCTTCCGTTCAGCACTTCGATTTCCTTTTCGTCGAACCAGTAGCGATAGCCCTGATCGAGTAAAGCCTTGGCCTGTGCATACACCCCTTCGTAAGGAATGGGCGTCGTCCAGGGATTCTCAATCTCCTCGATTTCGGCAATCAGCCAGCGCCGGGTACCCGTATCATCGGTGAGAAACTGAAGGTTGTTTCCCGTGGCACAGAACGAAGCAATGTGCGGCAGTCGCACCTTATGCCGTCCGTATACCGGACGCTCGTTGACAAAAGCCGTTGTGGTCATCGCCTTGAGCTGATTGAGTTCCTTGCGCTGCATGGAGTCAATTTCCTCGAAGTTAATCAGGATGTTCTCCGTCATTCCGAAAAGATCATCCTTGGTAAGACGATGGCTGTTGGTCTTCGTCGCATAATAACGGCGCAACACCGGCGGAAGCAGGTTCTCCATAAAGGAACTTTTGAAACAGCCCTGACGGCCCAGGAAGACCAGAATCACATGATTCACCACCTTGTCGTTGAACACTCCGGCAAGCATACCCACCATCCAGCGGCAGAAATAGTCGCGGAACTGTGCAGGCGAAAGATTGGCACATTTCACCATAGCTGCCATACGGCCGATATAGTCCGTCTTTCCGTCCCAGGCAGGAAGGCTGTCGAGATACTCCTGTAAAGGATGAAACTCTTTCACATAATCGCTGGATATCAGCGTACGCAAGCGGGAAATATCCACCTCCATACCCGTGCGCTGCATGTTGCACCAGAGTGAGTTTTCCACATTATCGGTAAGACACTCCCACGGCGCATTTTCCGGCTTTCTGAACCGGAACTCCAGCTGGTGAATCAAGGTGTTCATCCGCAGTTCTACATGCTCGTTGAGGTAATTTTCCATTTCCTCCACACTGGCACGGTTGAGCAGCCGCCGTTCCCGGTTCTGCCGGACAGGACGATAATCCGCCAGCTTGCAGGTAGCATGTTCGGCAGTCAGCGCATAACAGCTCTGCACGGTTGCCACCACCGAATGTTCCACCGCCTCGTAGTCGGCAAAGACACGCAGCGCCCACTTTTCGGCCTCCTGCTTCTTTACCCCGAAGCGGTTCATCCAATACAGACAGCGGCAGATGTAGTCGTTGTGGCGGTGCTCCTCGTAGCGCGCCCCGTCCTCTTCTACCAGACGCCGCACCACCGGTTCCGCCATCCGCACCGTCACCGCCTTCCGTCCGTCACCGGCAGCATCCTCTGCACAGTCGGACACGGGAAAAGCCTCGGCATCGGGACGGAACAACACATCCGGGTCGTGACAAATGACCGACATCCTCGTGGCATTCTTGCACTGCAAGTCCATGGGAACTCCCAGCAGGTCGGCATAATACGCGTTCACCTTCTTCCAGACAGAAAGGAAGTTGCGCTTCGTCACCGGAGCATCCACGCGAACCAGCACCCGGATACCGCATCCCGACAAGGTAAAATGCACCAGAAACGCATATTTGTCCTGTCGCAGCCGATGCATGGCACGATACAGTGCGTCGCCCTCCAACCCGTCTATATCGCCCATGATAAATCCGGAATACCCGGTAATATGACGGTCGGAACGCCCACCCTCCAGACTTACGGAAGGCACAAAGGCAGGCTGGTTCATTTTCACGTTGCGCAGGTACCCTTTGAGGTTGTCCGCATTACCGGTATCTCCCTCTCCCTCCAGCGCACGGATTCTGGAAAGTGTTTCCCGATAATGCAGGGTAGCATCACGGTGCAAAGGACCTTTGATTTCGTCGACAATGGCCTCCCACGAAGAAGCCTGTGGATGTGTGTCGCGTAATGAAAGAAAACGCGACGGAAAGAAAACAGAATTATTCTTCATAATAAAATTTTAAGGTTAACAGTTTATGCTTCATAAGCCCGAAGCCTTAATTGACCGTGAAGATAATATATGTCATAAAACGGGATTTTCCCTCCATGAAAGGAAAATGCCCCGCAAAAAAATAATGCAAAAAAGAAAAGAGACAGACATGAGTACCCAACAACCGGACTCCCTGATGGGAATTATGCTGGAATATTTCCGGCACGCCAGCCAGCTGCCAATCTCTACCCTGTGCAGCGAAGCCGGCATCAGTACAAAGACGTATTTGAAATTAAAAAAAAAGATTATCCTCCCCTTGTAAGGATATGTAAACTTTTCTGTGTACTCTACATGCATTTCCCTCCCGAAGAACTGGGAGAGATGGCAAAAGAAGCCACAGAACTATGGGCAGAAGGCATCAGGGAAAAAGAAAAGAGAAAGTAATATTACATATATATGCAATAGCAAAAAAATAATGCATAAAATTTTATTCATATGCAAAAGACCACTTATCTTTGCGCCCCGAAAACAGAGCTATAGCTAATCTGAAAACGGATTGAATAAAAATGCATAAAAATACTTATCCCATACTCACTGCTCAGGAAGCAGCCCTTCTGATTCACCACGGAGACACCTTGGGAATCGGAGGATTTTCATCCGTAGGAACCCCCAAGGCAGTACCCGCTGCCCTGGCTTCCCACGCACAGGCCCAACATGAGGCCGGTAAGGAATTCAAGGTAGGACTCATCACCGGAGGAGCTACCGGAAACACCATCGACAGCGCCCTGGCACAAGCTGGAGCCGTCAGTTTCCGTACCCCCTTCCAGTCGAACAAAGACATGCGAAACGCCATCAACAGCGGCGATGTAGCCTACTACGACGTACACCTCTCCCACATCGGTCAGGACGTACGCTACGGCTTTCTTCCCAAGATCAATGTGGCACTGATTGAAGCTTCCGATGTAACAGCCGACGGCGAAATTACCCTGACTACTTCGGTGGGTATCTCGCCTACCCTGATTCAGCAGGCAGACAAAGTGATTATCGAACTGAACCGCATGCACAGCGGCAAGTTGCAGGGCATGCACGACATTTATACTCCTTCGGCTCCTCCCGCACGCACCGACATTCCCATTTTCCGGGTAAGCGACCGTGCCGGCAGTCCGGTGGTAAAAGTCGACCCGAAAAAGATCGTTGCCATTGTGGAAACCAACGAACGCGACCACATCGCTCCTTTCACTCCGCAGAATGAAACCACGCTCCAGATTGGAAACAACGTGGCGCAGTTTCTGCTTTCGGAATGGAAGAAAGGCCGTATTCCTCAAGAGTTCCTTCCGCTGCAGTCGGGTGTAGGCAACATTGCCAATGCCGTACTGGGTGCCCTGGGCGACGATACACAGCTCCCTGCCTTTACCATGTTTACAGAAGTGATTCAGAACTCAGTCATCGACCTGATGCTAAAAGGACGCATCCGTTTTGCAACCGGCAGCTCATTGACGCTGAGTGAAGACCATCTGGATATGATATACAACGACCTTCCTTTCTTCCGCGACCGGCTTTTGCTGCGTCCGCAGGAGATTACCAACCATCCGGAAATGATCCGCCGTTTGGGCATCATCGCCATCAACACGGCATTGGAGGCTGACATTTTCGGTAATGTTAACAGTACGCACGTATCGGGCAGCAAGATTATGAACGGTATCGGTGGTTCTGCGGATTTCTCGCGCAACGCCTACCTGTCTATCTTCACCACTCCTTCTACGGCAAAGAACGGTCTGATTTCGTCCATCGTGCCCCAAGTGTCGCACGTAGACAGCACGGAACACGATGTCCGCATCTTAGTGACCGAACAGGGTGTAGCCGACCTTCGCGGCAAATCGCCCCGCCAGCGTGCACAGTGCATCATCGAGAACTGTGCTCATCCCGACTACAAGCAGCTGTTGTGGGATTACCTGAAACTCTCGGAAGGCAAGTCGTGTCATACCCCTTTCAGCCTCCGCAACGCTTTCCAGATGCATCTCGCCTACGAAGAAACAGGCGATATGCGGAATACTACTTATATCGCTTAAAATAAACTTATTATATTTTTTAATTGAACAGAGGATATCACCTTATGGGTGGTATCCTTTCTTGGTATGTGAGTATACCTCATACAATACGTCAAAACTGAATGCTTAGCCAGTATTAGAAACCCTTTCTCATCAATTCTTATTTTCAAATTTCATCTACATACAAAATATTCCTCCCTATTTTTAAATATAAAAATTTGGGGAGATCCTTATTCAAGATTGATAAATAAACAAATAATTATTATGAAAAATCCGAAAAACTTAAGTATTGCCGTAGCCGGAACCGGTTACGTCGGTCTCTCTATTGCCACTTTATTGGCACAGCATCATAAAGTAACCGCAGTAGATGTAATTCCTGAAAAGGTAGAAAAAATCAACAATCGTATCAGCCCGATACAGGATGAATACATCGAAAAGTATCTGGCAGAAAAAGAACTGAACCTTACTGCTACATTGGACGGAAAAGCTGCTTACAAAGATGCTGATTTTATAGTGATTGCAGCTCCTACCAATTACGATCCGGTGAAGAATTACTTCGACACCAGCCATGTAGAAGAAGTGATTGATTTGGTACTGGAAGTAAATCCGGATGCCATTATGGTGATTAAAAGTACCATTCCAGTGGGTTACTGTCGTAGCCTGTATGTAAAGTATGCAGAGAAATTTGCAAATACTCCTTCCCTTGCCAGAAAGAAATTCAATTTGCTTTTCTCTCCGGAGTTCCTTCGTGAAAGCAAGGCACTGTACGATAACCTCTACCCCAGCCGTATCATTGTAGGTATTCCGAAAATAATCAAAGGACAGAATAAGGAAAATGAAGCGATTGCTTCCATTGCAGGAGAGCATTTGGAAGAAGCAGCTCATACATTTGCAGCTCTTTTGCAGGAAGGAGCCTTGAAAGAAAACATTGATACCCTCTTTATGGGATTGAAAGAAGCGGAAGCGGTGAAACTGTTTGCCAACACTTATCTGGCTCTGCGTGTATCGTATTTCAACGAACTAGATACCTATGCAGAAATGAAAGGTCTTGATACGCAGTCGATTATTCAGGGCATCAGTCTAGATCCGCGTATCGGTTCGCATTACAACAATCCTTCATTTGGTTATGGTGGTTACTGCTTGCCGAAAGATACCAAACAGCTACTTGCAAATTATGCAGATGTTCCAGAAAATCTCATTCATGCCATCGTAGAAAGTAACCGTACACGTAAAGACTTTATTGCCGATCAAGTACTAAAAATAGCAGGAGCATATGAAGCTAATTCAAGCTATAATGCTATAAAAGAAAAAGAAATTATTATTGGTGTATATCGTCTTACTATGAAATCTAATAGTGACAATTTCCGTCAAAGTAGTATTCAAGGTGTAATGAAACGAATTAAAGCAAAAGGTGCAACTGTTATTATATATGAACCAACATTAGAAAATGGAACAACATTTTTTGGAAGTAAAATCATAAACAATCTAGAAGATTTTAAGAAACAATCTAATGCTATTATAGCCAACCGTTATGACACGTGTTTAGACGATGTAAAAATGAAAGTATATACTCGCGATGTATTCCATCGTGATTAATTGTCATAAATCTAACAAAATAAATAAGCCACTATTTGGAGAATTAATAATTGCAGTGCAGTCAACCTCCTATTTCAAACAGACTCTAATATAAAACAATTATGCTAAATAATAATATTATTTTAACAGGAAAAACAGTTTTAATTACTGGAGCAGCAGGATTTATAGGTAGTAATTTATCACAAAGTCTATTATCAAAAATAACAAATATTAAAGTTGTAGGAATTGACAATATGAATGATTACTATGATGTTAAAATCAAAGAAGAACGCTTAAAAAAACTACAGCAACTGGATAATTTCATTTTTATTCAAGGAGACATTTCTGACAAAATAATTATTGAAAATATATTTAAGAAATTTAACCCAGAAATAGTTGTTAATTTAGCAGCGCAAGCAGGTGTCCGCTATAGTATAAGCAATCCAGATGCATATATCGCTAGTAACCTAATAGGATTCTATAATATATTAGAAGCATGTCGTCATAGTTATGATAATGGCGAAAAAGGTGTTGAGCATCTAATATATGCAAGTTCTAGTAGTGTTTATGGCTCTAATACAAAAATTCCATACAGTACGGATGATAAAGTCGATAATCCTGTGAGTTTATATGCTGCTACCAAAAAAAGTAATGAACTAATGGCGCATGCTTACTCTAAACTTTATAATATTCCAAGTACAGGTTTAAGATTTTTTACTGTATATGGTCCTGCTGGTCGCCCAGATATGGCATATTTTGGTTTTACGGACAAACTTGTTGCTGGAAAAACTATCCAAATATTCAATTACGGAAATTGCAAACGAGACTTTACATATATTGATGATATTGTTGAAGGTATTATACGCATTATACAGCATGCTCCTGAACGTCAAAAAGGAACAGATGGTCTTCCTGTCCCCCCCTATAAAGTATATAATATAGGAAATAATCAACCAGAAAATCTACTTGATTTTGTAAATATCCTACAAGAAGAACTTGTCACAGCTGGAGTTTTACCCAAAGAATACGACTTTGATGCGCATAAAGAATTAGTACCTATGCAGCCGGGTGATGTACCAGTAACATATGCAGATACAACTCCATTAGAAAAAGATTTTGGCTTTAAACCCTCTACACCTCTACGAGAAGGATTAAAAGCATTTGCAGAATGGTATGCTCTATACCAGAAATAAGAATAGTATCTGAATGGCATTGCAAGTTTACACAAAAACAAATATCAATTTATACAAATTATATAAATTGATTTATAAACGTCTATCAAAGATTAAAAATTAATGATCACTAAAAAAATAAAAGACTTCTTACATAAAGGGAACAAACGTTCTGTAAAAATGAAAAAGAATATCCTCTTAATGTTATTCCTTAAAGGAGGAAGCATTTTAGCAGGATTACTTTTAATCCCTCTAACATTAGATTACGTTGACAGTGAAACCTATGGTATTTGGATGACTTTAAGTTCCATGGTTGCATGGGTACACTTCTTTGATATTGGAATAAATAACGGACTTCGTAACAGACTTACAGAAGCATTAGCCATTGGCGATCTTAAATTAGGAAAAGAATATGTAAGTACAACATATGCTATTCTAACATTAATATTCGTTCCACTAATGATTATTCTGTTAATAATTACTCCTCATATAAATTGGAATAATCTACTCAATTTAAACTTAACAACCAATCTACTCATTCCAATCTGTATTATTATTGTCTATTTTTGTTTGAATTTTATTTTCTCAACTATCAATACTATAATGCTTGCAGAGCAGCATCCAGCAGATGCTTCATGGAGACAGTTATTACAACAAGTTGTTTCATTAGCAATCATTTATATCCTAACTTTAACAACCGAAGGAAACCTAATATATTTGTGTATTGGACTATGTTTAGCTCCCATTATAGTAATTGTATTCTTTAATATAACTCTCTTTTCTGGAAAATATAAAGAACTTGCTCCGTCGATAAAATATGTTAGATTTTCATTAGCTCCCAATTTACTTAAATTAGGAGTACAATTTTTTATCATACAAATTGCAGGAGTAATACAATATCAAATGATTAATTTTTTAATTATAAGGTATTATGGCGCAAACGAGGTTTCTGCATATAATATTGCATATAAATATTTCAGTGTTATTTATATGCTATGGGGGATAATATTAGCACCTGTATGGTCTGCTGTTACAGACGCTTTTACACGTAATGATTTGCAATGGATAAGACATACAACTTCCAAATACTTAAAAATATATTTTATTTTTATATTAATAGGAATTGTTATGTTAGTTATTTCAAGTTCTATTTATTCTATCTGGATTCAAAATAAAGTATTTATAAGTTTCAATTTATCTTTTTGGATTTTATTATACTTATTAGTACTTATGTTCAGTGGTATCTATGTCAATGTTCTAAATGGAGCAGGAAAACTAAAAGTTCAGTCCATAGCTTGTATATTTTCCCCTATTGTATTTCTTTGTAGCTTTTACATCTTCAAAAAAATAGAATTAGGTGTTTCTGCAATATTAATAGCTTCGATTATTGCAAATTTCAATGGACTGATTCTTGCTCCTTTACAATATAAAAGACTACTAAAGAAATAACTCAATGATAAAAAATACAATATTTATAATTGCTGTTTTTTCTGCTATCTTTTTGTCATTAGAATCTATAATTACAATATTAGGAGTAAATCACGCATTTCTCACTTTCTCCAATCTGCTCATATTATTATATTGTTTTTATGAATTCTTTAAAAGAAAAAACACATTCAGAGACCAATTTTCCAAATTGGTCTTTTTCACTATTATAATTTCAATTCTAACAATACTAATAAAATTTTTAATAAATCAAGATGCAATAGGAAATATACTAAGAGTATTTACAATACCAAGTATTATAATTTTAGTACTAAGAAAATTGCAAGAAAAACAAAAGTTAATTTTAAAAAGGGTCATTATAATTCTATTTCTTATAGAATGCATATTGGCTATAATTGAGAAATATTTGGGTTTTGTCTTTTTCCCACCACTATTATTAACAGAAAACTTAAATGCGGGAGAATATTTATATTCAACAGCAGAAGTATGGCAGTTCAGAAGTACATCCCTATATGGACAACCCCTACTTAATGCACATATTGTTACCATAATTGTAACTTATATAGTAACAAGTAATATAAAAAGATACAAAAAAATAGTTTTGGTATCACTTGGTTTTTTTGCTATTTTATGTTTTAATGCTCGTTTTGCAACAGTAATTTTTATTACAATAATTTTACCATACCTTTTTTATGATTTTATAAGCCATACTAAACAAAAAAAACTTGTAGGTATTTGTTTTATTTCTATCACTTTAATAGTATTAGTATATTTATTTGAGAATTTCGGAGGAAGGTTAGTCCATGGAGATATAACAGATAATTCTGCTCAAACACGATTGGAAACATTTGAATTTTATCAAAAAATAAAATTTGATGAATTAATATTTGGTAGAATGGATGCTATGGGTTATTTCTGGCATATAAAGAACTTTCCAATAGAGAACGGATTCATATCTGCCATTGTTACGTATGGTTTAATTATGGCAATACCTTTGTTTATAAGTTTATTTGCCATTACCAATAGACTTACTTCCACATTCCCAATAAAGGAAAAATGGGTTATTTTATTACCCTTTTGGATCTTAGGATTATCTAATCCCAATATTATAAGTTATCATATATGGAATATATTCTATTTATGTTTCATTGCATTCGATACAAAACACAACAATCAATAAAAAATAATTTAAACATGAAAGTACTCTATGACTATATAGGATTTGCACCACGCATTAGTGGAGTAAGCAGATATCTCTGTGAAATAATATCAAATATGCCTAATGATATAAATTATGAAATTGCTCTAAAACAGTCTGATAATCTATATTTGCAGGATATGAAAATCATAGATAACATAGATATACCCCAACTAACATCTGATAACTATATACCTTTTAACTTCCCATTAAAAAAGAAAGTATATGGCGCCCTACAACGTTTTCTACCAACATTTCCCTCTCCCAATAATATCAATCGCCAATATTCTATAGAAAAAATAAAATCTGGTAATTTTGATCTATTTCATCACACAAGATTCAATGAATATTTTCTCCCATATATAGGTAAAAAACCTTTTGTTTTTACTATACACGATATGAATCATGAAATATTTAATTATAGAAAAGTTGACCAACATGCAAAAAAAATCCTTTCCGAAAAAGCCACACATATTATTGCTATTTCACAGAATACAAAAGAAGACCTAATGCGAATATATGGAGTTCCAGATAAGAAAGTCACTGTAATACATCATGGAGGACCTAAAAAAATAGACTTCAATAAAGAAAAAATTATCAAATCTCCATATCTATTGTATGTAGGGAAACGTAATGGATATAAAAATTTCATTCAAACACTAAAAGATTTTTCTGAATTTATAAAAAAATATAGTCAATTTAAATTCGTTTGTACAGGAGGAGCTTTTTCAAAAGAAGAAACACAAATCATAAATGAATTAAAATTAAAAGATTATGTTATTCAAATGTTTGTTACCGAAGCAGAATTAGCAAATTTATATCACAATGCATGGGCATTTGTTTATCCATCTTTATACGAGGGATTTGGGTTACCTATTCTTGAAGCATATACATATCAATGCCCTATTCTATTAAACAAAAAAAGCTGTTTCCCTGAAATTGCAGGAGATGCAGCAATATATTTTGATTCTCAACCTAATACATCTAATTTAACTCAAAAACTTATTGAACTTTATCATTATTCTGAAACACAACGCCTACAACTTATAGAAAAAGGAACAGAGCAATTAAAACAATATAACTGGAAGAAAACAGCTCAACAGACAGCTAATGTTTATCAAAAAATACTTTAATTACATTTAATATGGCAAGAAAAATTAATATCAGAACTTACTTTTCCGCTTTAAGACATTTCAAAAATTATTATTCTACAATAATTTTTAGAATAAAGTTGACTCTTAACAACATTTCTTACGGAAAGAATGTACGTGCCTACAATGGCATACCTAAATTATATATTCACCCCAATTCTCTTTCTGTAAATTTGGGGGACAACGTAAGAATAAGAAATTACTGGAATACAGGATGGTACGCACATTCATTTATAAAAGTACAAGAAAATGCAAGTCTTACAATTGGGAACAATGTCGGCATAAACAGTTCTATGATTATAGCAACCCATAAAATTTCCATTGGGAACCATGTTTTTATCGGAGGAGGAACAAAAATATATGATACCAATTTTCATAACCTCAATTGGGAAGCAAGAAGAGATGCTAAAACATCTAGTATATCAAATACCTCACCTGTAACAATTGAAGATGATGTTTTTATTGGAACTGACTGTATTATCGGCAAAGGAGTAACAATTGGAGCAAGATCAATAATTGCAGCCGGAAGTGTAGTTGTAAAAAGTATCCCCAGTGATTGTATAGCAGGAGGAAATCCTGCTAAAGTTATAAAAAATCTTATTAATAATTAAGCCATAACAGAACTATTTCTTTAACAAATGAATTATTTCATAAATGTCCCAATTAGTAAATATCGTAATACCATTTATGGTATAGCAACATTAGGCATAATAGCCACACATAACTCCCAGTATTTATCTGATATTCCTTATTGGATTATAAAAATATTAAAATTTGGAGGTTCTGGAGTATTTATATTTGCCTTTTTATCAGGTATGGGATTATTTATAACCTTAAATAAGGAGTATAACATACGTAAATATTATTACCACAGATTAAAAAGAGTTTTTATTCCATACCTTATCATTTCTTTTCTATGGTATGGATACAAATATATACTTATAGAACATAATATACCATATTTTTTTTATGAATGGAGTACATTGTCATTTTGGGGAAATCACCAAGGTGCGTGGTATGTAGCTATGCTTATACCTGTATACATTATATGGCCTTTCTTTTATCAATGGATAATAAAAGATTTTACGAGAAGAACTATCTTAAGTCTAGCAATAATCATAATATTATCTGAATTATTATTCTATACAAATCAAGATATAGCCAAGCATCTAAGCCAAATAACGCAAAGCCTTATGTATTTTATATTAGGTAATTACATTGGAAAAAATGTAAAAGACAATACGCTAAAATCACTATATTGGTTTATCGGAGGAATAATCATTATATTTGCCAGATTCTTAACAAATAATGATACCATAGAAAGGCTTAGTACTGGTATAGGGGGAATATGCATAACATTTGCTATCGCTTGGATTTTTCAAAAAATAAATTATAAATTCATTTTTTTCAACCAAATAACAAATCTATTTTCATCTTTAGGAAAATACTCATTAGAAAGTTATTTAACTAATATTTTCATTTTACAAGCAGTAAAATATTTCAGTTTTGATAAAATGTTAATATCATTAGACTCTTCTGGTATATTAATATTTATACTTGTTGCCGTAGTTGGAATTTTAACAGCCATAGGACTTAGCAAACTTATAGATTTTACCATTTTAAAGCATATATAAAAAACACTACAATAAATGAAAAGAATTATTATTTGTGCAGCTATAAAATTTCCAAGAGGAAGTGCAGCATCTAACTATCTACAATATTTTAGTATGGCTCTAATAGAAAGTGGTTATGAAGTGATATTGTTAGCAGAGTATAATGAAAATGAAAATCAATATTATAATAGTTTCATAAATAAATTCCAAGGTAAATTTTCACTAATTAATATCAACACACCACGAAAAACTTTAGCTAATAAGATATCATACCACCTTATTTATGGAATCAAATATGTAAAAGTCTTAAAAAAGGTAATCAGAAAAGATGATAGCATAATCATTTATTCAGATATCATGAATTTCATATCCCCCATAATAAAATTTGCCCATAAAAACAATTTAAAAGTTGGAAATATTATTGTAGAATGGTATGAAAGAAAATATCTTAAAAACCCAATACGCTATTTTTTATATAAAAAGAGTTTTAAACTAAGAGAGCAAGCAGATATTATATTCCCAATTTCAACATTCATAGAAAGACATTTTAAAGAAAAAGGATGCAATACTTTTGTACTCCCCATTCTGTCTGATCCTTATGAATATGAAAGATTTCCTAAGCCATCATATGACAAAATCAATATTGTTTATCCTGGAAATGGCTTGATAAAAGATTCATTCTTAAATATGATAAATGCTATTGAACATCTCAATAGCGAACAATTAGCAAAATTAAACTTTCATATAAAAGGAGTAAAAAAGCAAGATATTATCAATAAAATTGGACTAAAGCGATTTGAACGTATTTCTCCTTCTCTCATTTTCTATGGATGGATGAATTATGATGAATTAGTTGAATTATACCGAAAAAGTCATTATTTACTTCTTGCTAGAGAAATATGCCATTTAACAAAAGCAAATTTTCCAAGTAAAGTACCCGAAGTAATGTGCCATGGAGTTGTCCCTATTGCATCTGAAGTAGGTGATTACACACAATTCTATCTTAGAGATGGGGAAAATGCCATTATCATGAAGGGAAATTCTACAGAAGTTATAAAAGATGCTATAATACGATGTCTAAATATTCCTTATGACAAATATAATACGATGTCAAACAATGCATATAATTTAGTTTGCAACAAGCTATCATATAAAGTTTGGGGAAATAAGCTAAAAAATGTATTAAACCATATATAACATGAAAAAAATCAAGATTTGCTTCGTCGAAACGAATTGTAAAAAAAACGGTCCAATCAAGCAGACTTTAAATATAATTCGCTATATGGATAGGAGTATATTTGAACCTATCTTACTCACTTTATGGAAAGAAGAACAGTCAAACTCTATGATATCAGAATATAAAAAACAAAATATTCAAATAGTTTGTGCTAACTTAACAAAATATACAACTTTTATTATTGGCCGCAAAAAAGTAACAGAATTACTAAAACAATTAAAACCTGATATAGTACAAGGAGTAGGTATGCCTCCATACCGAACAACTCTAGGATATAAAAAAACAATACATTTTATTACTTTAAGAAATTATTGTTATGAAGACTATCCTGATTATTATGGAAAAATCAAAGGTCAGATTATGGCTTATTTGGACATGAGATTAATACGAAAAAAAATACAAAACGAGCCTATTATTACTTGCTCAAGCAGCTTAACATATTTATATAAGACAAAGCAGAAACTTGATATTCCATTTATTAGAAATGGTGTTAATGTTGAACAATACAAAAAACGAAATATAAATGAAGTATCTCATATTCGTACACAATTAGGCCTACCATTAGAAAAGATTATTTTTGTTTACGGAGGATTTTTTATAGATAGAAAAAATCAGCAAGAGTGTATCGAAGGTTTTCTAAAATCAGAATCAAATAGTAATTGCATTTTGCTTTTACTCGGAGATGGTAAAGAACGTAAAGAACTTGCTTCTAAATATAAAAATTATCCACAGATTATTTTTGCAGGTCAAGTAGACAATATACAAAATTATTTATCAGCCAGTGATATTTATATTTCATCTAGCAAATCAGAAGGCCTACCTAATGGAGTTTTAGAAGCTATGGCTTGTGGTTTACCATTGCTTCTTTCAGATATACCTCAACACATGGAAATTTTTTCCATTAATTCATCAATTGGATACAGCTATCAATTAGGTAATATAAAAGACTTATCTAAGAAAATAAATTTAATACTAAATAACAATCTCACGGAAATGGGTGAAGTAAGTTACAATACATTAAAAGAAAACCTTACAGCTGAAATAATGAGTAAAAACTATCAAAAATTATATAAACAATTAGTACAAATAAATTAATTTTTCATCATATCATCCTTTTTATATAATAGGTATATATGACTTTATTAATTTTCTTTATTTGTAAGTTCATCTTCAAATGACGTATTGCTTCAAAAACAAATAAGAAAACATAACCTTAGCTACAGTAATCATAAGTATTAAAAAGGTATAATAGTATTTCTTTCTAAGAGTGAAAGAATAAAAATCAACTTCATTTTTCCAATTATAAAAAAAGGAAAATACAGAAAAACAACTTTCCTATACGACATTTAAGATGAATGCTTGCAATCAAGTATAAATAATATTATTATACTAATTTTTACGGAATTAATTATGTCACCACTTGTTGAAAATATAATAGCAACAGAAAAAAAAACAATAGATAGCATTTTTTCTTGTAAAGGAAAAATATACACCTTCCTTAATCCTGTATCCTATTTGATTGCATTAGATAATAAAAATCTATTTAAAAATTTTGATGGAATCTTTGCCGATGGCTCTATATTAGCGGCAGCAATTAAAATTTTATATGGGGAAAACATTACACGAAGAAGTTTTGATATGACTTCACTTGCACCTAAATTATTAAGTTATACAGAAAAAGAAAAAAAAACTATCTACATTATTGCATCACAACAAGAACAAGTAGAAAAAGCTGTAAAAATATTCAAAGAACGTTATCCCAATATAATTTTTTCAGGATATAGAAATGGATACTTTAACTCAGAAAAAGACATGGATATTGAAGCTGAAAAGATTACACAGATCAATCCTGATTTTTTAATTGTTGGTATGGGAGCACTTATGCAAGAGAATTTTTTATTAAAAGTAAAAGAACATGGTTTTAAAGGAATAGGGTTTACCTGTGGAGGATTTATTCATCAAACCTCTAAAAATGAAATAGAATACTATCCGAAATGGGCTGATAAACTGAACTTACGATTTATTTATAGAATGTACAAGGAAAAACATACTCGCAAACGCTATATACAAGCAGCCTTGTTATTTCCAACTAAATTTATTTGCGAAAAATTCTTTGGATAAATCTAAAAACAGCATAAAAAGAAGTATATATTATTGATAAAGGTATCAATAATATAAATATTGATATCGAAATAATTTGCCCTATAATATATTCTTTACCCAATCTCATTCCATTAAAACAAAACACCTATAAAAATAACTGGGCTATCTGATACCCATGAGTTTATAAAATACTTTCTGACAGAAGGAAAGTATACTGAGAAAGACACGTTCGAAAAGGGAAGGTTTCATTTTATTTTTTTCTTGTAAATTACTTCAGCAAAAATAAGGGATTATTTTTGTTTGAATGCTATGTTCTCTTTCTTTTCTGGAAGAGAAGCGATAAAGCGTGCTTGTCTTTCTCGTTTTTTTACTATATTCGCTGTGTATGAAACACGGCAAGAGTGTATGAATTTATTTTCGTAAAACTCTGAAATATATTATAATATGAAAAGATATTGCCAGACTTTGGATCTCTACGACGACAAGGAGCTGATAGCGGCGTACGTGGAGGAGCATGCCCACGTATGGGAAGAAGTGAAGGCGGGAATCCGCGAAGTAGGAATCCTGGATATGCAGATTTATATCCACGGAAACCGCCTGTTCATGATTATGGATACAACAGACGAGTTTGATATGGAACGCGACTATGCACGGCTGGCTACGCTGCCACGCCAGGCGGAATGGGAAGCGCACATGGCCAAGTATCAGAAGGCTGCACCCGGACAGGCCGCTAACGAGAAATGGAAACTGATGGAGAGAATTTTTAAATTGTAGTTGACAAGGCGACAAGGTGTTATGAGTTTCTTAGTTCTTGTGTTTATGAGTTTGATAACACCAACCAACTAAAAAACTTAAAAACTCAAAAACTTAAACAAGTGCCTCTTCAACTCGTCACCTGATACCTCGTCACCTGAAAAATAAAACTAAAAAACTTACAATGAAGAAACTACTGTCATTGCCTCCCAACTTAGTGGAGTGCTTTCATGATATTGAAAAGGCAGACCGCAACGAGTGGTTCTGCACGTCGGACCCGATAGGAAGCAAGCTGGGTTCCGGAGGAGGTACGGCCTGGCTGCTCAGGGCGTGCATGGAGAGTGAGAATACAAGTGAGAATCTGACCGGATGGCTGGCGAAGGAGAAGCGTATCCTGCTACATGCGGGAGGACAGAGCCGGCGTCTGCCTGCCTATGCGCCTTCAGGGAAGATTCTTACGCCGATTCCCGTGTTCCGCTGGGGACGCGGCCAGAAACTGACACAGAACCTGCTCTCGCTGCAGCTGCCGCTTTACGAAAGAATTATGGAAAAGGCTCCGGAAGGGCTGCATACGCTGGTGGCAAGCGGGGATGTGTATATCCGTGCGACGGAAGCGCTGCAGGAGATTCCGGATGCGGACGTGGTGTGCTACGGACTGTGGGTGGACCCGCAGCTGGCGAAGAACCACGGGGTGTTTGTTTCCTCGAGAAAGGAACCGGACCGCCTGGACTTCATGCTGCAGAAACCGAGCGTAGAGGAGCTGGGAGCGCTGATGAAGGATTATCTTTTCCTGATGGACATCGGTATCTGGCTGCTGAGTGACCGGGCTGTGGAACTGATGGTGAAGCGTTCGGAAAAAGACGGAAAGATTGGATTCTATGATATGTACTCGGACTTCGGACCGGCACTGGGAGCGCATCCGCGTCTGCACGACGAGGAGCTGGCGCAGCTGAAGGTGGCGATTCTGCCGCTGCCGGGCGGGGAATTCCACCACTACGGTACAAGCCGGGAGATGATCTCCTCTACCCTCGCCGTGCAGAACTGTGTGATGGACCAGCGGGCTATCATGCATCATAAGGTGAAACCGCATCCGGCTATCTTCGTGCAGAACGCGAAGGTGGAATGCAGACTGACTGCGGAGAATGCGGAGGTGTGGATCGAGAACAGCCACGTGGGAAAGGAATGGAAACTGAACAGCCGCAACATCATTACCGGTGTGCCCTGCAACGCATGGAAGATGGAGGTGCCCGAAGGGGTCTGCATCGATGTGGTGCCGATGGGTGAACGGGGTTTTGTGGCAAGACCGTACGGATTCAACGATGCGTTCAAGGGGGCGCTGGACAAGGAGGGTACGCTGTATCAGGGTGTACCGGCGGCGGAATGGCTGAAGGCCCGCGGAATGAAGCCGGAGGAAATCAGAGGAAATCAGGACCTGCAGGCGGCAGCAATCTTCCCGGTGTGCGAATCGGTGGAGGATCTGGGTACGGTGCTGCGATGGATGACGGCGGAACCGGAACTGGAAGAGGGAAAGGATATATGGCTGAAGGCGGAGAAGAGGTCGGCGGACGAAATCTCGGCGTATGCCAACCTGAGAAGACTGACTGCGCAGCGTGAGGAGTTCCGCAAGGTGAACTGGAAGACGCTGGCGGAGAATCACGGAAAGAGTGTGTTCTACCAGCTGGACCTGCAGCAGGCGGCGGAAGAGTACAGCCGTCTGGGACTGGAACTGCCGGCGGAACTGGATGAGACGACTCCCCTGCTCACGCGTATCAGTGATGCGATGTTCCGTGCACGGACAATGCAGCTGAAGGGGGAAGCGCCGGAGATTGTGAAACCGGTAGAGGACAGGGCGTTTGCGCTGATGCGCAACGGACTGGTGAGCACGGTGGACTTCCGCCAGCATCCGAAGCTTTCGGTGTACGAGGACCAGATTGTGTGGGGAAGAAGCCCGGTGCGTGTGGATCTGGCAGGGGGATGGACGGATACTCCGCCCTACAGCCTGATGGAGGGGGGTAATGTGGTGAACATTGCCATCGAGCTGAACGGACAGCCTCCTTTGCAGGTGTATGTAAAGCCGTCGAAGGAATACAAGGTGATTCTGCGCTCCATCGACCTGGGGGCCATGGAGGTGGTGACCTCGTACGAGGAGCTGCATGCGTTCAATAAGGTGGGCTCGCCTTTCTCCATACCGAAGGCGGCACTGGTGCTGGCGGGATTCCACCCGGATTTCAATACGGAATGTTATGCCTCGCTGGAGGAACAGCTCAAGGCTTTCGGTGCGGGTATCGAGGTGACACTGCTTTCGGCTATTCCGGCGGGATCGGGACTGGGTACAAGTTCGATTCTGGCGGCTACGGTGCTGGGAGCGGTGAACGATTTCTGCGGTCTGAACTGGGACAAGCAGGAGATTGGAAGCCGCACGCTGATTCTGGAGCAGCTGCTTACCACAGGCGGAGGATGGCAGGACCAGTACGGCGGTGTGCTGCAGGGAGTGAAGATGCTGCAGACCAAGGCGGGATGGAACCAGGAGCCGATGGTGAGATGGCTGCCCGACTATCTGTTTACGGGAAGCGAGTACCGCAAGTGTCATCTGCTGTACTATACGGGCATCACCCGTACGGCGAAGGGGATTCTGGCGGAGATTGTACGGGGAATGTTCCTCAACTCGTCGAAGCACCTGGAGCTGCTGGGTGAGATGAAGGGGCATGCCGTGGATATGTATGACGCGATCCTGAGAAATGACTTTACCGCAATGGGACGTCTAGTACGCAAGACGTGGAAGCAGAACCAGCTGCTGGACGAGGGTACGAACCCGCCGGCAGTGCAGGCGCTCACGGAACTGGTGGACGACCTGTGTCTGGGTTACAAGTTGCCGGGAGCAGGGGGCGGAGGTTATCTGTACATGGTGGCCAAGGACCCGGAAGCGGCTGCGAGAATACAACGGATTTTGAATGAGAACAGACCGAACGACAGGGCGCGTTTCGTGGAGATGAGCCTCTCGGAAAAGGGTCTTGAAATAAGCAGAAGCTGATATGGAAAGAAACGGTCTGGTGAGAACGAAGGAGGGACGGAGTTTCCTCCTTCCGTTTATTCTGATTACAAGCCTCTTCTTTCTCTGGGGCTTTGCACACAGTATTCTGGATGTGCTGAACAAGCATTTTCAGGATACGATGGAGATTACAAGGACACGCTCGGCGCTGATTCAGGCCGTGGTGTACGGGGGATATTTCATCATGGCGCTGCCGGCGGGGAACATCATCCGGCGCTTCGGATACCGCGCGGGGGTGCTGACGGGACTCGTGCTGTACGGCGTGGGGGCGCTGCTCTTCATTCCGGGGGGAAGGATAGGCTCGTTCGAGTTCTTCCTGTTCTCGCTCTTTGTGATAGGGTGCGGACTGACCTGCCTGGAAACGGCGGCGAACCCGTATGTGACGGTGCTCGGAGACCCGGAAGGGAGCGAGCGGAGACTGAACCTGGCGCAGTCGTTCAATGGACTGGGGTGGATCTGCGGACCGCTCGTGGGGGGATTCTTCCTCTTCGCGGGAGGCGGGGACGTGAGTACACCGTATGCCATCATCGGGTGTATCGTGCTGGCGGTGGCACTGGTCTTTGCACGGGTGAAGTTGCCGGAAATCGGGGACACTCCTGCCCCCAGAATGAAGGAGGAAAGCACGGACAGCAGAGGGCTGTGGAAGGAAGGTACGTTTACTTTCGGTCTGGTAGCGCTCTTCCTATATGTGGCGGCACAGACGGGTATCAACAGTTTCTTCATCAACTATGCTACGGAAACGGCAGGGATTTCGGCACACGAGGCGTCGGTATGGCTATCGTTCGGAGGCATGGGACTCTTCATGGCGGGACGCATGGGGGGAAGCTGGCTGATGCGCTCGGTAAGGGCGGAAAAGGTGCTGACGGCATGTGCCATAGGAGCCGTAGCAAGTATGGCTGCCGTGATTCTGCTGCCGGGAAAGGCGGGATGGTACGGACTGCTGTGCTGTTTCCTGTGCGAGTCGATCATGTTCCCCACCATCTTTGCACTGGCGCTGAGAAAGACGGGAAGTCATACAAAGAGGGCATCGTCTTTCCTCATCATGTCGATTGTAGGCGGGGCTATCGCTCCGATTCTGATGGGTATTATCGCGGATACCAGCTCCATGGCTATGGGATTCTCCGTTCCGCTGGTATGCTTTGTTGTGATTGCGATGTATGCGTATAGATACAAGGCGATAAGTTTGTAAGTTTTTAAGTTTGTGAATTCATAACCAACTTAAAAAGTTACAAACTAAAAAACTCAAAACAGACAAGACCTTGTCAACTCGTCACCTGATACCTTGTCAACTCGTCACCTAAAACCTAATCTCCTGAAAAAAAGCTTTTTCATCTCATCATTTAAAGTTTTGTTAACTAAAATTAAAAACCAAGAAACTTAACAATTGGCCATTGTTAATTGTTATATATTCAACCAAAAACTCAAAAAACACAATGAGAAAAGTAGCTTTGATTACCGGTATTACCGGACAGGACGGTTCCTATCTGGCCGAATTCCTGATTGAGAAAGGATATGAAGTGCACGGAATTCTAAGACGCTCGTCATCGTTCAATACAGGTCGTATCGAACATCTGTATCTGGATGAATGGGTGCGTGACATGAAGCAGAAGAGACTGGTGAACCTCCACTGGGGGGACATGACAGACAGCAGCTCGCTCATCCGTATCATCAGCGACGTGCACCCAACTGAAATATACAACCTGGCAGCACAGAGCCACGTGAAGGTATCGTTCGACGTGCCGGAATATACGGCGGAAGCGGATGCCATCGGTACACTGCGTCTGCTCGAGGCGGTGAGAATATGCGGGCTGGAAAAGACCTGCCGCATCTATCAGGCATCGACTTCGGAACTCTTCGGTAAGGTGCAGGAAGTGCCGCAAAAGGAAACCACTCCGTTCTATCCGCGTTCTCCGTACGGTGTGGCTAAGCAGTACGGATTCTGGATTACAAAGAACTACCGTGAAAGTTACGGAATGTTTGCAGTGAACGGTATTCTTTTCAACCACGAATCGGAACGCCGCGGGGAGACTTTCGTGACACGTAAGATTACGCTGGCGGCAGCACGTATCAAGCAGGGATATCAGGACAAGCTGTATCTGGGTAACCTGGATTCGTTGCGCGACTGGGGGTATGCGAAGGATTACGTGGAGTGTATGTGGATGATTCTGCAGCATGATACTCCGGAGGACTTCGTGATTGCTACAGGGGAAATGCATACTGTACGTGAGTTTGCCACACTGGCTTTCGCGAAGCTGGGCATCGAACTGAAATGGGAAGGTGCAGGCGTGAACGAGAAGGGTATCGATACGGCTACTGGAAAGGTGCTGGTGGAAGTGGATCCGAAATATTTCCGGCCGTGTGAGGTGGACCAGCTGCTGGGTGACCCGACAAAGGCCAAGACGCTGCTGGGATGGAACCCGACAAAGACTTCGTTCGAGGAGCTGGTGAGCATCATGGTGGAACATGACATGAAGTTCGTGAAGAAACTGCACCTGAAGGCGCAACTGGACAGGGAGGAATAAGGAATGCTGGACAAATCGGCTAAAATATATGTGGCGGGGCACAACGGACTGGTGGGCTCTGCCATCTGGAACAACCTCATGCAGAGGGGGTATACCAATCTGGTAGGGCGTTCGCACAGTGAACTGGACCTGCTGGACGCGGTAGCGGTAAGGGAGTTTTTCGACCGGGAGCAGCCGGATGCGGTGGTACTGGCGGCTGCGCATGTGGGGGGCATCATGGCCAACCTGCAGTACAGGGCGGACTTCATCTACCGGAACCTGCAGATTCAGCAGAACGTAATCGGTGAAAGTTTCCGTCACGGGGTGAAGAAGCTGCTCTTCCTGGGAAGTACATGTATCTATCCGAGGGAGGCACCGCAGCCCATGAAGGAGGAGGTGCTGCTGACTTCGCCGCTGGAGTATACCAACGAGCCGTATGCGATTGCGAAGATTGCGGGACTGAAGATGTGCGAGAGCTTCAACCTGCAGTATGGCACGAACTACATCGCGGTGATGCCTACGAACCTGTACGGTCCGAACGATAACTTCCACCTGGAGAACAGCCACGTGCTGCCGGCCATGATAAGAAAGATTCATCTGGCGAAGTGTCTGAACGAGGGGGACTGGAATGCGGTACGCAAGGACCTGGACCTGAGACCGGTGGAAGGTGTGGACGGTACAGCTTCGGAAGAGGTGATTCTGGAGAAGCTGGCAAAGTTCGGTATCACGCCGGAAGCGGTGACGCTCTGGGGTACGGGTACACCGATGCGTGAGTTTCTCTGGAGCGAGGAGATGGCGGATGCCAGCGTGCATGTGCTGTTGAATGTGGACTTCAGGGATACGTACCGCGAAGGAGACAGGGAGATACGCAACTGCCACATCAACGTGGGTACGGGCAAGGAGGTGTCTATCCGTGAGGTGGCGGAGAAGATCATGAAAGAAATCGGCTTCAGGGGAGAACTGCGCTGGGACAGCTCAAAACCGGACGGTACCATGCGGAAGCTGACTGATGTGAGCAAGCTGCACGGACTGGGATGGCATCATAAGGTGGAAATCGATGAGGGTATCCACAGACTGTATGAGTGGTACCTGAAGGGGATTTGCATTAATCATAAGAATTGAGTGAGGAGGTGACAAGGAAACAAGGTTTCAGGGAACAAGGCCTTGTCAACTTGTCTACTGATACCTTGTCAACTGCATACAAAAAAACGGGGAGACGTTTGTGAACGTCTCCCCGTTTTTTTGTGCTTTATTTCTTCGGAGTATTTTCCAGTGTAGCTACAAGGAAATCGTAGAACTTGGATACGGTAGGAATCAGACAGCGTTCTTCGGGAGTGTGAGGACACTGAAGTGTCGGACCGAAGGAAATCATGTCTAAACCCGGGATAACAGCACCGATAATACCGCATTCGAGACCGGCATGGATGACTTTCACTTCCGGTTCTTCGCCGAACTGTGCCTTGTAAGATTCTTTCATGGCATGGAGAATCGGTGAGTTGACATTGGGTTCCCATCCGGAATAACCGCCGCTGCGTACTACATGCATTCCTGCCATAGAGAAGCAACTTTCGATGGCTGTGTTGCGGTAGTCTTTCATTGATTCGCGTGAACTGCGGGTAAGTACTTTCACTGCTGCCTTACCGCCACCGATTTCTACAATGGCCAGATTGGAAGAAGTTTCTACTGTATCGGGGATAGTAGGAATGAAACGTTCTACGCCGTTAGGACAAGCAAAGATAGCATCTACGAGGTTGTCACGGATTTCTTCGGGCACCATTGTAGCCGGAAGGTCTACACGTTCTGCTGTGAAGCTGATGCCTTCTTCAATGGTAGCAAATTCGTCACGCCATACCTGTTCGCATTCGCCTACGAAAGCCAATACATCTTCTACTTCGGTAGCCGGAACAGTGATGACTACTTCGCATTCGCGCGGGATGGCATTGCGCATGTTACCGCCTTCCCATGATACGAGGCAAGCCTCATCGTAGGTAATCACCTGATTGAGGAAACGTGCCATCAGCTTGTTGGCATTGGCATGTCCCCAGCCAATCTGGATACCGGAATGACCGCCACGCAATCCTTTCAATGTCACTTTCAATGCAACATCTTCCGGATCGGTAGGTTCTTCTTTGTATTCAAGAGTAGCAGTAAGGTCTTCGCCTCCTGCACAACCGATATAGAGTTCACCTTCATCTTCTGAGTCGAGGTTCAAGAGAATATCTCCTTCGATGGTTCCGGGTTTCAATCCGAATGCACCGTACATACCGGTTTCTTCATCGGCAGTAATCAGTGCTACCAGCGGACCGTGTTTCAGAGTTTTGTCTTCCATTACGGCCATGATGGCTGCTACACCCATACCGTTGTCCGAGCCTAATGTAGTGCCTTTAGCCTTTACCCATTCACCGTCTACGTAAGGCTGGAGAGGATCGTTTACGAAATCGTGTACGGTTTCTTTGTTCTTCTGAGGAACCATATCCATGTGAGCCTGCAGAATCACTGTTTTGCAATCTTCCATACCCGGAGTAGCCGGTTTACGGTAGATGATGTTTCCGGCTTCGTCCTGGAAAGATTCTACACCTGCATTCTTACCAAACTCCAACAAGAACGCCTGAATTTTCTCCAGATGACCCGATGGACGGGGAATCTGAGTCAAAGAATAGAAATGCTTCCACACATTCTGTGGAGCTAAAGAAAGAATTTCATTCATTGGTTTAAAGTTTTTAAATTTTATGTTCTAATCAGTAGACCAGATAACAAGTGAACGAACAAACCGCTCCCGCTACCTTGCATACCTATATAAGTTTGAAACCAAACGTTCATAGGTATGAAAAAAGACTCTGCACTTACTTCTTATTTGCAAGCGGCAAAGCCACTAATCCATATATGCCTAACAAAATTAATAAAAATGTTTGAACTCCATGTACCAAAAGAGCAAATATTCCGGCATCTTCTTTGCTGACACCATACATCATCATCATGGTGATGACCGCAAAATGCCATGCTCCGGCTCCGTTGGGAGTGGGAACAATGACAGCTATACTGCCGACAACAAAGAGTACAAGTCCTGCCATCCAGCCTAAACCGGCAGAGAAACTGAAGCAGTAGAAGGTAATATAGAAGTGCAGGAAATAGCAAATCCAGATACCGATGGTATAGAGTATAAAGAGGAGGGGATGCTGCACATGACGTACTGAAAGACAGCCTTCCCAAATGTTGCGGAAAAGACCGCGTATCCTGACAAAGAGAGAGAGGTTTCGTATCATCCAGACTAATCCTACCAATACGGCTCCTATACAAAGGAGGGTGATGTAGAAGTTGGTAGAAGAAAAGAGCCTGAGGAAAAAAGTGGGATCGGTACCGGTCTGACGGAAAAAGGCAGCAAAGATGCCCGACTGCAACAGAAGGGTTACCAACGTAATAAGACCGATGCAGACTGTATCGATAATGCGTTCTGTGACCACGGTACCCAAGGACTTGGGGAAGGATACGCCATCGTACTTGGCAAGGATGCCGCAACGGGAGACTTCGCCGATACGGGGGATGACCAGATTGGCTGCATAGGATACGAATATGGCATATACGCTATTGGACAGGCGGGGATATTCGCCCAAAGGAGCCAGTGCCAGATTCCATCGCCAGCCGCGCAGCAAATGGGCCAACACGCCAAAGACCAAAGAAAAGAGCATCCAGTCGTAACGCATTCCCCCGAACAATACATCGTGCACACGACTAAAATCGAAATCGTAATAGGTCCATATCAAAATGGCCGCTCCAAACAACAAAGGCAAAATGATTTGAAAGGATTTGTTCAGGAGCTTT
This sequence comes from Phocaeicola acetigenes, assembly GCF_027529745.1. Taxonomy (NCBI): domain Bacteria; kingdom Pseudomonadati; phylum Bacteroidota; class Bacteroidia; order Bacteroidales; family Bacteroidaceae; genus Phocaeicola; species Phocaeicola acetigenes. The sequence continues at coordinate 27,285 of NZ_JAPZVM010000012.1, forward strand.
GTTATTTTTATATCAGTTCGTTTCAAAACCTGTCTGTTTATTTAAGATTAATGCTTAACTTTGCATGATGCAAAGATAACATCTTGCCGGAATAATTCTTATATTAATATCGAGAAAATATATACGGAATGAAAACAGTAAAACCCAAAAAGTTTTTAGGACAGCACTTTTTGAAAGACTTGCAAGTGGCTCTGGATATAGCCGATACAGTGGACACCTGCCCTACGCTTCCGATTCTGGAGGTGGGACCGGGTATGGGAGTGTTAACCCAGTTTCTCATCCGGAAAGAACGACCGGTAAAGGTGGTGGAGCTGGATTTTGAATCGGTGGCATATCTGCGGGAGAACTTCGCACAGCTGGGAGACAACATCATCGAACAGGACTTCCTGAAAATGGACCTGTCTACCCTCTTCGACGGAAAACCGTTTGTGCTGACCGGAAACTATCCGTATAATATTTCCAGCCAGATTTTCTTCAAGATGCTCGACTATAAGGACCTGATTCCCTGCTGTACGGGTATGATACAGAAGGAAGTGGCAGAACGTATTGCCGCCAAACCGGGTAACAAGACTTATGGCATATTGAGTGTACTGATACAGGCGTGGTACAAGGTGGAATACCTGTTTACCGTGCACGAACATGTGTTTAACCCTCCTCCCAAGGTGAAGAGTGCCGTGATACGTATGACCAGAAACGAGGTGACGGAATTGGGATGCAATGAAAAGTTGTTTAAGCAAATCGTGAAGACTACGTTCAACCAGCGACGCAAAACGCTGCGTAACTCTATTTCACCTATTCTGGAAAAAGGAAATCCGCTGAGTGCGGACCCCATCTTCAACAAACGGCCGGAACAGCTTTCGGTACAGGAATTTATTGATCTGACAAACCGGGTGGAAGAAGCCCTGGGAGCGCAAACAAGCAACGTAGAGGAGTAATACTACAATGAACAACGATGACTTGACAAATGTATCCGACTTGATTGAAAACAAGGAGTCGGAGAAACTGAAAGAGATATTGAAGGACCTGCACCCGGCCGATATCGCAGAACTCTGCAACGAACTGGATGCGGAAGATGCCCGTTTTATCTATCTGCTGCTCGACAACGAAAAAGCTGCCGACGTGCTGATTGAAATGGACGAGGATGCGCGTAAACGATTCCTCGATCTGTTGCCTTCGGAAACTATCGCCAAACGGTTTGTGGACTACATGGACTCGGACGATGCGGTAGACATTATCCGTGAAATGGATGAAGACAAACAGGAAGAGGTCCTCTCGCACATTGAAGACATCGAACAGGCTGGAGACATCGTAGACTTGCTGAAATACGATGAAGATACCGCCGGTGGTTTGATGGGTACGGAAATGGTCATCGTAAACGAGAACTGGAGTATGCCCGAGTGTCTGCGCGAAATGCGTATACAGGCAGAGGACATGGATGAAATTTATTACGTATATGTAGTGGATGATGACGAACGGCTGCGGGGGGTATTTCCACTGAAGAAGATGATTACCAGCCCGTCTGTTTCGAAGGTAAAACATGTCATGAAGAAAGATCCGGTATCGGTGCATGTGGATACACCGATAGAGGATGTGGTACAAGTCATCGAGAAGTACGACTTGGTAGCAGTTCCTGTAGTGGACAGTATCGGACGACTGGTGGGACGAATTACCGTAGACGACGTAATGGATGAGGTACGTGAACAGGCAGAACGAGACTATCAGTTGGCTTCCGGTTTGTCGCAGGATGTAGAATCGGACGATAACGTATTCCGTCAGACTACTGCCCGCCTGCCCTGGTTGATTATCGGTATGTTGGGAGGAATAGGTAACTCCATGATTCTGGGAAATTTTGATTCCACCTTTGCCGCTCATCCGGAAATGGCACTTTACATTCCGCTGATTGGTGGTACCGGAGGAAATGTGGGTACACAGTCGTCGGCGCTTGTGGTACAGGGTTTGGCCAACAACTCGCTGGATGCACAGAATACATTCAAGCAGGTTCTGAAGGAATCGGTCGTAGCCTTGATCAATGCAACCATCATCTCCATGCTGGTATATATTTATAACTTTATCCGCTTTGGAGCCCATGCTACCGTAAGTTATTCTGTTTCCATCAGCCTATTTGCCGTAGTGATGTTTGCATCTATTTTCGGTACGCTGGTACCGATGACGCTGGAAAAACTGAAAATAGATCCGGCTATTGCCACAGGACCCTTTATCTCGATCACAAACGACATCATCGGTATGCTGATGTATATGGGGATTACGGTTCTGCTGTCATAAAAGCACCTTACAAATTTGCATATTTATTTAAAAAAAATACTTTTGCATTGACAAATTCCGTCACGCATTCATCACAATGCGCACCAAGGCGGAATTTGTTTTTTTATATAACTATTAAATTCTATTTTTTATAAACATTATTACAAAACTACTTAAGCTAATAATTATGAAACTATTTGGGAAATTACTTCTACTCTCCCTTTCCGGAGTTTTGCTAGAATTTGTGCTCAGGTACATTGATGTGTATATAACGAAGTTAGATTCACACTTTTCCTTCTCTATACTTTTAGGAGGAATCTTTTATGCGATATTATTTTATATAGCCTTGTCAAAGTATGAAAAAAGTGCAGGAATGCTAAAAGTTTTGCTTCCTTTGTATATAGGTATGCTTATCTTATCTCTGCCCTCCCACATTTTCTTTTTTAAAGAATCTGTAATACTCTTATGCCAAGATTTTTGTAATATAGCGATTACAGCAACAGCTGTTCTTTACTACTGCCATCATAAAAAAGCAGTTTTGTTGGCAGGTGGACTGTGTTGGTTACTTTTGGCAACATGTATTCGGACTTTAGTATTAGACTATTGGGGAGATAATATCTATCCAATATTCTCTTGAAAACCGATATCCGAATACAATCATCGCTTTAAATATTTCCAAGACTCATAACATCAGTCATTTTTCCTTGTGAAATGCCGTTTCTCACTATTATGGGAAACGGCATTTCATTTATTGGAATAATTCATTAAATCAGCTATCAGAAGAACTTATGCACAATAAGCAATAAAATAATTCACAAAATAATATGAAAATCAGATTTTATTTTCTTAATTTGTAATTCAACTTTACAATAAACAGTATCGATGATACTTTAAATTCTACATACGATGGAAGCAAATGACACCAATCGCCCCTTAACTGAAGTAAATGCAGACAACATGCCTGAAACTTCGGTTACAACTAACGAAGCTAACAACAATATGGCTGTACATAACACAAAACGTACAAAAGAAGATATTGTAGCTCGTCTAAAAGAAATCAGTCTGGATCCTTGCAATGCAGACAAACAGGAAATCGACTCACTGAAACAATCGTTCTATAAAATGCTGCATGCCGAACAGGATGCGGCATATAAGGCGTATATAGAAGCCGGAGGCGCTGCCGAAGACTACACAGTGAAAGCAGAGCCACTTGAAGGAGCCATGAAAGAAGTAATGGCACAAATCAAAGAAAAAAGAAACAGTATTGCTGCTGAACAGGAGCAGATAAAGGAAGAAAACCTTCAGAAAAAACTCGCCATTCTGGAGAGAATGAAGGAATTGACCGAAAATCAAGGAGATACCAACAGCATATACAATGAGTTCAAGCAGTTGCAACAGGAATGGAACGACATTAAACTGGTACCGGCAAACAAGGCCAATGAATTGTGGAAAAACTACCAGCACTATACCGAGAAGTTCTATGACATGGTGAAGTTGAACAATGAATTCAGAGAATACGACTTCAAGAAAAACCTGGAACAGAAAACTTATTTGTGTGAAGCTGCCGAAAAGCTGGCAGAAGCCAATGACCCTGTCTCCGCTTTCCACCAACTGCAAAAACTTCATCAGGAATTCCGCAACATCGGACCTGTGGCAAAAGAATTGAGAGACAGTATCTGGAAACGATTTAAAGATGCTTCTTCCGTTGTCAACCGCCGCCATCAGAAACATTTTGAGGAACAAAAAGAAAAAGAGCAGAATAACCTGGATCAGAAAACCGTAATCTGCGAGATTGTGGAAGCAATGGAGTATGATACGTTTACTACCTTTGCCGACTGGGAGGAAAAGACACAGGAAATACTGGCATTGCAGGCTAAATGGAAAACCATAGGCTTTGCACCGCAGAAAATGAACGTCAAGATTTTCGAACGTTTCCGCGCTGCATGCGACGAATTCTTCAAACGTAAAGCCGCTTTCTTCAAAGCTGTAAAAGAAGAAATGGCAGCTAATCTGCAAAAGAAAAGAGAATTGTGCGAAAAGGCAGAAGCCCTGAAAGACAGCACAGACTGGAAAGAAACAGCCGAAATCCTGACTAAACTGCAGAAGGAATGGAAAACAGTAGGACCGATAGCTAAGAAACATTCGGACGGAGTATGGAAGCGTTTCATCAGTGCATGCGACTATTTCTTTGCCCAGAAGAACAAGGCGACTTCTTCACAACGTTCGGAAGAAATGGAAAATCTGGAAAAGAAAAAAGGAATCATACGCCAACTGTCCGATCTGGATGCATCGGGAGATACAGATGAAAACGTATCTGAAGAAATCCGACAACTGATTAAGGAATGGAACAGTGTGGGACACGTACCGTTCAAGGAAAAAGACCGTATCTACAAGGAATTCCACGGACTGGTAGACAAACTTTTCGACAAGTTGCATCTTTCGGCTTCGGAAAAGAAACTGAATACATTTAAATCGGGACTGGGAAAGACCGAAAACCTGTACCGCGAACGTGAAAAACTGATGCGTAACTACGAAAAGCTGAAAGCCGATATCAAAACTTACGAAAACAATTTGGGTTTCCTCAATTCCAGTTCGAAAAAAGGCAATTCGCTGGTAGGAGAAATCGGCAAAAAAATTGAACGCCTGAAAGGAGATATGGAACTTATCGTGAAGAAGATACAGGCTATCGATGAAACACTGGCCAACGAGAAATAGTCTGACTCTCATATATCAGTACGGCTTGCCACTGCGGCAAGCCGTTTTTTTTATGTCTTGAAGCCGGCGGCAAATAATTCTACCTTTTAAAGAACAACTATTGCAGAAGAATAAAAAATAACGTATTTTTGTTCGCATAAATCCTTATTTTATAAACTGATAAACTTTAAAAAGAACAACAATATGGCAGATTCTAAAACGATTCTTCAGGAAGCTGAAGAAAAAATGGACATGGCAATTATGTATTTGGACGATGCATTGGCACATATCCGCGCAGGAAAAGCGGACGTACGTCTGTTGGACGGTATTCGCGTAGACTCTTACGGAAGCATGGTGCCCATCAACAATGTGGCTGCAGTGACTACTCCTGATGCACGCAGTATTGCCATCAAACCATGGGACAAGAGCATGTTCCGCGTTATTGAAAAAGCAATTATCGACTCAGAATTAGGTATCATGCCGGAAAACAACGGAGAAATCATCCGTCTGGGTATCCCTCCTTTGACTGAGGAACGCCGTAAACAGCTGGCAAAACAGTGTAAAGGTGAAGGCGAAACTGCAAAAGTCAGTGTACGTAATGCACGCCGCGATGCTATGGATGCACTGAAAAAAGCAGTGAAAGACGGTATGCCGGAAGACGAACAGAAGAACTCTGAAGCCAAACTGCAGAAGGTACACGACAAGTTTATCAAGCAGATTGACGACATGCTGGCAGCCAAGGACAAAGAAATCATGACTGTATAATACAAACAAGGAAGAATGAAGAATAGAAACCGGAGAATGGACTTGGCCTGAAAGGCTGGTAATTCTTCCGTTCCATTCTTCATTCTTTTTTATTTCACTTTTCTAAAAAAATACACAGGTTTGAATAAAGGCTTAGTTATAAAAAATACCGGAAGCTGGTACTTGGTCAAGACAGAAGACAACCAGTTGATAGAATGCAAGATAAAGGGAAACTTCCGTCTGAAAGGGATCAGAAGCACCAACCCCATTGCCGTGGGTGACTATGTAAAAATTGCTCCCAATACGGAAGGTACGGCATTTATCACCGAAATAGAAGACCGGAAGAATTACATCATCCGACGGGCTTCCAACTTGTCGAAACAATCGCATATCATTGCTGCCAATCTGGATCAGTGTCTGCTGATTGTGACCGTAAATTATCCGGAAACATCGACTATCTTCATCGACCGCTTTCTGGCATCGGCAGAGGCTTATCGGGTACCGGTAAGTCTGGTGTTCAACAAAGTGGACCGGTATACCGAGGAAGAACAGCATTATCTGGAGGCTTTAATCAACTTGTATACACACATCGGCTATCCATGCTATCGGGTTTCGGCACTGAACCAAACCGGCATTCAGGAACTGAAAGAGAGCCTGGCCGGAAAGGTCACTCTGTTCTCCGGACATTCGGGAGTGGGAAAATCGACATTGATTAACGCCATCCTACCCGACCAGCAACTGCGAACCGGAGAAATTTCCGAATATCACAACAAGGGAATGCATACCACTACTTTCTCCGAAATGTTTCCGGTAGAAGGAGATGGATACATCATCGACACACCGGGTATCAAAGGATTCGGAACGTTCGACATGAAGGATGAAGAAGTAGGTCATTACTTTAAGGAGATATTCGAAATGTCGGCCCAATGCAAGTATGGAAACTGTACACATCGTCACGAACCGGGATGTGCTGTACGTGAAGCCGTAGAAAAACATTATATCAGCGAATCAAGGTATACTTCCTATCTGAATATACTGGAAGATAAAGAAGAAGGGAAATACCGTTCGGCTTATTAACAAACTTAAAACCAGCCCTATTATCATGACAAAATTCCGCATTTTATTTTTGGCCCTGATTTGTGCCGTATGTGCCCAAATCGATGCCGCATCGCGCACGCAGTGTGACGCTGAAAAGAAAGGACTTGCCACCATCAATAGAGCCAGCGCCGAAGCTACCATCGGATTTCTTGCTGCCGACGAACTGGAAGGACGGGAAGCAGGATGGCAGGGAGGACGAATTGCAGGACAATATATTGCTTCATTGTTGCAGTTGTGGGGAATTGAACCGCTGTTCGACAGTTATTTCCAGCCGTTTGAAGCTTACCGTGCAGAACGTGCCAAACCCGGACGTCTGCAAGTTCATCCCGACTCGATTGCTGTAATCAAGGCACAACCGGTGCATCAGAAATATGCCATGCGCAATGTACTGGGGAAAATAGAGGGAAAGAAAAAAGACGAAATTGTAATTGTGGGTGCACATTACGACCACCTGGGATACGATCCGATGCTGGACGGAGACAAGATTTACAACGGAGCCGACGACAATGCTTCGGGAGTTTCGGCAGTACTGCAGATTGCCCGTGCCTTTCTGGCTACAGGAGAACAGCCGGAACGTACCGTGATTTTCGCATTCTGGGACGGAGAAGAAAAAGGATTGCTCGGTTCGAAGTATTTTGCACAGGTTTATCCGGACATCAAAAAAGTGAAGGGGTATCTGAATTTCGACATGATAGGCCGTAACATGGATGAATCACGTCCGAAACACGTAGCATTTATGTACACCGAAGCGACTCCGGCTTTCGGCGAATGGCTGAAAAAGGATGTAAAACAGTACAACCTGCAACTTGAACCGGATTATCGCCCGTGGGACAACCCTGTGGGAGGAAGTGACAATGCCACTTTTGCACGCCTGCAGATTCCTATCATGTGGTATCATACCAACGGACATCCGGATTATCACATGCCGGGCGATGAAGCTTACAAAATCAACTGGGAGAAAGTGGTGGAAATCAGTAAAGCTTCCTTCCTGGGTGCATGGAAAATGGCCAATCAGAAGTTCTAAAGACAAACTGTTTTAAATGGAGTAAGGGCTACTCTGCTCCATTTTATATCTGTATAGTATATGGGCTTATACGCAGTAACGTATAAGCCCATGTTTTATAATATACAGGCTGCAAAGCTCATTCCTACTTAAATACAAAAAATCATTAAAAAAATGTTTCTTTATTAAACATTTCCCTAAGTTTGCTCTCCAAAGTTAAAAATTGGAAACAAGTTAGATTTGAAGAACACATGAACAAAGGTATGAAGTGGGGAATCATCATTTGTGTGGGAGCCGGTCTGATTGGGCTGGGTATTCATACTTTTACCCCCAGAGAAAACGAAGAACTGAATAAGATAGAAGATGTAAAGCCTCAGGAAAGTAAAAAAGCTTTAAACGTAAACGGACAGATTATAAAACCGCATCTGATAACCGACCAGCTTTTCGTCAGCGGAAAGTTGATGCCGGACGAAGAAGTAGACCTCTCGTTTGAAGCTTCCGGAAAAATCATAGACATCAATTTTACCGAAGGTAGTTCTGTAAAAAAAGGACAGTTGCTGGCTAAAGTGAACGACAGCCAGCTTCAGGCACAGCTTGCCCGTCTGGAGGCTCAGATGCCTCTGGCAGAAGACCGGGTATTCCGTCAGAATGCCCTGCTGCAGCGCGATGCAGTGAGTAAGGAGGCCTACGAACAGGTAAAGACCGAACTTGCCACTCTGCATGCCGACATCGAGAATGTAAAAGCCAGCATTGCCATGACAGAACTTCGTGCTCCGTTTGATGGGGTAATCGGTCTGCGCCAGGTAAGTACCGGTGCTTATGCCTCTCCTACTACCGTCATTGCCAAACTGACTAAAATTACGCCGCTTAAAGTAGAATTTGCCGTGCCCGAACGCTATGCACGCCAGATACGGAAAGGTACCAATCTGACTTTCAAAATAGAAGGAAAGTTGGAAGAGTTTAAGGCTCAGGTATATGCTACCGAATCGAGCATCGACCCCGAGACACATACCCTGACCGTACGTGCCATTTATCCGAACCACAACGGACTTCTGCTTCCGGGACGCTATGCCGATGTATCGCTGAAACAGGAAGAAATCAGCGATGCCATTGCCATTCCTTCGGAAGCGATTGTTCCCGAAATGGGTAAAAACAAAGTCTTTGTATACCGTTCCGGAAAAGCATATCCTGTAGATGTAGAAATCGGTATCCGTACGGAAGCTGAAATCCAGATTGTAAAAGGCCTTTCTGCCGGCGATACCATTCTCACTTCCGGAACCTTACAGCTCCGTACCGGAATGCCTGTCACCATTGATCAACTAAACTAATACCGCAGCCATGAATATATCCGAATTAAGTATTCGCCGGCCGGTATTGGCTACCGTACTCACCATTATTATCCTGCTCTTCGGTATGATAGGATATACTACTTTGGGGGTACGTGAATATCCGTCGGTAGACAACCCGATTATCTCCGTGACCTGCAGCTACTCCGGAGCCAATGCAGATGTGATAGAAAACCAGATTACCGAACCGCTGGAACAGAACATCAACGGTATTCCCGGTATCCGCTCCCTCTCCAGTGTGAGCCAGCAGGGACAGTGCCGTATTACCGTAGAATTTGAACTTTCTGTCGACCTGGAAACCGCTGCCAACGACGTGCGCGACAAGGTTTCGCGTGCACAGCGTTACTTGCCGCGGGACTGCGACCCTCCTACCGTTTCGAAAGCCGACGCCGACGCCAGTCCGATTCTGATGGTTGCCATCCGAAGCGACCGCCGCTCGCTGCTGGAGTTGAGTGAAATAGCCGATCTCACCGTAAAGGAACAGTTGCAGACTATTTCCGATGTAAGTAGTGTATCCATCTGGGGGGAGAAACGCTACTCCATGCGTCTGTGGCTCGACCCTACTAAAATGGCAGGCTATGGCATTACCCCCGTCGACATCAAGAATGCCATGGACAATGAGAACGTGGAACTCCCTTCGGGCAGTATAGAAGGAAATACCGTAGAACTTACTCTCCGCACCATGGGGCAGATGCATACCGCCAAAGAATTCAACAATGTAGTGATAAAGGAAGTGGACGGTCAGGTAATCCGCCTTAGCGATGTAGGTTATGCCGAACTGGGTGCTGCCGATATCAAGAGTTACATGAAAATGAACGGAGTACCGATGGTAGGTGTGGTAGTCATCCCACAGCCGGGAGCCAACCACATTGAAATTGCCGATGCCGTATACCAGCGTATGGAACAGATGCGCAAAGACTTGCCCGACGATGTAGACTTCAGTTACGGGTTCGACAATACCAAGTTTATCCGTGCGTCTATTGCCGAAGTAGAAAGTACCGTATACGAAGCCTTTGCACTGGTTATCATCATTATCTTCCTGTTTCTGCGCGACTGGCGTGTAACGCTGATTCCGTGTATCGTGATTCCGGTATCGCTTATCGGTGCATTCTTTGTGATGTATGTGGCCGGATTCTCCATCAACGTACTGACCATGCTGGCGGTAGTGCTTTCCGTAGGTCTGGTAGTCGACGATGCCATCGTAATGACGGAAAATATCTACATCCGCATCGAGAAGGGAATGAAACCCTTCGAAGCCGGAATCGAAGGAGCGAAGGAGATTTTCTTTGCCGTTATCTCTACCACCATCACACTGGTAGCCGTGTTCCTTCCCATTGTCTTTATGGAAGGTACCAGCGGACGTCTGTTCCGTGAGTTCAGCTTCGTAGTGGCAGGTTCGGTTATCATTTCCTCGTTTGCCGCACTGACCTTTACTCCGATGCTGGCTACCAAGCTGTTGAAACACCGCGAAAAGCAAAGTTGGTTCTACCGCAAGACCGAACCTTTCTTCGATGGAATGAACCGGGTATACGGACGCTCGCTGGAGGCTTTTCTAAAAAAGAGAATCATTGCCATTCCGTTTATTATTCTTACGCTGATACTCATCGGATTCCTGTGGAACTACATTCCTTCGGAAATGGCTCCGCTCGAAGACCGCTCTCAAATCAACATCATGACCAAGGCGGCAGAAGGGGCCAGCTACGAATACATCCGCGACTATACGGAAGACATCAATGCACTGGTCGACTCGCTGGTGCCCGATGCAGCAGCAGTCACTGCCCGTGTATCGAGCGGTAGCGGAAACATCAGTGTCATACTGAAAGACATCAAAGACCGCGACTACACCCAGATGGAAGTAGCCGAGAAAATCTCGAAAGCCATCAAGAGCAAGACCAAAGCACGTGCATTTGTACGTCAGCAGTCTTCTTTTGGCGGACGCCGCAGCAGCATGCCTATCCAGTATGTATTGCAGGCTGTCAGTCTTGAAAAACTGGAAAAGGTATTGCCTGAGTTTCTGAACCGCGTATACGACAATCCGGTGTTCCAGATGGCCGATGTAGACTTAAAATTCAGTAGTCCGGAAGTACGTGTCCACATCAACCGCGACAAGGCCGGAACTATGGGAGTGAACGTGCGCGACATTGCCTCTACCCTGCAATACGGATTGAGCGGTCAACGTATGGGGTATTTCTACATGAACGGCAAGCAATACGAAATATTGGGACAGATCAACCGCCAGCAGCGTAACCAGCCGGCACACATCAAGTCTATCTATATCCGGAGCGACAAGGGAGAAATGATTCAGCTGGATAACCTGGTGGAATTTGTAGAATCGATTACTCCGCCCAAGCTGTATCACTACAACCGCTTCCTGTCGGCCACGATTTCTGCCGGACTGGCCGAAGGCAAGACCATTGGCGAAGGTTTGGATGAGATGGATAAAATTGCTTCAGAAGTACTGGACGATACCTTCCGTACCGCCCTCTCCGGCGACTCGAAGGATTATCGCGAAAGTTCTTCGAGCCTGATGTTTGCCTTCATTCTGGCACTGATTCTGATTTACCTGATTCTGGCTGCCCAGTTCGAAAGCTTCAAAGACCCGTTCATCATCATGCTTACCGTACCGCTGGCTATTGCAGGAGCCTTGGTTTTCATGTACTTCAACGACATTACCATGAACATCTTCAGCCAGATTGGTATCATCATGCTCATTGGACTGGTAGCCAAGAACGGTATCTTGATTGTGGAATTTGCCAACCAGAAACAGGAGAGTGGAGAAGACAAGATGACTGCCATACGCGATGCCGCCTTGCAGCGTCTGCGTCCTATCCTGATGACCAGTGCGTCTACCATCCTGGGACTTATTCCGCTGGCTTATGCAACCGGAGAAGGTGCCAACCAGCGTATTGCCATGGGTATTGCCGTGGTGGGAGGTATGCTGGTTTCTACTTTCCTCACCATGTATATCGTACCGGCCATTTATTCGTATATATCTACTAACCGAAGCAAAAAAATCAAGAAGGCATGAAACGTATCCTCTATATAGCAATTATTCTGGCGGGTATTACACTGCCCGCACAGGCACAATACGAATATACCTTGAAACAGTGTCTGGAAGAAGGACTGATGAACAACTACTCGCTGCGTATCACCCGCAACGAGGAACAGATGAGCAAGAACAATGCCACACTGGCCAATGCAGGCTACTTGCCTACACTTGACCTTACAGCGGGATATTCGGGAAGTGTGGATAACTCGGACAGCAAAGACCGGGCTACGGATGTAACCAGCAGACAACGGGGAGTATTCGACCAGACACTGGATGCCGGCATCGACCTGAACTGGACGATTTTCGACGGATTCAACATTACGACAACCTATAAGGAACTGCAGGTGCTGGAACGTCAAGGAGCCACCAATACCCGCATTGCCATCGAAGACTTCATCGCCACGCTGGCTGCCGAATACTACAACTATGTGCAGCAGGAAATCCGACTGAAGAATTTCCGGTATGCCGTATCGCTTTCAAAAGAGCGTCTGCGTATCGTAGAGGAGCGGTATCACATCGGTAACTTCTCGCGTCTGGATTACCAGCAGGCCAAGGTGGACTTCAATGCCGACAGTGCCCAGTACATGAAGCAGCAGGAACTGGTGCACACTTCGCGCATCAACCTGAACGAACTGATGGCCAACAAGGATGTAGACCGTCCGGTACGGGTGAAAGACTCGCTGATTGATGTAAAAGACTGGCTCAACTTCGGTGAGTTGTGGGAAGCCACTCTGGCAACCAATGCCAGCCTGCTGAAAGCCGACCAGAACTCTACCCTTGCCCAACTGGATTATAAGAAAGTCTTGTCGCGCAACTATCCTTACGTAAAGCTGAATGCCGGATATGGATATACGCTGAACAAATACGATGTAAATGCCATACGCAGCCGCAGCAACTGGGGATTCAGCGGAGGAATCACCGTAGGATTCAACCTGTTCGACGGTAACCGCCGCCGCGAAAAGCGGAATGCCAGTCTGGCGATACGAAATGCCCAACTGGCACGCGAAGAGGTGGAACAGGGACTTCGTGCCGACCTGAGCAACCTGTGGCAGGCTTACCGCAACAACCTCCGCCTGCTGAATCTGGAACGGCAGAATCTGATAGCAGCCCGCGAAAACCATGAAATTGCCAAAGAGCGTTATCTGCTGGGCGACCTTTCGGGTATCGAAATGCGTGAAGCACAGAAAAGTCTGCTGGATGCCGAAGAACGTATCCTCTCTGCCGAATACGACACGAAGATGTGTGAAATCTCCCTGCTTCAACTCAGTGGAAGAATCACTACTTACCTGGAGTAAATGCCTTTCAAACGATGCTTTGCTGCCTCAAAAAACGCGACTTGTCACGTTGGCTCACGATACTAGTCACGTAAGCCAACGATACAAGTATCGTGAGCCTTCGATACTTGTCGCGTAAACCGGAGGTTATACAAGCCGGACAGACCGGTTATTTTTGCCCATTCAGCCCCCACCGGCAACCCTCTCTTTTTCCCAAAGAGCGGGTTACCGGTTTTTATTTATATCTTTGCAGGAAATTATATAATATCAACCATGGGATTATTCATCAAGAAAAGTATAGAAGCACTGCAAGCAGAAGCAGAACAATCGGGTAGCAAAAGTCTGAAAAGAGTGTTAGGCCCCATCAGCTTAATAGCCTTAGGGGTAGGAGTCATTATCGGAGCCGGACTGTTCTCCATTACAGGAACAGTAGCAGCCGGATATACCGGTCCTGCCATCACTCTGTCGTTTATCATTGCCGCAATCGGCTGTTGCTTTGCCGGACTGTGTTATGCCGAGTTTGCCTCCATGATACCCGTAGCAGGAAGTGCGTACACTTACTCGTATGCTACCATGGGAGAACTCATTGCCTGGATTATAGGCTGGGACCTCGTACTGGAGTATACTGTAGCCGCCACCACGGTCAGTATCAGCTGGAGCCGGTACATGGTGTTCTTCCTGAACAGCATCGGTATCGAACTGCCACATGCCTTTACAGCCTGTCCGTGGGACGGCGGAATTGTCAACATTCCGGCTATTCTCATTGTAATAGCCATGAGCCTCATCCTGATGCGCGGTACAGCAGGCAGTTCTTTCGTAAACGGTCTGATTGTATTTCTGAAAATAGCAGTCATTCTGGTATTTGTCATTTTAGGCTGGCAGTTTATCCGTACAGAAAACTACATACCTTATATTCCTGAAAATACGGGAGCTCTGGGCGAATACGGCCTGTCGGGTATCTTGCGCGGAGCCGCCATCGTATTCTTTGCCTTTTTGGGATTTGATGCGGTAAGTACCGCCGCACAGGAGACCAGAAATCCCCGTCGCAACATGCCTATCGGTATTCTGATGTCGTTACTGGTATGTACCATCCTGTACATTCTGTTTGCCCACGTAATGACGGGAGTAGCACACTATTCCGAATTCAGCGGTCAAGAAGGAATCGCCCCCGTGGCAGTAGCCATCGAACACATGGGTACTCCCGGTGCCGACGGTGTCATTGTACCCGCCTACCCCTGGCTGAACAAAGCCATCGTACTCGCTATCCTTTTCGGGTATTGCTCCGTGATTATGGTCACCCTGCTCGGACAAAGCCGTGTATTCCTGAGCATGAGCCACGACGGCCTGCTTCCTCCTTTCTTCTCACGCATCAATGAGAAATACCATACTCCCGTACACAGCAATTTCCTGTTTATGGTGGTAGTAGGTCTGCTGGCTGGATTTATACCGGCCGAAGTAGCAGGCGAAATGACCAGTATCGGTACCCTGCTGGCCTTTACTCTGGTATGTGCAGCCGTACTGATAGTACGGAAAACCATGCCCGACGCACACCGTGCCTTCAAGACTCCGTTTGTCCCAGTTATTCCTATCCTGGGAATTCTGACCTGTCTCTGCATGATGTGTTTCCTTCCGGCCGATACATGGATCCGTCTGGTACTTTGGATGCTGATTGGACTGGATATCTACTCGGTATATGGTATCAGACACAGTAAACTGGAGCCCAATCTGCGACACCGCAAAGGAGACATGGTACTGAACATCATGGGACTGATTCTCTCGGTATTATGCGTCATCACCGGACTTTGGCATCAGCAGACAGTAGGCTGGAATGCAGACCAGACACTACTTATCATTTCGTTTGTCTTTGCCTTCACCCATTGCGCATACTACATGTGGAGAATGTGGAAACATTCGCATAAATAAAAGCAAGAGTCCTGTTCTTTTGCCTTGCATCTATTAAAAGAAGTTATAAATGAGGATACAGGACAAAAAAACAGAAGATTATACCAGTTTTAAGTCTTAAAAAAACTGTTATTTTACAACCATTTAAATAATCATGGATAAGAATATACTATTTGTTGCCATTCAAGCCGCAGTAAAGGCCGGCAAGAAAATAAAAAACGTTTACGACGATCCGAATGCGGATTTTGAGATAGAGAAAAAAGCAGACAATTCACCTTTGACGATTGCAGACCGCAAGGCGCACGAAGTAATTGCTTCTACACTGGCAGACACACCCTATCCTATACTCAGCGAAGAAGGAAAGAAAATCCCGGTAGAAGAACGGCAAAGCTGGAATGAATTATGGATTGTCGATCCGCTGGACGGAACAAAAGAGTTTATCAAACGCAACGGAGAATTTACTGTAAATATAGCTTACGTAAGAAAGGGGATACCCGAAGCGGGAGTCATTTATGTACCGGAAAAACAGGTACTTTACTTTGCCGACTATGCGGAAGGAGCCTTCAAAATAAACAACGTGACAGAGGAAAATCTTCCTGCCAGCTTCGACGAACTGGCAGCCTGCGCACACCGTCTGCCCTATCCTCAAGAGCCTGACCATACATTTATGGTAGTGGCTTCACGGTCTCACCTGACAGAAGAAACCGAAAAATACATTGCAGAGATGAAAGAAAAACATGGTCACGTAGAAACCGTTTCCATAGGAAGTTCTCTGAAACTCTGTCTGATAGCCGAGGGAAAAGCCGATGTATATCCACGCTTTGCCCCGACTATGGAATGGGATACTGCTGCCGGACATGCCATCGTACGTGCTGCAGGAAAAGAAGTGTATCAGGCGGGCAGCCTTCTCCCCTTGCAATACAATAAAACCGACTTACTGAACCCCTGGTTCATAGCAGAATAAAACCGACCATGACATTTGAAATAATTATTGTACTTCTTACACTGATAGCCATGCTGGCTGCACTGGTTATGGACAAGATGCGTCCGGGAATGATTCTGTTCTCGGCAGTAGTGGTCTTCCTCTGTACCGGTATCCTTACCCCCAAGGAAATGCTGGAGGGATTCAGCAACAAAGGAATGATTACGGTAGCCATGCTGTTTCTGGTCAGTGAAGGAATCCGGCAAAGCGGGGCCTTGACACAATTCATCAAGAAACTGCTGCCTCAAAAGCAGACCACCGTATTCAAGGCACAATTACGTCTGTTGCCAAGTATTGCCTTTATTTCGGCTTTTCTCAACAACACTCCGGTAGTTGTTATATTTGCCCCTATCATCAAGCGATGGGCCAACTATGTAAAACTGCCTGCGACTTATTTTCTGATTCCGCTTTCGTATGTCACCATTCTGGGAGGAATCTGTACACTGATAGGAACTTCCACCAATCTGGTCGTTCACAGTATGATTCAGGAAGCAGGTATGAAAGGATTCAGCATGTTCGAACTCGGAAAAGTCGGTATCTTCATTGCCATTGCAGGTATCATTTATCTTTTTCTGTTTTCCCACAAACTGCTTCCGGCAAACCGTCCGGACAATACCGCCATTGAAGACGAAGAAAATTCTTCTCTCCACCCGGTAGAAGCCGTATTGGGAGCACGCTTTCCCGGTATCAACAAACGGGTGAGCGACTTCGACTTCAAACGTCATTACGGAGCCGAAGTGAAAGAACTTCGCCGCAACGGTCATACATATACCAATTTGAACAATGTACGGTTCCGCGAAGGAGACACCCTGATTCTTCTGGCAGACGACAGCTTTATCCAGACATGGGGAGAATCTTCTGTCTTCATCATGCTTGCCAACGGAAAAGACCACGAACCGGCTCAAAAGAAAAAACGATGGTTTGCCCTGATTCTGCTGCTTATTATGATTATAGGTGCTACCATCGGCGAATTGCCAGCCATACAGAAACTGTTGCCGGAAGGCATCAGACTGGATATGTTCTTCTTCGTCTCAGTCACCACAGTGCTGATGGCATGGACCAAAATTTTTCCTCCGCGCAAATATACCAAATACATTTCGTGGGATATCCTGATTACCATTGCCTGTGCATTTGCCATCAGTAAAGCGATGGAAAACTCTGGAGTAGCCGACCTGCTTGCCGGTTACATCATCGGACTGAGCCACAATTACGGTCCTTACGTACTGTTGGCCGCCATGTTCATCATTACCAATATCTTTACCGAACTGATTACCAATAATGCTGCGGCTGCTTTGTCGTTTCCGCTGGCTCTGTCGCTTTCGCAACAGCTGGGAGTCAGTCCGATGCCTTTCTTTGTAGTAATCTGCATGGCAGCATCGGCCAGTTTCTCTACGCCGATTGGCTATCAGACCAACCTGATTGTACAGGGTATCGGTAACTACAAGTTCACCGATTTCGTACGTATCGGTTTACCTCTGAATATCATTACATTTCTGATTTCCGTATTTGTAATACCTCAAATATGGGAATTCTAAACAATTATAAAGTTTATGGAAGAAACAACTCATATTTATCCTATATTCGACAAAATGCTGGGACGCTCCGACAAAGAGCAGTTGCTAAACCAGAGGGGAGTCATGATCTGGTTCACCGGACTTAGTGGTTCCGGAAAAAGTACTCTTGCCATTGCCATGGAACGGGAGTTGCAGAAACGGGGACTGTTGTGCCGCATTCTCGACGGCGACAACATACGCAGCGGAATCAACAACAACCTGGGCTTTTCTGAAGCAGACCGTATGGAAAACATACGCCGCATCGCCGAAATAGGTAAGCTGTTTGTCGACACAGGTATCATCACTCTGGCCGCTTTCATCAGTCCGAACAACGACATGCGTGAAATGGCAGCAAACATCATCGGCAAACAAGATTTTATGGAAATATACATCAGTACTCCACTCGAGGAATGCGAGCGGCGCGATGTAAAAGGCCTGTATGCCAAGGCCAGAAGAGGAGAAATAAAAAACTTTACAGGTATTTCGGCTCCATTTGAAGTACCGGCTCATCCGGCTCTTTCGCTCGATACCTCCAAATTGTCGGTAGAAGAATCGGTAAACAAGCTGTTGGAACTGATTTTGCCGAAAGTAAAACTTTAAGTTCAAGCCTCATCACTGAATAAACAAGAAACTAAAAAAACTTAATACAAACATGAAAGAAGAATATCGTTTAAGCCACCTGAAAGAACTCGAAGCAGAATCGATTCACATTATCAGAGAGGTGGCTGCCGAATTTGAAAATCCGGTCATGCTATACAGCATCGGAAAAGACTCGTCGGTGATGGTACGTCTGGCCGAAAAAGCTTTTGCACCGGGAAAAGTTCCATTTCCGCTGATGCATATCGACTCGAAATGGAAATTCAAGGAAATGATTCAATTCCGCGATGACTATGCAAAAAAATATGGCTGGAACCTGATTGTAGAAAGCAATATGGAAGCTTTCAAGGCAGGAGTAGGACCGTTTACTCATGGCAGTAAGGTACATACCGACCTGATGAAAACACAGGCACTGCTTCATGCACTCGACAAATATAAATTTGATGCAGCTTTCGGTGGCGCACGCCGCGACGAAGAGAAATCACGTGCCAAAGAGCGTATTTTCTCTTTCCGTAACGAATTCCATCAGTGGGATCCTAAAAACCAGCGTCCGGAATTGTGGGATATCTACAATGCACGTATCCGTAAGGGAGAAAGCATCCGCGTGTTCCCGCTCAGCAACTGGACCGAACTGGATATCTGGCAGTATATCCGTCTGGAAAATATTCCTATCGTTCCTTTGTATTTTGCCAAAGAACGTCCGGTAGTAAACATCGACGGACAGCTTATCATGCCGGACGATGACCGTCTGCCGGAAAAATACCGCGACAAGATAGAAATGAAAAAGATACGCTTCCGTACCCTGGGATGCTGGCCGCTGACCGGAGCCATCGAAAGTGAAGCCGACACAATTGAGAAAATTGTAGAGGAAATGATGACTACTACCAAGAGTGAGCGTACAACCCGCGTCATCGACTTCGACCAGGAGGCAAGTATGGAACAAAAGAAGCGGGAAGGATACTTTTAAGTTTGCAGGACAGCAATTTCTGACGCATCAGAAAACAAAGCCAATAACTGTAAACAGAAGGATTCAACAAACTTAAATTTAGAAATGAATGGAACAAATAGATAAAACTTTATCTGGAAACCCGATGGAAGGAGAAACCAGAGGCTCAATGTCAATTGAAGAATATCTGAATCGGGACGAACAAAAAGACCTGCTGCGCTTTCTTACAGCCGGTTCGGTAGACGACGGAAAGTCAACACTTATCGGACGTTTGCTTTTCGACAGTAAAAAGCTCTACGAAGATCAGCTCGACGCACTGGAACGCGACAGCAAACGTATGGGAAATGCTGGTGAACACATCGACTATGCCTTGTTGCTGGACGGACTGAAAGCGGAACGTGAACAAGGTATCACCATTGATGTGGCTTACCGATACTTTTCTACCAACAACCGCAAATTCATCATTGCCGACACCCCGGGACACGAACAGTATACCCGTAACATGATTACCGGAGGTTCTACTGCCAATCTGGCCATCATTCTGGTCGATGCACGTACCGGTGTCATTACACAAACCCGCCGCCATACCTATCTGGTATCGCTGCTGGGTATCAAACACGTGGTATTGGCAGTCAATAAGATGGACTTGGTAGACTTTTCAAAAGAAGTGTTCGACAAGATTGTAGCCGACTATCGCAAGTTCATCGAACCGTTGGGAATCCCCGACGTACAGTGTATTCCGCTTTCGGCACTCGACGGCGACAATGTAGTGGAGAAATCGGACCGTACTCCCTGGTACGACGGAGTTTCTTTGCTGGAATACCTCGAAACCGTACACATCGGAAACGACCACAACCTGAACGATTTCCGCTATCCGGTACAATATGTACTCCGCCCTAACCTCGACTTCAGAGGATTCTGCGGTAAAGTAGCTTCGGGAGTAGTCCGCAAAGGTGACGAAGTTGTTGCCTTGCCATCAGGAAAACGTTCACATATCAAGAGCATTGTTACCTACGAAGGAGAAATAGACTATGCATTCCCTCCGATGTCGGTTACCCTTACCCTGGAAGACGAAATCGACGTATCAAGAGGAGAAATGCTGGTACACCCTGATAATATGCCTATGATAGGACGCAACTTCGAAGCCATGTTGGTATGGATGGACGAAGAAAAGATGGATTTGGAAAAATCATTCTTCCTGAAACAGACTACCAACACCAGCCGTACTCGCATAGACCACATCAAGTACAAGGTAGATATCAACACCATGGAACACCTGTCTGTGGAAAACGGACGTCTAAAAGAGGAAGAGGTTCCCATGCAGTTGAACCAGATTGCACGTGTGGTACTGACTTCTTCGAAAGAATTGTTCTTCGATGCATACAACCGTAATAAAGCGACAGGAGCCTTTATCCTTATCGACCCGATTACAAACAATACCAGTGCCGTAGGTATGATTATAGACCGTGTGGAAGACAAGG
The DNA here is from genome assembly GCF_027529745.1 of Phocaeicola acetigenes. Lineage (NCBI taxonomy): Bacteria > Pseudomonadati > Bacteroidota > Bacteroidia > Bacteroidales > Bacteroidaceae > Phocaeicola > Phocaeicola acetigenes. The sequence goes on from NZ_JAPZVM010000012.1 coordinate 48,216, forward strand.
ATATGCACCAGAGCATGCAACTTCCGGTACTCGATCTTCCGAAACTGGGTATTGCCCCGGAACATTACGAAGCTGTAGACAAGGCTGTCAAGGCTCTGGCTCAGCAGGGTATTGCCATCGAGGTAAAGCATTAATTTTTTAAGTTTTTGAGTTTATGAATTCAGTCGTATATACTGAAAATCAAAAAACTTAAGAACTCAAAAACTTAAGAACTCAAAAACTTAAGAACTTAAAAACTTAAGAACTTAAAAACTCAAACCCATGGGATTACTTGAATTTAGCAAATTACCAATCAATACACTTGTAGGAGCCGACTGGAAAACTTTCAACCAGATTACGCAGGGCCGACAGATTGATGCCGCATACAAGGGAAAATACCGTCTTACCAAAGCAGTATGTCGCCTGTTGTCTGTACTGAAGCCACTACAAGACAGCCGCTACGAAAAACTGCTGGCTCAGAAACCTCTGGAACACGACCCGGTCTTCATTTTAGGACACTGGCGTAGCGGAACGACCTTTATGCACAATGTATTTTCGTGCGACAAACATTTCGGCTACAACACTACCTATCAGACGGTTTTCCCGCACCTGATGATGTGGGGCCAACCTTTCTTCAAGAAAAATATGAGTTGGCTGATGCCGGACAAACGTCCGACAGACAACATGGAACTGGCCGTAGACCTGCCGCAAGAGGAAGAGTTTGCCCTGGCCAACATGATGCCTTATACTTACTACAACTTCTGGTTCCTGCCTAAACACATGCAGGAATATGCAGACAAATACCTGCTGTTCGATGACATCAGTGATGAAGAACTGAAGGTGTTTGAAGAAGTATTCACCAAGCTGATTAAAATATCACTCTGGAATACACAGGGAACTCAGTTTCTGAGCAAGAACCCTCCTCACACCGGACGTGTGAAAGAGCTGGTCAAGATGTTCCCGAACGCCAAGTTCATCTACCTGATACGTAATCCGTACACCGTATTCGAGTCGACACGCAGTTTCTTTACCAATACAATCCAGCCGCTGAAGCTTCAGGATATCAGCAACGAAGAACTGCAGGAAAACATTCTGTCGGTTTACGCCAAGTTGTACCACAAGTATGAAGCCGACAAACACTTCATCCCAGAAGGAAACTTGGTAGAAGTAAAATTTGAAGACTACGAAACCAATGCCTTCGATCTGACACAGGAAATCTATCAAAAGCTTTCCATTCCAGGTTTCGACGAGGCACGAAAAGACATCGAAGCTTACGTGAACAAGAAAAAAGGCTACAAGAAAAACAAATACCAGTACAAGCCCGAAACCGTGGAACTGGTAGAAAAGCATTGGTCGTTTGCACTCGACCAGTGGGGATACAAGCTCTAAAACAAAGGCTTACAGTATCGAGATAACCAATATTCCCGTTTTCCTCCGCAATGGATGGAAAGCGGGAATATTTATATATGAAAGCCATTGCAATATATACCTGAAATATCTTCTATCAGGATGCCATTTATAGAATAAGCCACTTTTTCTTACAGGTCCAGTCTCAGCAACTCTTCTCCCTGTGCATTCAAGACCGTCAGGCTCATCCGGCCGGCTTTCTTCCGGAGCACCATAACCGTAGCCTCATCAAGTTTATACCCGCCACCAATGACAACCGGATACGTGTTTCCTTCCTTGCTGCCGGCAGGATAATAGGCAAAACGATGGGTATGTGCATTAAGACTCACGTCGAACGGCGCCTTTTTCAACAATTTCTCCCATGCATCACGACAAGGATTGAAATCCGAATCCAGTCCATAGACAGGAATATGATGCATCAACACATGTCTCTTCGCCTTCTTAAAAGGTTTAGAACTCAATTCCTCTTTCAAAAAATCAGCTTGTTCTGCACGTAACCCCGAAAAATCATTCAGTCCATAATACACCCAATGCGTATCAGGCTTATCTTCTCCACAGTCGAGAGTAACAAAACGGGTATCTCCCCAGCTGAAAGCATTGTATGTCTTGTCGTTCACATAATCGAACAGATTACGTAACCCGATGGAGTACGCATTTCTGATTTCATGGTTTCCCCGGATAAAGAAAGCAGGTACAGAACTGGCACCAACGGTTTCAGTCAGCTCCGTCAGATAGCGGGTAGCCTGCTCGTGAGTAGCAGGATCATCAATACAGTCGCCATTGAATACTACAAAATCGTAGTCAATATCCTTCACCTGGCTGTAAAGCGCCTGCAATGTATTCGACTGCTGGTGAAGGTCATTAAAAATCAAAGCAGTAAACTCATCCTCTCCAGCATCCGGAAGCGTAAAAGAATAGAAATCCGAACGGGCTGTCTCCCCGAACTCCTTCTTATACCCCTCATACAGCAAAATTTCCTGTGAGCAGACCCGATAATAATACGTTTGCCCCGGCTTCAAGTCGGAGAGACGTATCTTGTTTTGCAGTCCGTTGCATATCACTTGTCCGTCTACAAGAGTACGGGCACGCTGCAGATTCTCTTTATCCGTTCCATATTCCACCCAACTATAGGTAGGAACGGTAGTCTGCCACATAATGGTAATCCCATTTCCTGTAGGATTCTGCAGATAAGGTTTCATCCGAAAGATCTTCTCGGCCGGCTGGGGCTGTTTCTTCAGTTCACTTGTTGCTTCGACCGAAGTCTGAGCCGAAAAAGCATAGACCGGTATGGCTCCGATACCTATCCAGCAAAGAAGAACTGCACAATGGAAAATAGTTCGAATTGTCATGATAGAATGTGTCTAATAGTATTTTATTTTGTTTTTCATTTTCGTATTACAGCAGCAAAGATAAAAAATAAGCGGCAAAAACGGAGAAAGAAAGTCGGTCTGCTGAAAAAGCGTATCCATTTTGTATATTTATTCTATTAACAAGTATTAATCCCCCTATTTTAAGTGCAATATTGCATAATTACACATTTATACGTATCTTTGCGCGCATTTTATGAATTAGGATAACAATATACAAATGAAATCAATCAGCAAAACTCCTTCCCCCCTTGTATCTCTTATTCCTATCCTGATACTGGTAGGAATGCTATTTGCAACCATAAAGACTTTCGGAAGCGATGCCTTAAACGGAGGCAGCCAGCTTTCGCTGCTTGTCACCACCGCTTCGTGTATCTTGATAGGAATGGTCTTCTACCGCATTCCATGGAAGAACTACGAAAAAGCAATTACAGACAACATTACCGGAGTAGCTACATCCATTATCATCCTGCTCATCATCGGTGCCCTTAGCGGTATCTGGATGCTCAGCGGTATAGTACCCACGCTTATTTATTATGGAATGCAGATTATTCATCCCAGTTTCTTCCTTGCATCAACCTGCCTCATCTGTATTCTGGTTTCTCTGATGACCGGAAGCTCATGGACTACCATCGCCACCATCGGTATCGCCCTGTTGGGTATCGGCAAGGCGCAAGGATTTAACGAGAGTTGGATTGCAGGTGCCATTATTTCGGGAGCTTATTTTGGCGACAAGGTGTCTCCTCTGTCCGAAACAACCATTCTGGCAGCCTCGGTGACTGAAACACCTCTCTTCCGCCACATCCGCTACATGATGATCACCACTATTCCCTCCATCGTCATTGCACTGATTCTCTTTGCCATATTAGGATTTTCAACCGATACACATTCCGTTCAGCATATTCAGGAAGTTGCACTTCATCTGGAACAACGGTTCACCATCACCCCCTGGCTGCTGATTGTTCCACTGGTCACTGCCATCCTGATTGCCCGTAAAGTTCCGTCTATCATCACCCTCTCTATCTCTACCATTCTGGCCTGCATTGCAGCTGCTATTTTCCAGCCCGAGGTATTGCGTGAAGTAGCCGGAGAAGAAAGCCTCTTTAAAGGAATGATGATGGGATGCTATGGCAGCACCAGCCTGTCTACCGCAAGTCCGGCACTCAGTGAACTGGTTGCTACCCGCGGTATGGCCGGTATGATGAATACCGTATGGCTGATACTGTGTGCCATGTGCTTTGGAGGTGCACTCACTGCCAGTGGTATGCTGAAGAGTCTGATGAATGTATTTATCCGTTTCATGAAAACCCGTGTAAGCCTTGTTTCGTCTACTGTCTGCTCGGGCCTGTTTATGAATCTGGCCACTGCCGATCAGTACATCAGTATCATTCTCACCGGTAATATGTTCGGTGAGGTATATCGAAAAGAAGGTTACGACAGCAGCTTGCTGAGCCGTACTACTGAAGATGCCGTAACCGTGACCTCTCCGCTTATCCCCTGGAATACATGCGGAATGACACAGGCTACCATCCTGAATGTTCCTACACTGGCTTATCTTCCTTATTGCTTCTTCAACCTGCTGAGTCCGCTGATGAGTATTTTCATTGCAGCTATCGGGTATAAGATTGCCCGCCGCCCCAAAGCTGAAATTCATCCGGCAAAAGTGGAAGAACTGGCTGCATAATACATTTCAAAAAAAGGAAACATTCTGCAAACTATTTCCATAAACAGTCTGCATGGTATACACAAGCCAGTATTCCGTTTCCAGAACTTTTGTCCGGCAGTGATCCGACTGCCGAACAGAGGCAGTACAGCCCTCTTTCGGAATCCGGTAAATTTCCAGCGACCACACATGCAGATTACAAGATAAAAAAAGGCAAGATTCTTGATTAATAACGAATTTTGTCTATTTTTGCATATAGATTGAAGGAGGTACACCATGACGGATGAAAAATTAACGCAGGAGCAAGCCGACGAAAAGCAAATCAATGCAGCCTTTCAGGAACTTTTAGACCGATACTTGGAAAGCAGACATCGCAAAAAGGTAGAGATAATCACCAAAGCTTTCAATTTTGCCAAACAAGCACACAAGGGTGTCAGACGACGCTCGGGTGAGCCTTATATTTTGCACCCTATTGCCGTAGCCCGTATTGCCTGTGTGGAAATAGGCTTAGGCTCTACGTCGATATGTTCTGCCCTCCTGCACGATGTGGTAGAAGATACCGACTATACCGTAGAAGATATCGAAAACCTGTTTGGCCCCAAAATAGCCCAGATTGTAGACGGACTGACTAAAATATCCGGAGGAATTTTTGGTGACCGTGCATCGGCTCAGGCAGAAAACTTCAAGAAGTTGCTGCTTACCATGAACGATGACATCCGGGTGATTCTTATCAAGATAGCCGACCGCCTGCACAACATGCGTACATTGGGCTCCATGCTTCCGAGCAAACAATACAAAATTGCCGGAGAAACACTCTACATCTATGCACCTCTTGCCAACCGTCTGGGACTGAACCGTATCAAAACAGAACTGGAAGACCTTAGCTTCAAATACGAACATCCGGAAACCTATAAAGAAATACAAGATAAACTGGAAGCGACTCAAGCAGAACGGGACAGTCTGTTTGAAGAGTTTACAGCTCCCATCCGTACCCAATTGGACAAGATGGGTATTCCGTACCGGATTTTAGCACGCATCAAGTCGCCGTATTCTATATGGAACAAGATGCAGACCAAGCATATTACCTTTGAAGAGATATACGATATTCTGGCAGTACGTATCATCTTTACTCCCCGCAACGAGGAAGAAGAACTGAACGACTGCTTTGATATCTATGTGGCCATCTCGAAAATATACAAGCCTCATCCCGACCGTCTGCGCGACTGGGTAAGCCATCCGAAAGCCAACGGATATCAGGCTTTGCACGTCACACTGATGAGTAATAAAGGGCAGTGGATTGAAGTACAAATCCGCAGCGAGCGCATGGACGATGTAGCAGAGCAGGGATTTGCTGCACACTGGAAATACAAAGAAGGTGGAGGCAGCGAGGATGAAGGCGAACTGAACAAATGGCTGAAAACCATTAAGGAAATACTGGACGATCCGCAACCGGATGCATTGGATTTCCTTGACACAATCAAAATGAATCTCTTCGCTTCAGAGATATTTGTCTTTACTCCAAAGGGAGAAATCAAGACCATGCCACAAAACTGTACGGCTCTTGATTTTGCCTTTTCTATCCATACATTCTTGGGTAGTCACTGTATCGGTGCCAAGGTTAATCATAAACTGGTACCGCTGAGCCATAAATTACAGAGTGGTGACCAGGTGGAAATCCTTACTTCCAAATCACAAAAAGTACAGGCCTCGTGGATAAACTTTGCTACTACAGCCAAAGCAAAAACCAAAATTCAGGCTATTTTAAAGCGTGAACGGAAAGAACAGCAATTACAGGGAGAAGAAATGCTGCACGATTTCTTCAAGCAGGAAAATATTCCAGCTACAGAAGAAAATATCAAGAAACTCTGTATGCTGCATCACCTGAAATCGCCCGAAGAGCTGAAGCAACAAATCGGACAGAAGGTCATCATCCTGGGAGAAGCAGACCGCAATGAACTGAAAGAAAAACCGAGTCCTACCAACTGGAAAAAATATATATCGTTTGCATTTGGAAACATCCGTCCAAAGAACGAAACCAAGCCGGAAAAAGCACCGGAACCGCTTAACGTAGACAAGAAGAAAATTCTGAAAATTACTCCGGATGGTATTCAGAAGAACTATATCCTTGCCGACTGCTGCAAACCGATTCCGGGAGATGACGTATTGGGCTATATCGATGACAACAACCGTATCGTGATACACAAACGGCAGTGCCCCATTGCCACCCAACTGAAAACGAGCTTCGGCAACCGCCTGCTGGCTGTAGAATGGGATACAGGAAAGGCACTGGACTTCCCGGTGAACATCTATGTAAAGGGTATCGACGGTATCGGAGTGCTGAATAAGGTAACACAAATTATCTCACAGCAGCTCAATGTAAATATCCGCAAACTGAACATCGAATCTACTGATGGTATCTTTGAAGGACGTATCCAACTCTTCGTACACGATGTAGATGATGTGAATGCTATTTGCAAGAATCTCAAGAGTGTAGAGAACATCAAGAGGGTTACCCGCATCGAAAGTTTCGATGATGTAATTGCAGACTAAAACAGTATAAATAAAGGCTTTCCTTCCTCACGAAGAAAAGCCTTTATTATATAGTAAAATGGAATACTTTAAATTTCCTGCACTTATTTAAGTGAGATAATCCAACTCCCGTTTCATACTGAGTAATTCTTCCCTTACCCGTTTCAGCCGGTCCACTATCTCTGCTGTACTCACCACACTCTCCCTATTCTGCTTCAGGCGCTGCTTGGCACCGGCCAGTGTCATTCCCTTTTCCTTCACCAGATGATACACCAGTCTGACATTCTCGATATCCGCCTGTGTGTACTGACGGATATTCCCCCCAGCTTTTTTAGGAGAAAGAAAAGGAAATTCTTTTTCCCAATAACGCAGCAAAGATTCGTTTACTCCGAACATCTTTGCCACCTCTGTAATGGAATAATACAGTTTCAGTTTCTTTTCTGTCTTCAATGCCATAATCACGTATCCTCCCTCTATATTAATCGAATACCTTGCCGTGGTTGGCAGCAATCTGAATCATCTTGTCGTAATCGTCAGCACTCAAATCCATAAAGTAATAGTTGACAGGGTTCACTACCTGCCCCTTGACATGCACCTCGTAATGCAGATGCGGTCCGGTACTCTTTCCTGTAGAGCCCACTTCACCAATCACCTCACCACGTACCACTTTCTGTCCTACCCTTACCTTTATCTTACTCAGATGTGCATAACGCGTTACATACCCAAAGCCATGGTCAATCAAGATACAATTACCGTACAGCCCTTCCCAACCAGCCTTCACAACCTTTCCGTTACCCGTTACATACACCGGTGTACCGATATCAGCAGAGAAGTCCATACCTGCATGAAACTTTACAGTCTTATAGATAGGGTCGATACGTGTACCATATCCGGAAGCTGTCTGCTTCAGATTTTTGTTCGATACAGGCTGAATGGCAGGAATACAAGCCAGCATCTCGTCATTCCGTTTACACAGATTCACCACCTCATCGAACGACTTGGACTGAATATACACCCTTCGTGCCAGCAAGTCCATCTTTTGCGTAGTATTTATCACCAGATTCTTATTGGCCATATCCATCAATTCCTCATAACGGTTTGTTTTCCCATAACTGGCATTACGCAATTCGTCACTCACAGGATCGGCCTGCATAATGACACGGTACAAGTTGTCATCGCGCTGTTGAAGATGCTGCATCACATCCAGCGCTTCATCCAGACGGGTAGAAAGGATATTATACTGAGCAAGCAAGCGAGAGTTTTCTACACGGAGGTCTTTTTCGGAAGGAGAGCCGAAAATCCACAACAGCAAAATAAAACTGCCGGCTCCCAAACCCATCCCCACGAACAGGCGTCTTAAATAGCTCTGTACCCTCTGCCGCATGGTAGGATAAATACGATCGTACGTTCGTGTCTGAGGGTTATAGATATAATAGACTTTACGCATTCAAATCTAGTTTTGAAGAATTTTAAGATGCAACGGTTCAAGTTTTTGCATCAAACATACGGACAAAAATAATAAAACCGATTATCTTTGCAAATCAAATTTGAGAATATTAACTACAAGACATTATAAGCATTATGTTGACAGCAAACGAAATCCGCGACTCATTCGTCAAGTTTTTTGAGTCGAAAGGACATCAGATTGTGCCTTCTGCACCAATGGTCATCAAAGACGACCCTACTCTGATGTTTACCAATGCAGGTATGAACCAGTTTAAAGACATTATTCTGGGTAATCATCCTGCGAAATATACCCGTGTAACAGACTCACAAAAATGCTTGCGCGTAAGCGGTAAGCACAACGACCTGGAAGAAGTAGGTCATGATACCTATCATCACACCATGTTCGAAATGTTGGGTAACTGGTCATTCGGCGACTACTTCAAGAAAGAAGCTATCAGCTGGGCATATGAATATCTGGTGAACGTGCTGAAACTCGATCCGAAAGACTTGTATGTAACTGTATTCGAAGGAAGCCCAAGCGAAGGTCTGTCTCGCGATGACGAAGCAGCCGGCTATTGGGAACAATTCTTCCCGAAAGACCATATCATCAACGGAAACAAGCACGATAACTTCTGGGAAATGGGTGATACAGGTCCTTGTGGTCCTTGCTCGGAAATCCACATTGACTCTCGTTCGGAAGAAGAAAAAGCAGCTATACCGGGAAGCCAGCTGGTAAACAAAGATCATCCGCAGGTTATCGAAATCTGGAACCTGGTGTTCATGCAGTACAACCGTAAAGCAGACGGTTCTTTGGAATCATTGCCTGCAAAAGTAATCGATACCGGTATGGGATTCGAACGTCTGGTACGTACCTTGCAGGGAAAAACATCAAACTATGATACAGACGTATTCCAGCCTATCATCAAAGTAATCGGTGACTTGTCTGGCAAGAAATACGGTGATGACGAAAAGACAGATGTAGCCATGCGCGTAGTGGCAGATCACATCCGTACCATCGCCTTCTCTATTACCGACGGACAGCTTCCGTCTAACGCCAAGGCCGGTTACGTAATCCGCCGTATCCTCCGCCGTGCCGTTCGCTATGCATATACCTTCCTGGGACAGAAGCAGGCATTCATGTACCGTCTGGTACCGGTGTTGATTGAAAACATGGGTGGTGCTTATCCGGAACTGAAAGCACAGCAGGCTTTGATTGAAAAAGTAATGAAGGAAGAAGAAGAATCATTCCTCCGTACACTGGAAACCGGTATCCGCCTGTTGGACAAGACTATGAGCGAAGCAAAAGCTGCCGGAAAAACTGAAATCAGCGGAGTGGATGCTTTCACATTGTACGATACCTTCGGATTCCCATTCGACTTGACAGAACTGATTCTCCGTGAAAACGGTCTGTCTGCCGACGTGAAAGGATTTGAAGCAGAAATGCAGAAACAGAAAGAACGTGCCCGCAATGCAGCTGCCGTAGAAACAGGCGACTGGATTACACTGAAAGAAGGTGAAACTACTTTCGTAGGTTACGACTATACTGAATATGAAACCAGCATCTTGCGCTACCGTCAGGTAAAACAGAAAAACCAGACACTGTTCCAGATTGTATTGAGCGATACTCCGTTCTATGCAGAAAGCGGTGGTCAGGTAGGTGATACCGGTGTATTGGTAAGCGAATTCGAGACTATCGAAATCATCGATACTAAGAAGGAAAACAATCTTCCTATCCACATTGCCAAGAAACTTCCCGAACATCTGGAAGCTCCGATGATGGCTTGTGTAGACACAGACAAACGTGCGGCTTGTGCAGCTAACCACTCTTGTACACACTTGCTGGACGAAGCATTGCGTCAGGTATTGGGTACACACGTAGAACAGAAAGGTTCACTCGTTACTCCAGACTCACTCCGTTTCGACTTCTCTCACTTCCAGAAAGTGACTCCGGAACAGATTCGTGAAGTGGAACATCTGGTCAATGCAAAGATTCGTGAAAACGTACCTTTGACTGAATACCGTAACCTGCCTATCGAGAAGGCAAAAGAACTGGGTGCTATCGCTCTCTTCGGTGAAAAGTATGGCGACGAAGTACGTGTCGTACAGTTCGGTTCATCTATCGAGTTCTGTGGAGGTACTCACGTATCGGCTACCGGAAAAATCGGTATGGTGAAAATCATCTCTGAAAGTTCTGTAGCTGCAGGTGTACGCCGTATCGAAGCTGTTACCGGAGAAAAGGTAGAAGAAATGTTCGACATGGTACAGGATACTATCAGCGACCTGAAAGCACTGTTCAACAACGCTCCTGACCTGAAAGCTGCTATTACAAAATATATCGACGAAAATGCAGGCTTGAAGAAACAGATGGAAGAATTCATGAAAGAAAAAGAAGCTTCTGTCAAGAACAAGCTGATTGAAAATGCAAAAGAAGTAAACGGTGTGAAAGTAATCAGCACTGTACTTCCGATGCCGGCTGACGCTGTGAAGAACATTGCCTTCCAGCTGAAAGGACAGTTCCCTGAAAACTTGTTCGTTGCTATCGGTAGCGTATTCGAAAACAAACCGTTGCTGACTGTAACCATGAGCGAAGACCAGGTGAAAGCCGGACTGAACGCAGGCCAGTTGGTACGCGAAGCTGCCAAACTGATTCAGGGTGGCGGTGGCGGTCAGCCTCACTTTGCTACAGCCGGTGGTAAGAACCCCGACGGACTGAGTGCAGCTGTCGATAAGATTATCGAATTGGCAGGATTCTGATTTCAACAGAATCCCTCTATATAAGAAATGTCATTCTCCCGGAATAGTTTCCTGTGGAGAATGACATTTTTGTATTTGGATACCCAGAGCAATTGAAGCTCTTTTAATATTGAACAAAAAGCGGCAATAATACACGCAAAAAACGCGACTTGTCACGTTAGCTGATGATACAAGTATCGAAAGGCAACGATACAAGTATCGTATGCCAACGTGACAAGTCGCATTTTTAACGTGATTATTCAAGCAAAATCACACCAGCAGCTTTACTCGAAGAAGAGGTAAAACGAACAGTCAGGACACATCCATTATTAGCCTGTATCTTTTCCGGCAGAACAATTGGATACGTAGTTTTTTCCTGCAGACTCTTTACATCATCAGATGAAGCAAGGAGTTTTCCATCTGCCTCAAGTATAAAGCCTGTCGCCTCTATCTCTTTTCTTCCCTTTATGATTTCTATAGAAATTCCCTTCATTTTTTCCAGCATACGGGCAGAAAGATTCAGTTTCACCTCTTTTGTTTCCTTATCTCCCAAGCTCCATACTCCTATCAAATTAGGCTGATTCAATTTCAAGTCCTTTTCCGAAATATCTTTTGATAATGCGATCATCTTTTTAGAGAAATCCACCACATCAATCGTCCCCCATTCATAATCTGTACCCTGATGATTCTCTACCCAATTACGCTCCCAAGCAGGCATATCGAAATCTATTCCCTGAGTCCGACTGGTATAATAATTCTTCCAACGGCCTAAATAATAACTTTCTATCAGTCCGCTCCAAATACGGGCTGCATAATCATCGACAGGAGGTCCCCAAATAGTTACAATTCTACGGGCATTTTTTTCATATTGCTTTTGTTGTTCCGGTGTTTCAGCAGCCTTCCGTGCAAAGTCCAGCCAACGCTCCAAACGAAGTGTAGGATGCTGGCTCAAAAGAGCGTCCATTCCCAACATCAAAGTTTCAAACCGGCTTTGAAGAAAACAAGCTTGTAAAGTATCTCCCAACAAATACTCCTGATCGATCATCTTCGTCAAAATCTCAGCTTTTCCACCCAAATACTGAGTGGCCATTTCTGCCAAATCAACTCGATACATCTTGTTATCCCCTAATTCATCTGCGGCATCCACAAAGCATTCCAACCCTTTAAAGTAGTCTTCGCATATATTAATAGAACCATCTTTAACAGTACCCGGACGGAACTGCCAATTGAAACGAGGATGGTCGGTAAAAGTACCATATACCGACTTCAACAGATAATTCCATGCAGCCGTGATATCGGCAGAGGCTTTTCCATAACGGTTTTCCGAATAATCCTTCAACCAGTTGCGCACATCTATCCGGCGAGAGCTCCAACCGGCATCTGTCACCAGTTCATACAACACTTCATTATTCTCAATACCTTCCGGAGCCATTCCATGTGCAATCAGTTTCCCTTTATAAGGTGAGGCCAAAGCTTCCAAATGACCATTGGCATAAAAGTCAAGTACCCCAGTCATTCCTACCTTACCTCCCATATTAGGTATCACACTATATACCCACTGTTTATTATAAAAGCCCTTATAATATTCCCAGTTTACTTCGGAATGCCAGAAATGCTTATTATAATCCACAGCCAGATCAAGCAACAGCATTTTATCATCAGGAACTTTCGATACCAAGGCTCCTAAAGTTTCATAATCCCAGATATGCCGCTGATACCCAAACATCCATCCCTGCATCACCCATACAGCTTTGGTATTAGCCTTCCTAATTGATTCGTATACACTATTACCATAGGAAGCTGCCATCTCATACCGTTCAGGATTTCCTTTTTCAGGAAAAGGGATTTCCATTTCATTAAAACTGTCTACCAGATAATAATCGCATTTTCCAAACTCTTTCTCCCATTCACGGATAAATGCCGTACCTATTTCTTTAAATAAAGGCTCTTGAGGAGAAATCATCCAGTTAGAGAAAGCACCTCCCCAATGTGTCTCGATTATTTCCAGTTCCGGATGAATACGCTTGAACTCCTGAGGAATAAACCCCGGGAAACCCGGACAAATGGGTTTCATCCCCAAGGAGCGCATTCTATCCAATATTTTATGTTGAAGAGCGATTTGTTTCCGATGCCAGTCTTCATTAAGAGGACCATCTATCCCACTTACATTTCCCATACGCATCCAGGGTAAATGAGCAGGTCCTACAAAATAATGTTCTATTTCTTCATCAGTCAACCCCATTTTTTTCCATACACGTGCTATAATTGCCTCATAGCCTACTAAAGCCAACGGCATATTAATGCCATGCAGAGCCATCCAGTCAATTTCCTGTTGCCAACGTTCCCAATCCCAGTAAGGCATGGAGTATCCATAAGTACAGACATTAAAATAATAATGATTGGAGAAAGGAGAAACAGTTCTTACAAAAGACTGGTCGGGTAATACGCCGGGGACAGTAATACTATTTCCACTCCATGTATACATTCCCCATTGATTATCCTTTATATAGTCGTAAAAGCCACGACATAAAGATACATTATCTGAGGCCTGAATACGCAATGTTCCATCCTGCACCTCATACTGATAATACGTACTGTCCTTATCCTGTTTCAACTTCAATGACACAGGGATATCCTGCCGGCCGGAAACACGTTGAATCAGTTCACGTACAGCTTTTGTCTGCTGAGCGCATCCAAGCACCTCTCCAGCCAACAGATAAAATAAAAATAAAAAAATGTGTTTTCCCATGTAATAGTTCTTATTTGTTATTTATACACCCATCGGGTCAGAATTGTATTCGGAGTTTTTACTACAAACTTATAGAATTTTGAAGCAGGATATTTACTCAAGTCAACTACAAACTGACCGGAAGAAGCTTTTACCCGTCCTAACTCAATCCACTGATCATGCCCCCCATCTTTATAATTATTCGTAGTAGACATATAAACCACAGCCTCTTCTTCTGAACATTCCGATTGCCAGTTCAGTTTCAAAGTATTATCATAAGGATGTGTCGTCAAGTTATAAATATCTGTCGCCCCATAGAAAGAGATACCGTCTTGTTCGAAAGCAACGTCTTGAGGTATGTCAAATTCCATAAAACGGCAAATAGAAGGAAGAATATCAACCAAAGCCAATGTCGGACGTCTGAACTGTTCATTCAACTGATTGAAGTTAGTTGAAATCCAAACACTGCGTTCACGAGCCAACTGCCCTCCATGATGATGTCCGCTTTCTCCTCTTCCATGGTCGGTCGTGACAATAATCATCCATTCTTCATCAAAATGTTTTTCACGATACTTGACAGCCTCCCATATCTGTCCGACCAGTTCGTCTGTCTTATTGACATACTGATCCATAAAACTTCCATCACCATAGATATGAAAACCAGAGTCTGTATACCACAAATAAACCCAACTCAAATCAGGAGCATCCTTACGTATACAATCTGCTGCAGCTTTACTTACTACAGAATCAATATCAAAAATCTGTAATTCATCTTTCTTCTGAGGAAAATTTACCTTGTCGTTATCATAGCCGTCAAAGACATAGTCTATCTTCAGAGAATCGGTTTCTTTTTTCCCCTCCCCAATCAAAACAGTACGGTTATCGGTCCAGCCAGAAAAGATTGCAGTTGTGTAGTTTTTCTTCTGTTCTTTAGCGATACGAAATAAAGACCAATAATTATAGTTTGGTTTCAAATTAGAGTTTCCATCTACATTATGCTTATTCATCCATGTACCAGTCAATATATTCATATAACCAATTGCCGAAATGGTAGGAGTCTGCGAATAACCGCCTATTTCTCCCCCGGTATAAGCACGGGCATATCCTCCTTGCGAAGCTATATCGTATATATATTTAGGATGGACACGTTCTATATAGTCAGCCGGTATACCATCCAACACCACATACACCACTTTACGGGTTTTACCATAAAGCAAAATCGGAAACAATACGCAAATTGCAACAATCAAGTACTTTTTCATAATTTCATGTCTATTTATTAATATCTTTTTTCTATAAATTTCATTACCTGCAATTCCCCATTCAATTTCTTAGGTATGGAATATAAAACAAGATAGACTCAGATTATAAGGTCTGCAAAAATAACACTTTATTTATATCACTCGTTTTTCATCTTTACAAATTGCCCGGGCGACATTCCTGTAATCTGCCTGAACACCCGATTAAAATTATTGGGAGTACTGAAACCTACTTCATAAGCTATTTCCGATAAAGTTTTCTCCCTGTCGGCCAGCAATTCAATAGCCCTCGTCACTCGCTGATAATTCAGATACAGACTAAAACGGATATTCGAGCGGAAAAACAAACGGCTCAGGTTACGGACCGAAAATCCAAAGTATTTTGCTACCGTTTCTATTTTCAAATTCTCGCCACAATGCTCTGTTATATAATGTAACACCGGTACCAGGCGCTGATCGTCGGGAATCACCAGTGTCTTTAGAAGAATCTCTCTGACCGGACTCATGGAGGGAAGTAGCTTAAAGAAGCTCAAAGTAAACTGAAATAAATCGGCTTGTGTATCTCTTCGAATCAATTTGCCTTTCGAAGCGATAAACTTTAAATTTTCTGCTATTACCGAAGTGGTATTATAAATGGAAAAGCCATTCATCACATCAGCCTCCTCAAATGACAAATAAAAGATAACCAGCGAAACCAGACGATTGTGACTGCATAACTCATGTTCTACTCCAGCCGGTATCCAGGCTATGTGTTTTTCCGGTACAAAATAATTCGTATTGCCAATCTGTACCCTTAACGTTCCCGACAAAGTATAGATAATTTGTTCCTTATTATGAGCATGAGCAGGTAGAACAATTTCTTCCCAACCTGTTTTTTTTATAAAGATTTCTTCAGGTTGTGAACTGTTTATAGTCGCAATATACGATTTCTGTTCTCCATTCATCGGTTGGCATGATTTGATAATTTTATTGCATTAATTGAAAATTCAGAACAAAGTTAAAGGTTTATTTTTGCATGCACAAATTGAAATAGACAGAAAAGGTTACATGAAGAATAGGTATTGGTTTTTCTGCATCGGATTGCTTTTTTCAGGAGCTGCATCCGATGCCCAGACTCGTATACTCAGTATAGACGAAATGTTCCACTTGGCTGACGAGAACAGCAAAAGCATACGGGTACACACACTTCACACGGAAGAAACCGCTCAAGGGATTAAAGTTGCACGTGACAAGCGACTTCCATCCATTCACAGCGAACTGACTCTCAACTACATTGGAGACGGTTGTATGACCGACCGGGATTTTTCAAACGGAATACATGCAGACATGCCTCACTTTGGAAATACATTTGTTCTGAAGGCAAGTCAGGTAGTTTACAGCGGGGGAAGCATCAGCGGAAACATCGAGAAGAGTAAGCTGATGCACCGGAATGCCCAACTGGAATACGACAGTAACCGCCAGGATATACGTTTCCTGCTCATCGGCTACTACCTGGATATATGTCAGCTGAATAATGAAAAGACGGTGTACGAAAAGAATATCGAACAGACACAGCTTCTGGTGAAAGATATGCGAGCAGCCTACAGCCAGGGAACAGCTTTGAAGAGCGACATTACACGCTATGAGCTTCAGCTTCAGAATCTGAAACTGGCACTGACTTCCGTTCTGAACAAGAAGAATATATTATGCCAGCATCTGGCCAGTACCATCGGACTGCCGGAAGGTACAATTATACAGCCTGATACAGCACAACTTAAAAACATACAGATTGCGAGACAGAGCGAAACAGCCTGGAAAGAAGGAAAGCTGAATGCTCCCGCACTACAAATGGCCGATAACCAAATACAACTAAAGCAAAACGAGGAACGCCTGATTAAGGCGGAAAGAAGGCCCCATATCAACCTCACCGCTACCAATGATTTTACCGGTCCCATTCTTGTAGAAGTACCACCGTTGAACAATAATTTCAACTACTGGTTTGCGGGAGTCTCTGTCTCATACAATCTGGACGCCTTGTTCAAAACCAAAAAGAAACTAAAACAGGCACGTATCTCCACGCTTAAGACACAGGAACAAAGAAGACTGGCAGAAGAAGAACTCGACAACGCCATTCATGCCGCTTACATCGGACTGAACGAAGCTTATACGCGACTTCAGACCCAGCAGAAGAGTGTACAGCTTGCACACGAGAACTTCAATATCGTAAAGCACCGTTACCTAAATGGTTTGTCACTGATTACCGATATGCTGGATGCAAGCAATACGCAGCTGGACACCGAATTACAACTGACCAACGACCAGATTAATATTCTATACCAATATTATCTGCTCAAGAAATTAAACGGAACATTATAATAAACCCTATATACTCATGATAAAAAATAAGAAAAGAGCCATCCCCAATTTCATCATACTGCTTGTACTGGCAGGAGGTATAAGCTGGATAAGCGGAAAATTTATCCGCCTCGGCAGCAACGAATATACAGACAATGCACAAATCAAACAACATCTGACTCCTGTCAATACACGAGTACAGGGATTTATCAAGAAAATTTGCTTTGAAGAATATCAGAGAGTGAAGAAAGGAGATACACTGGCTATTATAGACGATACCGAATATCGCCTGAAAGTAGCGCAGGCAGAAGCCGACTATCAGAATGCTCTGGCTGGAAAAAGTGCCATGTATACAACTATCAACACCACACAAAACAACATTTTCGTAACCGAAGCAGCTATCGAAGAGCAACGGGTACGTCTGCTGAATGCTGAAACCGACTACAAACGTTACCAGGAACTGATGAAAGAAGAAGCGGTAACTCCCCAGCAGTTCGACCGGGTGAAAACTGATTATGCTGCTACCAAAGCACGGTATGAACAGTTACTGAGACAGAAACAGTCTACCTCCCTTATGAAGCAGGAACAGACTCAGCGTCTGGAACAAAACGAGTCGGCTATCAAACTGGCAGAAGCAGCACTGAATCTGGCCAAACTGAACCTCTCGTATACCATCATCCGTGCTACAACCGACGGAGTAACCGGACGCAAGGATATTCACGAAGGACAGCTGGTACAATCCGGACAAACACTGGTCACTCTGGTAGACGGTACAGAAAAATGGGTAATTGCCAACTATAAAGAAACCCAGACTACAGACATGCAAAAAGGACAGCTGGTCAAGATACAAGTTGATGCCATTCCAGGAATAGAATACGAAGGACAAATTTCTTCTATCTCCGACGCGACCGGTTCATTCTATTCGGTGATACCGCAAGACAACTCTGCCGGAAACTTTGTAAAAGTAGAACAGCGTATCCCAGTACGTATAGAATTCACACACAACAACCGTCCGGAAGATCTCGAACGCCTCCGTGCCGGTATGAATGTAGAATGTACCGTAAAATTCTAAAAGCCAATGAAACCAGTACGTCCCCGTATCCTATACTTCAAGGAATCGCTTTCTACCCCCTTCTGTATCTGTATCTCCTTGTTTTTCGCCATGGTTTTCCAATTCAATGGCGGAGTTTTCCTGCCTACAGCCTACCAGATGTCGAGTGCATTGGGTTGTATTCAGGAAGATATCAACATGGCAGGATACGCTTCTTTTATCGGGATGACTGTGATTTTTCCCATTCTGTTCCGTCTTAAGTCGCGTTTCACGACCCGTTCCATATTGCTGACGGTATGTTGCGTACTGATAGTATGCAACCTTATCACCATGCATACCCGGCAAATTCCGCTTTTGATTTTCATTTGCTTTATTTCCGGTTTTTTCCGTATGTGGGGAACCTTCGAATGTTTCTCCAACATCCGCCTAAGTGTGACTCCTTCCGGTAATTTCTCTGTATTCTATCCGGTTATCTATATTATCGTACTGGAAAGTATCCAGTTGTCCGGTCTGGTAGCCACTCATATATCCGAGTGGGCCAACTGGCATTATATGCACTGGTTTGTCATCGGTCTGCTGGTCATTGTATGGTTTTGTGTATTCTTTCTTACCCGCCCCTATCGCCCGGGAAAGAAAATACCCTTGTATGGTATAGACTGGCTAAGTGGTATACTCTGGGGAGTGATGCTGTTTGCTGTAGTTTATATTTGTATCTACGGTGAATATCACGACTGGCTAGACAGTGTAGAAATACGTGCCTGCATCGTCATTGCCCTGCTCTGCCTGCTCATCAACATCAACCGCATGAGCACAGTGCGCCGCCCGTATATCTCACCCAAGGTATTCCGTTACCGCAACTTTCCGGTTATTCTGTTCCTGTTCCTCACGATGTGTCTGCTTCTTACCACCTCTTCGGTTCTGCAGAGCCAGTTCATGACTTCCATTCTGCATTACGACGACTTGAATTCTGTATCCATCAACTGGTGTGTATTTATCGGTATTCTCTCGGGAGCAGCAGTTGTATTCTACCGCCAGGTAGTCTTGCGTAAAGGCTTCAAACTTCTCATTTCAGTAGGATTTATACTGATTATTATTTATCAGTACTACATGTATTTTCTTATTTATCCTACACTGAATATCGAAAGCCTGTACCTGCCCAATTATCTGAAAGGTGTAGGAAACGGTATACTTTATATTGCACTGACCATTTACATTGCCAAGAGTGTTCCTTTCCAGCATTTCTTTCAAGGACTTTGCGTACTAAGCTTTATCCGTACCAGTATAGCTACCCCACTCGGAACAGCCATTCTTACCCGATGGCTCAGACATTTGAGTCAGGAAAACATCGGACTTCTCAGTCTGAGAATGGACCAGGTACACAGTAGCCTGTCTCCTCATTCCATACAAGCTCTTTACGCACAGGTTACAGAGCAAACCATTCTCATCAGTCTGAAAGAACTGTTCGGATGGATTTGCATTATCAGTACAGTGTTTCTGTGTATTCTGCTCAGCTACAGACTTTGGGAGAATCATCACGAAAAACTGATGAAAAAACATACCATCGCCATAGAACCTTAAGAAAATTTCGACATGCAAAAAACAATGAATACCTGACAAAAAGCTGAAAAACTGCAACATTCAAGGGGCTGATTCAAAGTACGAAGACGCCCCTTTTTCACACAATTCTCTAACAAAATATACATTTGTTCTGACTATTCTGTCTGCTCCTTCGGCCAATTTACCAGATAGATTTTCTCTGTAGCACGGGTAAAAGCAGTATAAAGCCAACGATAATAGTCGGGCGAAAGCATTTCTTCGGTCATATACCCCTGATCGAGAAAAATCCTTTTCCACTGTCCACCCTGAGCCTTATGGCAAGTCACGGCATAAGCATACTTCACCTGTAAGGCATTATAATATGCATCTTCCTTCATTTTTTTCATACGTTCACGTTTCGTAGGAACATCTGCATAATCTTCCAGTACAGCATAAAACAAACGGTCGTTTTCCTCTTTCGTAAGCGAAGGAGCATCCGAATGCAGGGTATCCAGAAGAATCTTGACCTCCAGTTCCAAATCATCATAATCCGGAAAAGTCAGTACAACATCGGCAAAACGGAAGCCATACATCTCGCGTATCCGGCGTACTCTACGTACTACAGCCACATCTCCATTGGCAATAAAATCCAGTTCCTTACACTCCGCTCCCCAATAATAATTATTCTTCGCCACCATCAGCATATCCCCCGTGTTCAGTTCGTCTTCTCTGAACAAGATTGAATTACGTATCCCTTTGTTATAAAGATTGGCCCGTTTGTTGGAACGGCAGATTATCATGGTATCGTCCATACCTGCCGTATCATAGGCTTCGGTAATGGCTTCTATCAGTTCTCCTCCCGGCAGAATCCGTACATCGGAGCATGCAGTTGCCTTCAACACCGGAAGCGAAAAGAAATTCTCTTCTGTAATATATTGTCGCAACAATGTAGCATTGTATAAAATACCGGAATCAGTTGTCTGACGCACTACCTGTGTCAAGCTACACTCCGTAACCTCCAGTCCATAGCCCCGCAAAAAAGAAGCCGATAAAGCCGGACTCTCCTCTTCGCCTACCGGAGGTAACTGTGCCGTATCTCCTACCATCATCAGCCGACATCCCTCTCCACTATATACATACTGCACCAAATCGTCCAGCAGTCGTCCTGTACCAAAAGCCATTCCTCCCAGTCCGCTATTGGCTATCATTGAAGCCTCATCTATTATAAATAAGGTGTGACGATGCATATTCTGATTGATAGTGAAATTGTCCGTTTCATTCGAAAATACCCGCTGGCGATAAATCTTCTTATGAATGGTATAAGCCGGATGTCCTGCATAATGCGCAAAAACCTTTGCTGCCCGACCGGTAGGAGCCAACAATACACATTTCCGCTTCAACTCCCCCATGGTTCTGACCAAAGCCCCCATCAGCGTAGTCTTTCCCGTTCCGGCATACCCTTTCAGAATGAAAGCAGAATCTGCTTGCGAAGAAAATAAAAAGTCGGCGAAAGATTTTATAGTAAAATCTTGTTCTTCTGTTGGTTTATAGGAAAAATTTCGCTTAATTTGCTGCGACAAATCATTATTTAACATAACACGGCATAAAAAGTTCACGTAACTTTGACGTGGTTAAAGTAATTTATTTTATTTTTGCGCTACGAATATAAACTAAAAAAACAAATATTATCATGAAAACAGTTATTAATCTTGTATTAGCTGCCTGTGTTGTTGCCTTGGTATACATCTGCTACGGCAGTATCATGGGTCCTATCAACTTCGATGAAGCAAAAAAAGAAAGAGAAAAAGCAATTATCGCTCGCTTGATCGATATCCGCAAAGCACAGCAGGAATATCGTACAATGCACAACGGTGCATATACAGCAGACTTCGACTCTCTGATTGCTTTCGTTAAAACTGCAAAACTTCCTTTCATCATGAAAGTAGGTTCTTTGACTGACGACCAGTTGAATAACGGTATGACAGAAAAGAAAGCTATGGAATTAATCAACAAAGCTAAAAAGACTGGTAACTGGAAAGATGTAGAAAAAGAAGGCTTGCAGAACTTCCGTCGTGATACAATGTGGGTTGCCGTAATGGATACTATTTTTGCTAAAGGTTTCAACCCGGATTCTTTGGCTTACGTACCATTCGGAAACGGATCTAAATTCGAAATGGCTATCCGTAAAGATACTACAAAATCTGGTGCTCCTCTGAACTTGTTCCAGGCACAGGTTGCTTACGACGTATATTTGGGCGACTTGGATGCACAGCAGTTGGCTAACTTGAAAGACATGCAGAACAAATTGGGTAAATACTGCGGTCTGAAAGTAGGTGATATCGAACAGCCTAACAACAACGCAGGTAACTGGGAATAATATATATGATTGAATCGATCGATTTTACAAAATCGGAACAATATACTTTATCCATCCGTCTTAGTACGGATGGATTTTCTTTTTCTATCTACGACCCGTTCTGCGACAGTAAATTATTCTTTAAGCAATACGCGGTCAACACCCAGCGCTCGATGGCAGCCAACGTAAAGTCGTTTTTGGCAGAAACAGAAGAGCTGAAGTACAAATACAAACAGACCAATATTCTGATTCATTCTTCGCGTTACACTCCGGTACCGCTGGAAATATTCGAAGACGAACAGATGGAAAGTCTGTTCTATCAGAACCTGCCCAAGCAAAACAACGAAATTGTACTGTGCAATATTCTGGGAAAAAGCAATCTAGTAATCCTCTTTTCCATCGACAAGCTGACGCATCAGTTTCTGACAGATAATTTTGCCTCCACACGTTTCTTCTCTGCCGTCAGCCCACAGATTGAACTGCTGACAGCCAAGAGCAGATTGGGAAACAATAGCAAGCTATATGCTAACCTGCACCCGCACAGCATTGATTTATTCTGCTTCGACCGCGGAAAGCTACAGCTCATCAACAGTTATCCGGTGACTACCACCGAAGATACCTGCTACTATCTGCTCAATGTATGGAAAATGTTGGGATACGACCAGGAACGGGATGAACTCCACCTGACAGGTGATCTCTCCCAACAGGACAGCCTAATGGGCGAGTTGAAAAAATACATAAGAAAGATATTCATTATTAATCCTCAGGCAGAACTTCACAGTGCAACAGACACTCCTATTGAAGAAGTTCCGTTTGACATCCAATCTCTACTGATATGCGAGTAATTAGTGGTATTTATAAAAGACGACGCTTCGATGTGCCCCATACATTCAAAGCCCGACCTACAACCGACTTTGCCAAAGAAAACCTTTTCAATGTACTGAACAACTACATTGATTTTGAAGACGGAATCACGGCTCTCGACCTGTTTGCAGGTACGGGAAGTATCAGTATAGAACTGGTTTCAAGAGGTTGCGACCGGGTGATTTCGGTAGAAAAAGACCCTCAGCATCATGCATTCATCAGTAAAGTGATGCGTGAAGTAAAAACCGACAAATGTTTTCCTCTGAGAGGTGATGTATTCAAATACATTGAAAAGTGTAGCGAGCAATTCGATTTTATCTTTGCCGATCCTCCTTATGCTTTGAAAGAACTGGCTACTATCCCAGACCTTATCTTCAACCAGGAGCTGCTGAAACCAGACGGACTGTTTGTGCTGGAACACGGAAAAGACTTGAATTTCGAAAATCATCCTAACTTTGTAGAGCACCGTCACTACGGAAGCGTCAACTTCTCTTTCTTTAGAGTAAAGGAGCCAGCAGACGAACCACAGACTCTATGACACGCTGTTTCCGCGGGCGCATAGCCCACTGCTTACGGGAGAGTAACAGACAACTGCGCTGATCATTTAAAAATATTTCTTTCAAAGCCAATGCTGTTTCTTTGTCATAAAAGAAAGCATTGGCTTCAAAATTATGTTCGAAACTACGGAAATCCATATTGGCAGAACCTACAGAAGCCACTTCATCATCGGATACAATGAGTTTGGAATGCAAAAATCCGGCTTTATATATATACACTTTTACACCGGCAGCCATCAGTTCATCCAGATAAGACAATGACCCCATGTGTGTAAGGAAAGTATCCGCACGTTCGGGAATCATCACCCTTACATCCACTCCTGCCAGTGCCGCTGTCTGAAAGGCATTCATTACCTCTTCAGTAGGAAGGAAATAAGGGCTCTGCACATAAATGTAACGCTGTGCATTACAAATGGCCAATACCACTCCCTGCATAATATCCTTCCACTCACCTACCGGATCGGATGTCACAATCTGAGCCACTACATTTCCTTCTTCGCGCATTTTCGGAAAATATTCTGCCGAAGTAAGCAATGTGCGGTCTATGGCATACCAGTCTGTAAGAAAAGAAGTTTGCAGTCCATAAACCGCTTTTCCCGACAGGCGCACATGAGTATCTCTCCATCTCCCCCATGAAAAGCCCCGGATATACCGCTCTGCAATATTCATTCCTCCGATAAAGCCAACCCTCCCATCAATAATGGCAATCTTCCGGTGGTTCCGGTAATTCACTTTACTGGTAAACAAAGGAAAACGTACTTTCAGGAACCCCAGCACTTCGATTCCCTCACACAACATCTGGTCGTAAAACAGCCGGTCTACCTTCCAGCATCCCACGTCGTCGTACAACAGACGCACCTTCACTCCTTCACGAGCCTTATCTATCAGCAAATCGCGCAACAGACGACCTACTGCATCGTTCTCAAAAATATAGAATTGCAAATGGATGTGATGCCGTGCACCGGCTATTGCCTTAATCAGCGCCTGCAACATCGAATACCCGTCGGTATAAATTTCCATTTTATTCCCGCCAAAAGGCAATGCCTTGTTCACCCGTTTAAAGAAAGCCATCAGTCTCGGCTTACCGGTTTCATCCTGCAAGGACTCCTGCGACTGATATTCAGCCATCGGACGCTTGCTGAGACGGATATAACGCTTCCTACTTATCAGGCGTTCCTTACGTGTACTCCTTCCAAAAAAGAAATAGAATATCAGTCCGACAACAGGAAAGAAAAACAAAACCAGAATCCATGTCATGGTCTTGATGGGACTCCGGTTGTCCAGTATCAGAGAAAATATGGTGAAGAGGACAATGAAAAAATACAATATATAAAAAAAAGTCCCGAAAATCTCACTCCAAGCTATTCCATCCATACAGATATCTATATTAATTGGACATTGCGACAGGAATAATGAAAAGCCATATGCAAAGCCTCCTCCTGTCTTTTCCCAAAGTTACACAAAAAAGATGAAAATACAAGAAGTGACAAACTCTGTATTATCGCCGACGGTGCAGGCTATACAGCCGACGACGTTGAACACAAAAATGGCGTCGCCAACTATAAAGCCGACGACGCCGATTGAAATATAGTTCTGTTACCCTACAGTATGAATAGCCGAATCAAACCTTAAAAACGGCGATGACGCGGTCCGGGACCACCAAACGCAGGTCCTCCGGCAGGACGAGGAGCTCCCTTACCACCGAACAAATTAAGACGATAAATAAAATGTACCATACAATAGCTGTAAATAGCATTGTATTCTATATCCTTACGCATGGCTGCCGTAATGGTACGGCTGATATTACTCTGATTACGCAGAATATCATAGAACTGAAGACTTACCGTAGCTGCATTTCCTTTCAGAAAATCCTGAGAAATCTGTGCATTCCAAATCAATTCATCGCGGTTCATGCTGGCATCTGCATATCCACGGCGTGAATTCTGTGAAAGATCGGTCGATACCGACATATTCCACGGAAGACGTACATTGGTGCTGGCACCATAAGAGAACTGATACGTATCCATGTTGTTGCTCTCCTGATAATTATTACGCGAATGAGTATAACTGATAGAACCATTCAGCGAGAACTCCCACCAATCGTTACGGTACGTACCACGCAAACGTTCGCTCAAAAGCAACTGTTTGGTAGTATTCTTATCGGCATCTGTCGTCACATCCTTATCACTGATGTAACTCACCATATTGCTATAGTTTGCCATGGTAAACGTATTGATGGTATACTTCTTATTACGCAAAGCCGTATTGGTACCCATCACTCCAAACACATTCCAGTTTCCGTTGATATTTTCCGGCATGGTTTCCGTACCTCCGGTAGAAGAATTATACGTTCTGCGGCTACTGATATCATTAATCATATTCTGGAAACGTACATGCGAGAACATACCACGTTGCGTTTCGGCATTAAAGAAATTGTATTCCAACTTGAACTCATTGGTAAAAGTAGGCTTCAGGCCTGGATTTCCCACCTTTACATTCAGCGGATCTGTATCATCCTTTATCGGCAGCAAGTCGACCATATCGGGCTGTGAACTTCGTCCACGGTATTCCAACTCCAGACGGCTTGTCTTAGAAAAGTTATACCGGAAACGGAACGTCGGTGTAAAATTGAAGACATGACGTACCGTATCTACATTATATTCTCCCTTCTGATAAGTAAGCGTAGAACTCTGTGGCTGGAAAGAGACACCCGCATTAAGCTGCATCTT
This sequence comes from Phocaeicola acetigenes, assembly GCF_027529745.1. Taxonomy (NCBI): domain Bacteria; kingdom Pseudomonadati; phylum Bacteroidota; class Bacteroidia; order Bacteroidales; family Bacteroidaceae; genus Phocaeicola; species Phocaeicola acetigenes. The sequence continues at coordinate 74,754 of NZ_JAPZVM010000012.1, forward strand.
CTCACGTACCCAGCGCAAAGCAAGATCGACCTGATGATTATAATAATTATAAGTCGCATTCTTGCTCAAGTCCGGATTCAATACTCCTTGGTCTCCCACCTCATCATGTATATTCCATCCATCGGGCATGTCGTAAGTGAAATTATCCGTAGTAGAATGTTTATACTGGAAGTTATAACTTAACTGCAAGAATCCTCCCTTGAAAATGGGTTCACTATACATCAAGCGAGCACTGTAATCCGATGTTTTGGTCGGTGTATTGATATAACGGCGAAGCTCTTCGTAACGCTCCTCATCAGTCTGTTGGAAATACTCGGTCAGCGAAGTAGAGAACTGTTCACTACTGCTGTTGGTATAATTGTATTTACCACGGAAAGTAAGGCTACGACCATTGTCAGACAAACGACGGTTGACCATCAACGAACCTCCTGCAGTTACATCGTCTCCGGTTGTAAGCGAATTTTTAACAATCGTATTGACAACAATCTCCTCGGGTACCAAATCAGTCACCTGTCCGGATGACAACAATTCATCCGTAGAGTATCCGGGATCTTCATTAAATGTATACGAGTTGACATTATTGGTATTATCCGTTTTTCCATACTTTACACGCGGACGAAAGATTAAAGTAGTAAGCGTATCCGGATGCCATTCAATACGGAAGTCGGCTGTAAGATTGGTTGTTTTGTTACGTGTATGGTCGAATGCATTCTGAAACGAACTATTTTCTGTAGAAACAAAAGTTTCTGAAGACTGCTTGCTCAGCATATCCGCATCCTTGTAGTTAAAGTTCACACTACCACCAGCTTCCAGCTTTTCGTTCTTTGTAGCAAAGTTAAATCCTCCCATTTTAATGGCAGTCAGCCCATTCTCCTTACGCCAGTGTCCACCGCCACCGCCTCCGGGAAATCCATTATCGTTTACATTATTGGCCGAACCGATGACAGTAAACTGATTGGAGCCCTTAAAATAATTCAGCATCAGTTTTCCACTATAACGGTCTTTGTTTCCACCAGCCAAATCGGCATTTCCAAACCAACCTTTATTCATACCTGGCTTCACAGTAAGGTCGAGCACGGTTTCCTCTTCTCCGTCATCAACTCCCGTGACACGGGCCAAATCAGACTGTTTGTCATACGCACGCACCTTATCAATGATGTTCACCGGCAGGTTTTTCATGGCAATATTCGGATCGTCAGCAAAAAACTCCTGACCATCTATCATGATTTTCTTGATTTCTTTTCCGTTGATGGTAATCTTTCCGTTTTCATCAATTTCTGCCCCAGGTAATTTTTTCACCAACTCCTCCAGTGCAGACCCCTCGGGTACACGGTATGCCGAACTATTGTATACCAACGTATCTGCCACCGCAGTCACTTCCGGTGCCTGTGCCACAATCACAGCTTCATCCAGCATAATGGCATCGGAGTGCAACTCGATTTTCCCCAACCGGAGTTGAGGAACATTACGTGTCAGTACAACTGATTTAAATGTAGGAGAATATCCTACAAAAGAAACCTTCAACAAATATTTTCCAGGACGAGCCGACAAGGAAAAATTCCCATCCAAATCGGTCACATTACCGGTTATCATCGTACTATCTTTCAATGAAAGAATCTGAACCGTAGCCTGCATTACAGGCGATTGATCATCCCCATCTACCACAGTGCCCGATATACTATTCTTTCCCCCTTTGTTTTGTGCCCACACAGCTCCCCAGCCGAACAGCAGCAAAACCACTAAAACCCAATTTTTCATTCTTCTGTTCTTTCTTGTTTCAATGTGAGTTTGACTTTTCAAACTCCAAAAGGTTTAATGTATCTTCCCCTTTTTTCTATTTATTTTCTTCTGAACATCTTTTCCATGCGACGCTTCTGCAAGAAAAATTCCCAAACGAGTACATTCAGAACCATATATACAATTCCCACTGAATTATCGGCTACCTGCAAGTCTCCCTCTACTGCACCTTTCACCAGCAGAACTATATAATAAAGTCCCCACACATATAGCGCATATTGCATAGCCTTGCTGCGTAAAGAAGCGGCCTCCGCATCTTCTTCTTTTGCTTTGGCCAGAAAAACCATAAACAAAGAAAGCCAGATAACCAGTTTCATACTCATTTTTACATACAACAGGTTTGTATCGTCTACCATTCCAAACATATACATCAGAAGCGGTACAAATACAGACAATATCAATAGGGCATATCCTATTATTCTACACGATGCAGGCAATATTCCTTTCATAATACACTTTTTTAGTTATTTGCCACAAAATTAATTAAACAGAAGTAAACCCACATTCTCTTCTGACTTTTTTTCTATTTTTGCAGGAAAAACAAGATAATCATGAGTAAACAAGATGTCATTATTTGCCGGAATTTGGAAACGAATCTGCAACAAGCCGTAGCCCAATGCCCACACGATAAATTATTTATATTGACCGACGAACATACCCATCAATATTGTCTTCCTCTGCTTGAACAGCTGCCTTTTCTTAAAAATGCAACCGAAATCTGTATCGGAGCAGAAGATGTTCACAAGAATCTGGATACCTTGAGTGAGGTATGGAACGCTCTAAGCACACAGGGAGCCACCCGACACTCACTAATGATAAACCTGGGAGGAGGAATGGTAACCGACCTCGGAGGATTTGCTGCCGCCACTTTCAAGCGTGGTATTCAGATGATTAACATACCAACTACTCTGCTCGCTATGGTGGATGCCTCGGTAGGCGGAAAAACCGGGATCAATTTCAACGGGTTGAAAAATGAAATCGGTGTATTTGCCTCTGCTTCCAGCGTACTGATAGACTGTAATTTTCTGAAATCGCTGGATCATGCCAATATTTTGTCGGGATATGCAGAAATGCTGAAGCACGGCCTCATCAGTCAACCCGAACATTGGAGCGAACTGGTATGCTTCGATATGGAACACATTGATTATACCCACCTTCAGACATTAGTCGGTCAATCGGTTGCCATCAAGGAAAATATAGTAGAACAAGATCCGTTTGAAAAGGGTATACGCAAGGCACTGAATCTGGGACATACCATCGGACATGCCTTTGAAAGTTTTGCATTGAAGAAAGGACAGCCGGTATTACACGGTTATGCCGTAGCCTGGGGTATTGTATGCGAATTGTATTATTCGCACCTGAAAGTGGGATTTCCAAAAGAACAGATGCGCCAGACTATCTCTTTCATAAAAGAAAATTACGGCAAACTCTCATTCAGTTGCAAGGATTATGAAACTTTATACGAACTGATGAAGCATGACAAAAAAAATACTTCTGCCGAAACTGTGAATTTCACACTGTTGGGAGGTATCGGAGACATCCGCATCAACCAAACAGCAAGTAAAGAAGAAATTTTTGATATGCTGGACTTTTATTGTGAGACAATGGGGTAAACCTGTAAACTAGCGTTTTATGTACAAGAGAATGCACTTTTAAAACCTCTTTTCTACTCATGTCTACAGTGAACCTATCCACATCCCTGTTCATAAATGAATAATAAAAAAGTGGATTAAAAGTTTGCTGTTTTAAAATAAAGCGCTACCTTTGCACTCGCAATTCGGGGTGTAGCTCAGCCCGGTTAGAGTACGCGTCTGGGGGGCGTGTGGTCGCTGGTTCGAATCCAGTCACCCCGACTGGTAAAAAGGCTTGATAATCAATATCAAGCCTTTTTTATTTTTACCATATACCGGTTTAATCTAAAGAATTATTTGAATCATATGACATTCAATGTCATTCTATATCGCCCATGAATTTCACACTCTCCTCTGTTCTCACTACAATAATAAGTTCCACTGAAGATTCCTTCTACCTGAACTCCATCTTTCACCTCCTTAATAGAATTGACATAATGTTTTCCATCCATCAATCCATAAAAAGTACCATCTGCATAAATTTCCAACTCCGTAACTAAAGTGAAATTTTCTACGTCAAACTCACCTTCCCAAATATTCCCGAAATCATATTTATGTAAACACTCTCCTGTTTTAGCAAACTCCCAATCTGCTTTTCTCGCAAAATGACCGATACTTGGCATAAAAGAGAAACCATACTTTTCAAATGCATCGATAGATACATTTGTTATCGTAATACCACGTCCCTCACTATCTGTAAAAACATCTTCAAGAAATACATATCCAAACACCGGAATTGACTCTTTATACGTTTTACCATTGAAGGTCAGCTCTATGAAATCTGAATTCCCCTCCAGATCATCATCTCCATCACAGGATGTAAATGAAAATGGCAGTAATGTCAGCAATGCAATAAACAAGTAATCAGCAAATGTTTTCATAACTATTAGAATTAATATTTATATCTTCTCCCATAAACAATGAGAGTTTCACCAACAACTCCATATTGATGTTTCGTATATATGCAACGTTTGATTCATTAGGCAATCAAAGTTATTCAATCTTCAATAAATGTACAATAATTTTGATTTATAAAAAATAAATAGATGATGATATAATTTGTCAGTATTGAATATAGTACCAAAGCAAACTTTTTATGAACACTTTTATTACAGTATTTCTCTATTTTTTAAAGAACATTGAAAATACTATATAATTAAGGTATATATCAAAAAAACAATAGCCTTAAAACTGGATTCAAAAAAAACATAATATTTCCAACAGACAGAAATAAAATTATTTATTATCTATTTTTAATAATAGCATCCAAGTATTATAAAGCTTATAAGATTAAAAATGCTGAGAAAACAAGGAATAACAAACAAGCACCCTTATTCTTAATATTTTTGAAACAAGAATCCATCTCTGACTACAATAGTATAACAGATAAACAATATTCCACGTATTTTATAAAATAATTTATAAATATTTCTTTGTTTAATAAAAAAAGAATATATTTGTGAGTACAAATAAACAATACACTAAGAAACGATAAGAGATGTTATAAGAAAGAGAAATCATCCATCTTATAAACAAATACCAGTAGCCTTTCAGGAAAAACAGAAAAAGACACATATAATAAGTTTAAAGCAATAACCGACCTCATAAACATATGAAAAAGATAGATTTTAGAAACTTAGCAGAACAGTACAGAACTGAATTAATGGATAATGTACTTCCTTTTTGGCTAAAGCATTCACAAGACAAAGAGTTTGGCGGATACTTTACCTGCCTAAACCGAAACGGTGATGTATTTGATACCGATAAATTCATTTGGCTACAAGGACGAGAAGTATGGTTGTTTGCCATGCTATATAATAAAGTAGAAAAAAGACAAGAATGGCTAGACTGTGCCATTCAAGGCGGTGAATTTCTGAAAAAATACGGCCATGACGGTAACTACAACTGGTATTTTTCACTCGACCGTACAGGAAAACCTCTGGTTGAACCTTATAACATCTTTTCTTATACATTTGCAACAATGGCTTTCGGCCAATTGAGTTTAGCAACCGGCAAACAAGAATATGCCGACATCGCAAAAAAAACATTCGATATTATTCTTTCCAAAGTAGATAATCCGAAAGGGAAATGGAACAAACTTCACCCTGGAACTCGTAATTTAAAAGGATTTGCCCTTCCTATGATTCTTTGTAATCTTGCATTGGAAATCGAACATTTGTTGGATGAAAACTTCCTGGTAGAAACGATGAACACCTGTATTCACGAAGTAATGGAGGTATTCTACCGTCCGGAATTAGGAAATATCATTGTAGAAAATGTATTAACAGATGGCTCTTTATCTGATTCTTTCGAAGGTCGTCAAGTCACGCCCGGACATGCTATCGAAGCAATGTGGTTTATTATGGATTTAGGTAAACGCCTAAACCGCCCGGAACTGATAGAAAAAGCTAAAAACATTACACTTACCATGATTGACTATGGCTGGGACAAAGAGTATGGAGGTATCTATTATTTCATGGATCGCATGGGCAATCCTCCGCAGCAACTGGAATGGGACCAAAAACTATGGTGGGTACATATAGAAACCTTAATTTCTTTGCTGAAAGGATATCGTCTTACAGGTGACTCTAAATGCTTGGAATGGTTTGAAAAAGTACATGAGTATACCTGGAGTCACTTTAAAGACCAGGAATATCCAGAATGGTATGGATACCTGAACCGCCGTGGTGAAGTGCTGCTACCATTAAAGGGTGGAAAATGGAAAGGATGCTTCCACGTACCAAGAGGACTTTATCAATGCTGGAAAGTCTTGGAAGAATTAGTATAAACAGAAAGCAGAGAAAGCCATGAAAACAAATCTAATAAAATGGAGCGCACTGATGATACTAATATGTATCTTATCTGGATGTCAAAATAACACAAATGGAGATAATGCTGTAATGCATCGGCTGTGTGAGCGACTTTTTCCACAACATTCTGATCATTTTATCTTTCAATGTATAAAAGATACAACATCTACAGATTGGTATAGTGTAGAATCTATAGATGGAAAAATTCAAATCTGCGGCAATAACAACAACTCACTGGCAGTAGGGTTAAATCATTATTTAAAATATTACTGCCATACCAATGTTTCATGGTATGCCGACGATGAAGTTAAAATGCCCGAATCTTTGCCTGAAGTCAAGGAAAAAGTTACTTCTCATGCAAAATGCTCAAATCGCTTTTTTCTGAACTATTGTACCTTTGGCTATACATTACCTTATTGGAAATGGGAAGACTGGGAACGTTTGATAGACTGGATGGCCCTAAATGGTATAACTATGCCACTGGCTATCTCAGGCCAGGAATCGGTTTGGTATAAAGTATGGTCTAAATTAGGACTGACAGACGAACAAATCCGGAGCTATTTTACAGGCCCGGCTCATTTGCCCTGGCACCGTATGTCGAATGTAGATTATTGGCAAAGTCCGTTACCAACTTCATGGCTGGAAGGTCAGGAAAAACTTCAAAAACAAATCTTGCAAAGAGAACGAGAATTTGACATGACTCCTGTTTTACCGGCTTTTTCCGGACATGTACCTAAAGAATTGAAAGAGCTATATCCAGATGCAAAGATTCATCAGATGAGTCAATGGGGAGGATACGACGAACAATATCGCAGCCATTTCATCGAACCAATGGATACATTGTTTACAACAATCCAGCAAATGTATCTGAAAGAACAGACTGCCATGTATGGAACCGACCACATCTATGGCATTGATCCTTTCAATGAAGTAGATTCTCCGAACTGGAATGAAAAATATCTGTCGGATGTATCAGAAAAGATTTATGAATCTATCCGTCAGGTAGACGAAGAAGCGACCTGGTTACAAATGACATGGATGTTCTATCACAGCAAAGAAAAGTGGACACAACCGCGTATCCGTTCTTTTCTTGAAGCAGTACCAAAAGACAAGTTGATTCTTCTTGACTATTATTGTGACAGCACTGAAATATGGCGTGAAACAGAAAAATATTATGGAAAACCGTATATGTGGTGTTATCTCGGCAACTTTGGTGGCAACACAATGATGGTTGGCAATTTAGATGACGTTGATTTCAAAATAAACAGACTTTATACGGAAGGAGGAGACAACGTATATGGATTGGGAGCAACACTGGAAGGTTTTGATGTAAACCCGTTAATGTACGAATTTGTCTTCGACAAAGCTTGGGATTGTCCTGTGACTACCAAAGAATGGATACACAACTGGGCTCTTTCCAGAGGTGGAAAAGAAAGCAAACATGTAGTGAAAGCATGGGAATTGCTGCACCAGAAGATTTATACCAAGCATGCAACTTGCGGACAGGCTGTATTGATGAATGCAAGACCGATGCTGGTAGGTACAGACAGCTGGAATACATATCCTGATATTCATTATAAGAATGTTGAATTATGGGAAATCCTTGAAGAGCTGCTGCAAGCAGGTGAACTGGATAACACCGGATACCGTTATGATGTGGTGAATGTAGCAAGACAAAGCTTAGGTAATCTTTTCTCTGACTTCAGAGAAGCATTTACTGCTGAATATCAAAAAAAGAATTTAACAGGAATGGAATTATGGGCTGCCAGAATGGACACATTGCTGTTGGATATGGATCGCCTGCTATCTACAGAGGAAAACTTCTGCATCGGAAAATGGATTCAAGATGCAAAAGATTGGGGAAAAGATGAAGCTGAAAAATCGTATTATGAAGAGAATGCACGCTGCATACTGACTGTATGGGGACAAAAAGCGACCCAGCTCAACGACTATGCAAACAGAGGATGGGGTGGATTGACCAAAGATTTCTATCGTATGAGATGGAATAAATTCACTTCTTCTGTAACAGCAGCGGTTAAAGCAGGTCAGCAATACGACGCGAAAGCATTTTACGATATGATAACAGAAGCAGAATATCAGTGGACTTTGCAAAGTAAAGATTATCCGCTGGTTTCCGGTGAATCTCCCTTTGTCGTAGCTCAAGAACTATTCAATAAATATAAGCATTACTTCGACTGAGAGTTGATAACTAAAATACAAACATGGTAATAACAAATCTAAGTGAATGAATTATCAAACGAGAAAAATTGCAGTATTCATTTTTAAATTTATTTCTTATGGTGTCAGATTTACGAAGAAAATTTTTCTTAAGACAGGGAATAATCTTGACATGCAGCTTTTTGCCTCTGGCAGATGTTAATGCAAACTTTATTCCGAACACTTTCTCCTCTCACGGGGATATGGTTGATCAGGCTAATAGTCAAAAAGATATTACAGGTAAAGTTCTTAATGAAGTAGGAGAACCTATTCCGGGAGCTTCCATCCTAGTAGAAGGAAGTTCACGCGGTGTTATTACAGATTTAGACGGTATATTTACAATCAAGGTATCACCGACCGACAAACTTATAGTCTCATTCCTTGGAATGGAATCTCAAACTATTACAGTAGGAAATCAGACAAATCTGGTTGTAAAAATGGCACCTAAAGTTGCAGAACTTTCCGAAGTAACTGTTGTTGCTTATGGTAAACAGCGTAAGGCCAGTGTAATTGGTGCCATCAATACCATTTCTACAAGTGAGTTGAAAACCCCTGTTGGTAAACTGAGTTCCGGATTGGCAGGACAATTAGCAGGTTTAGTCGTTATGCAACGCTCAGGAGAACCGGGTGCAGGTGCAGATTTCTGGATACGCGGTATCAATACTTTTGGCGCAAACAATAAACCTCTGGTGTTAGTCGATGGTATTGAACGTGAACTAGACTTGGTAGACCCGGAAGATATCGCTTCTTTCTCTATCTTGAAAGATGCTACAGCTACTGCTCTTTATGGTGTACGTGGTGCAAACGGTATTGTATTAATCACCACCAAACGAGGAAGTGAATCGAAACCCAGAATCAGCGCTAAAGTTGAATATGGAATGGCAAGCCCTACCCGATTGCCCGAATTGGCAAACGCCAGCCAGTGGATTGACTATTACAATGATATTAACCTGGAGGCATCAGGACGTTTAGCTATCCAGCCTTCTGAAAAAGCCATGTACCTGAATGGTACCGACCCAGATCTTTACCCAAATGTAGACTGGATGAAGACCATTTTCAAAGATCGCAGCCATTCAATAAGATCCAATGTCAGTGTTACAGGAGGTTCACCCAAAGTACGTTATTACGTAGGAGGCTCTTACTACTCTGAAGGCAGTATTATGAATATGGCCGACAAGAGCCGTTATGACGCCTCAATGAATTACAGCAAGTTTAATTTCCGAACGAACATAGATATAAACATTACTTCTTCTACAGAATTAGGTTTGTCTTTGTCTAACCAATATGAAATAACCAATCGTCCGGGAGCTGATTTGGCTGATTTATATGCTTATACTATCTTAACCACACCGGTATCAATTCCTACTGTTTACTCTGATGGAACCATTTCTCGCCCAGCAGTAGGTTACAACCCTTATTCAATGCTGAACCAGACTGGTTATTCTCAAGAATTCGCAAATAATGCTCAGTCATTATTGTCGTTGACTCAAGACTTCTCGGAGTTCATCACTCCTGGATTGAAAGCAAACATCAAATTCTCATGGGATGCTTACAATGGATCTATACTAAATCGCAAAATCAGTCCTTCCACTTATTATGCAACAGGTCGTGACAAGGATGGTAAACTACAATTCGTTAAAAACAATGACGGTAGTGACTACATGACATTAGTACGCAGCAACTCAGGTTCTAGAACTATCAATCTGGAAGCTTCAGTTAACTACGATCGTCTGTTTGATGAAAAACATCGCGTTGGTGCTATGTTCTTGTTTAATATGCGCGACTATACAGATAACTTTCCAGCTAACTATATTGCAGCTTTCGCTTATAAAAATATAGGTATAGCCGGTCGTGCAACTTATTCTTATAAAGATAAATATTTCGCCGAATTCAATTTCGGTTATAATGGTTCTGAAAATTTTGCCCCTGATAAGCGCTTTGGTTTCTTCCCTTCTTATGCAATTGGATACATGATTAGTAACGAAGACTTTTGGGATAATTTAAGAAAAACCATCCACTTATTGAAACTGAAAGGTTCGTACGGTCACATTGGAAATGACCAAATTGGTGGTAACCGCCGTTTTGCCTTCAACTCCGAGATGAACAGCTATACTTCCGGATACCGTTTCGGATTAATTCCTTCGGATTTGCCAGGTGTAGCAACTGGTATTCCCGGTAATCCGAATGTATCATGGGAAAAAGCAACAAAAGGAAATGTTGGTTTTGAAATAGGATTCTTTGATAAGTTAAAACTTCAGATGGATTACTTCTACGAAAAACGCTCGGGTATTTATATCCAACAACAGAGTGTTCCTTCAATTGTGGGCCTGAATGTAACTCAATACGTAAACCTTGGTGAAATGGAAAATAGAGGTATCGATGCTTCCTTGGAATACGAACAACGATTCAAAGACTGGTATTGGTCTGCACGTGCCAACTTTACGTATAACCGCAACGAAATGCTCTACGATGACAAACCGACTCCAATATGGGCTTACCAAAGCGCTGTAGGTTTCCCGTATAATCAGCAGAGAGGACTCATTGCTTTAGGACTATTTGAGTCTGAAGAAGATATAGCCAATAGTCCGGTACATACTTTCAGCACAGTTCGCCCTGGAGACATCAAATATAAAGACATCAATGGTGATAATATAATTGATGCTTACGACCAAGTGGCCATAGGATATACCGATGTTCCTCAAATTAACTACGGTTTTGGATTCAGCGCAGGCTGGAAAGGTTTCGATTTGTCACTGTTCTTCCAAGGGGTTGGTAATGTAACCCGTATTATCGGTGGATCTGCTTTCTATGGAGCTTCCGATAATATCTTTAACAGAGGTCAAATTTATGCTGATGTAGCAGAAAAACGCTGGACTGTAGATAATCCTGATCCGAATGCGTTATATCCTCGTCTGTCTTTGAGTAAAGTAGAGAACAATCTTCAGCCTTCTACATTCTGGCAGCGTGATATGAGTTTCTTGCGTTTAAAAAATGCAGAAATCGGATATACACTTCCAAAAGACTTATACACACAATGGGGAATATCTACTATTCGCTTGTATATGCAAGGTGTAAACTTACTAACATTCAGCAAGTTCAAACTTTGGGATCCAGAACTTGCATCCGATTATGGTAATGTGTATCCACAAATGAGAACCGTTACATTTGGCTTAAATATTAACTTCTAAAAGTCATAATTATGAAAAAGAATAAATTCAAAATATTTGCAGCCATGGCGTTGGCTTCTATGCTAAGTTTTTCTTCATGTAATGATTATCTGGATGTATCACTACAAGACCAGATGACCTTAGAAGAAGTTTTCAGTAAACGTGTTACAACAGAACGTTACTGGGCTCATATATATAGTTATATACCGCGTGAATACGAATATTTAGACGAAGGATGTGCAGTTCCTTTAAGTGATGAAGCTCAGTTCTCTTGGTATCAATGGGTCGATTATCTGATCTTCAAGACTGGTTCATGGGGACCTACATCTACAGCCTATAACATATGGAAAAACAAATATACAGGTATTAATCAGGCTACCATATTCATGGATAATGTAGACAGATGCCAGGAACTGGATGCAAACTCACGTAAAATAATGAAAGCCGAAGTTCGTTTCCTAAGAGCCTACTTTTATTTTGAACTATTACGCCGATACGGTCCAGTTTATGTTTGGGGAGATGTAGCACCAGATCCATTGATTAAACCTGATCAAGTAGACCGTCATACAGTTGATCAGAATGTAAACTTCATCATAGAGGAATTTGATAAAGCCATAGCTGATCTTCCACTAGAGGTTGCAGATATGAATGAGTGGGCAGGACGTATTACAAAAGGAGCCGCAATGGCTATAAAATCACGTGTATTACTTTACGCTGCAAGTCCATTATTCAATGGTTGTGATTTATATAAAGGTAAGATGAAAAATATCTATGGTGAATATCTGTTCCCTCAGCAAGCCGATCCCAATAAATGGAATAAAGCGGCTGAAGCTGCTAAAGCTGTTATTGATATGCCTCAATATAAGCTATACGAAGCAACAGGGGAAACAGATCCATTTCAGAAAGCAATCAAATCTTACCAAGGTGTTTTATTTGATGAATGGAACAGTGAAATTATCTGGGGAGCTTGGGCACGTAATCCGACAAATGCAAATTTTGGCTCTGCAGAATCTTACTATATAACCCGTTTTCTGCCTCCAACGCTATTAAGAAATGCGTACGGTGGTTACTGCCCTTCTCTGAAATTAGTAGATACTTATCCTATGGCAGAATCAGGAAGATATCCGGTAACGGGCTATGATAGCAACGGACAACCTATCGTAGACGAAAAATCCGGTTATAAGAGTACCGGATTTACAGCCAACTACTCACACCCTATCGACGGTGCTATGGGCTTAATCAATGCTCATAATAGCTGTGTAGGTCGTGATGCCCGATTCTATGCATCCATATTAGCCAATGGGTTCTATTGGATTAACAATTATGCAGGAAACAAACAAGTAACTTTCTACACAGGTGGAACATCTCCTTATAAAGGAAATGATGGCGACTGCGTAAAAGTAGGTTTCCTTTTCCGTAGAATGGTAGATCCTCAACTTAATACCAATAACGGAAACTATGGTAAGGTCTTTTGGTCATATTGTCGCTTGGCAGAAATTTATCTTAATTATGCAGAAGCATGTAATGAAAAGCCTCAACGTGATGAAACAGAAGCTTTGAAATATATTAATAAGGTACGTAATCGTGCCGGATTAAATAACCTGGAAGAAGCTTATCCTGAAGTTATAGGAAATCAAGAACTCTTACGTGAACTAATCCGTAAAGAAAGAATGGTAGAGTTGGCTTTCGAGGGACATCGCTACCACGACGTACGTCGCTGGATGATTGCCGAAAAAGAATTAACCGGCAAAAACTATACATTAAACCTGCTGGCTACAGAGTACGAGCAATCATGGAATCGTACAGATCAAGTATGGATGGGAGCCGACAATATTTTTGAGCCTAAACATTACTTCTTCCCTATCAATCAAGTTCAATTGAGCGAGATGAAAAACATGACTCAAAATTACGGATGGTAAACCATAAATAGTTAATTAGGTTACAATATTATTATAGAGAAGTAATATGAAAACGAATAAATATTGGTTATCTTGTGTATTGTTAATAATGGGGATAACCTCTTGTAAGAACGATCTGGATATCAATATGGTAAACGATACCATAGGCTTGATGAATCCAGACATGGTTACTACCACTATATATCCCGGAGTAAATGAAGTTTATAATGTTCAAGTGATAAAAAGTGGAAAGGGACAAAATGGAGCACAAGCAACACTGACTATTGACAAGAATTTCCTGAACAAATACAATAGTGAAAAGGGAACAAACTATAGTTTAATGCCATCTGATTGCTATTCATTGACATTAAACACCTTGGATTTCTCAGAATCGGATTATCAGAAAGCGTTTACATTAAAATGGAATGTAGAAAAACTCCAAGCCGTATTGGAAGATGACGCAAATGTTGCAGTTCCGTTAACAATGCATGTAAATACAGAGGGAGTCAATATTGCTCAAGATCGTCTTTCAACATTGGTAGTTCCTTCTATTGATACCCCTACATTGGCTTTTGAAAACACTGGATTATTCAAGGGAATTATGCCAACAATTAACGATTTAGATGAACGTGAAATACATATTAAAGTTCAAACAAACTTCCCCAACAGAAACAATATTATTTATGAAATAGCTGTCGATCCACAACTGCTGGAAGACTATAATAAACAAAATGCTACAAATTATCAATTGCTACCAGAAACTGCCTATAAACTGTCTAATACAAAATGGACTCTTCCTGCTCTTACAAATGAAACTTATTTTTCATTTACATTCAAGAAAACAGGTTTAATGTCCAACCCTGACAAAGTAGAGTTTGGAGAATATGTATTACCTATCAAGCTGGTATCTGCATCTACATGCGAAGTGAATCAAGCTTCTTCTACGATTCTGTATAACATCAGTTTTCAACCTGCACTGATAGAAAAAAACAATTGGGTAGTTCTTGATAATAATACCTGCTCCAAAGAAGACGAAACGTCTTGGGTTGCATCTTTAGACTGGGGACCAGAGAAAACGATCGACAGTAACCCTGCCACTTTCTGGGGATCAAAATGGACTACTCCTAAGCCTCTTCCTTATTACTTTGTATACGATATGGCTACAGAATATAAGATTTATAAAGTTGGTTTTGACAATCCGACTGGCGCAGATGCTTGGCGTGGAAATGCTAAAGCCGGTTATATCGAATATAGTATAGATAACGAAAATTGGAACCGTTTGACCGATTGGAGTCTTTCAGCGCAAGAAATCCGCTCTATAGCAGTCAATGTAAACACTACAACTGCCCGATATTTGCGTTTTGTTATCACAGAAGCTTTTGATTCACACCTATTTGAAAACGGTGGTTCTCAAATGAATATTGCTGAATTCTATGTTTGGGGTGAATAAAAATAAAATAAACAAAGAATTCAAAAAAAGGCTGTATCTTGATAAAGCATTACTGAAGTGAACGATAGATTACATGGATATCTCTATTACCCCCAAAATCCATGTAATCTGTATAAAAGACACAAAGTTTTATTTTGATACAGTCTTCTTGGCCAAGTTTATAACCGATGCATATCTTTGCATATCTAAACGACAAAAAGAAACAATGAAAAGAAATACACAAATCTTCAGAGTTTTACTTTGCCTTTCGTTCTTATTTAGTTTCCTCACGATTAAAGCGAATGACAAAGGATACAAACAAGGAAATATCAATGACTTAGCATTGATTTATCAAGGAGGGAAACACCGTATCGACTGGACTCCCGAGCAGTTTACTCCTTATGTAGTACATGAATTTGCAGATGGTCATAAAGAATGGTTATTCGACGGATATCTGTTTTTGGAATTTACAGATGGAGAAGGATTAAGTTTTGCCACCCGATATTCAGACCTGAATGCAACCAAAGCCGACTGGATTTGGTTACTCGACCGTCTTTTTGAAGAAGGAAAATCTCTTTCAGCCTTGGATCAATGTATCGATACTCATATTCATGAGATTGGAAAACCAGGATTTACTCATAAGATTGTTCTAAGTATTCCCGAACTTATGCCCGGACAGAAAAACTGGGGAGAATTAGATGGTGAAACAATGGATTTCAGTATCAAGGAACATCAAATCAAGGCTACATGCTGGTATGTAGACCAATTAGCAGAACGATTTAAAAAAGCGAAATTCAAACACTTGAAACTAGAAGGTTATTATTGGTTGGCAGAAGACAATGACCTGACTAAAGATCTTTCAGTCTTCGTTGCCAATCATATTCGCCCTACAGGAAAATCATTTTGCTGGATTCCTTATTGGCAAGCAAAGGGCTATGACCAATGGAAAGAATTGGGATTCGACATCGCTTATCAGCAGCCCAATCATTTCTTCAATCATAATATTCCCGACAAACGTTTAGATGAAGCTTGTATTTCTGCAGCTAAACTGAATATGGGTATGGAGCTTGAGTTCGATGAAAATGCACTTTATAATGCCAAAAACTCTTCTTACAACCGTCTGGTAGCCTATGTAGACTACTTCGAACGTCATCAGGTATTCCGCCGTTCTGGTATTGCGTACTATAGTGGAAATCACGGATTCCTGGATATGTATCAGTCAGAACATCCTAAAGATCAAGAAATCATGGATCGCTTATGTCGCCTCATCATTGACCGCCGTTCCCATCTACAAAAAGAGCCGGCACGTAAGCATACAAAAGTTGTAGCTCATAGAGGATTTTGGAGCACACCAGGATCTGCAGAAAACTCAATCGCATCTTTAGTTAAGGCAGATTCAATAGGTTGTTATGGTGTTGAGTTTGATGTATGGTTGACAGCAGATAATAAACTAATTCTGAATCATGACGGATGGCATGAAGGGCTTTCTGTAGAAAAGAGTACCGCTGATGTACTGCACGCACTGAAATTAAGCAATGGAGAAAAGATGCCTATGTTCGAAGAGTATCTGGATAAAGCAAAAAAAACTAAAGTCAAACTGGTGTTGGAAATGAAACCACTCAGCACGCCAGAGCGTGAAACCCAAGCTGTAGAACAGATCCTTCAGATGGTAAAAGAGAAAAAACTTGAAAAACGTATGATGTATATCAGTTTCTCCCGTCATGTAGTCGAAGAGTTTGTCCGTCTTGCCCCTAAAGGTACTCCAATCTTATACTTAGGTAACAATATATCTCCTAAAGAATTACACAAAATGGGAGTCTCAGGTGGCGATTACAACTATTGGGTATTCCAAAAAAATACAACCTGGCTGCAGGATTTGAAAGATCTGAAAATGATTTCAAACGCATGGACAGTCAATCGTCCAGATGAAATGCAGTGGTGTATAGATCAGGAAGTAGATTATATTACTACCGACTATCCGTGTATGTTTATGGGACTGTAAACGTTCCAGACATACTTATCATTATCAATAATTAAATGATAGGTTATGAGATTTATTTGGATTATCTGGTTCTGTTTACAAAGCACTTTTATGTGGGCTTGCTCTGCCAATAGCACAAATGGCGCAGTTCCTGCAGGACCAAACGAAGAGGAAACAGCAGATACATTGAAGTTAAGCCGACAGATGCGGGTGTTAATAAAAGGAGAAAACCTTTATATTGGAGCTCGCCTCGATACTTCTTATGACATCCTCTATTGGTTTAAGAAATGTATGTTCAACAACCTCTACACTTTTTACCAAGTAGGAATATATCCTAACAGTGATTTTATGCCACTCTCGGATCCCTCCATAAAACCGTCGCATATACTGAATTTAGCATTTAGCGACAACATTAGTCCTTTTTCCATTTCCGGATATGGATGGTGTGGAGGGAATCATCCATATGTAGACAATATCACTCCAACAGGATACAACATAACCTATCAGATAATACTTGATGGCAAACCTTGTACGGATGAAGGCGCATTCTTGGTAAACAAGGTAGAACTTCTTGTAGAAAACTGTATCCTCAACCCTGCTGTTGTACAACAAATAGATGGGAAAAATATTTTAGAAAGTCCACTCACGATAGAAACAGTCCGTTATCAGATAAAAGGGAACAGCATTGAAGTAAAACTCATGCATGAATTCAAAAATGAAAAACCGGTCACAGTGCAAACCTACTACGGTATGCAGTCTATGTTTATGGACGAAGTCTATACAATGACAATAGGAGGTGCTTACAGCAATTGGACACAGCAGAACGGGGTAAGTACGTTCAATAAGGGTGCCTATCCTGACATGTGCTGCTTTCTGGAAAAAAATCATGTGGCTTCTCAGGCTTCCTACTTATTCAATACAGGATTGGGGATGCATAATGATATTTCCGATGAAGATATCATATTCATTGGCAACTCAAATGGAAAAAGCTATCATAAGCTGATTTCAAACAAAGAATTTGTCAAAGGAGATAAAATTGAATGGGAAGGTGTATACGTATGGTTCAGGACACCTGTTTTCGAAAACGAGCAATTCTTATGCTTCGAAGGAAATATAGAAGGAAACAGAACATTGTTTATCCAAACTAAAAAAGGAGTCGATACAGTTTTGCCATTACCTGAATATACAAATGGAAGGTTCCGGATATTAGAGTCACGCGGAGATATTAAAATTGAAGGAAATACATTTTACGAAGGCAAGCTTAAGGTAAAAAGCAACGGTTCTACCGGGTGTGTATTACTTCTTCAATAAAAGGAAACAAGAACAATGCTAATTATAAATCTAAACAGTACTCCAATGAAACAAAAAATATTATGGACAATCTTTATGTGGTGGGCCTGGCATTCGGTATATAGCCAAGTGAAATATTACGATGCGACAGCCTTTCCACTTTACGGGAAATGCAAACTGGAAGGTTCCGCATTGTATAACCGTTTTCCAGACTCTTTGCAATCGATTTCACGGCCAGAGCTTTGGACATTAAGCACGAACTCTGCGGGAATGGCAATACGTTTTCGCAGTAACTCCTCTACAATATCCGCCCGTTGGGTATTGAAATACAACAATCACATGAACCACATGACCGATACGGGAGTAAAGGGACTCGATTTGTATGGCTTGGAAAACGGTGAATGGGTGTATATGAGCGTAGGACGTCCTTTAGGCAAGAGCAATGAAGCTGCAATTATAAGCAACATGCAACCTGTATGGCGTGAATACATGTTATATCTTCCGCTGTACGATGGGGTGGATTCATTATTCATCGGTATCGACAAAGAAGCAGAAATCACTCAACCTCAGACAGAGCTTCCCCGACGTTCTAAGCCGCTTGTCATGTATGGAACCAGTATCCTGCAAGGAGGTTGTGCCACTCGTCCAGGTATGGCACATACCAACATCTTAGGCCGTATGCTGGGAGTAGAAGTCATCAACTTAGGATTCAGCGGAAATGCATTTCTTGATTTAGAAGTAGCCGACTTGATGGCAAAAGTAGATGCTTCTGTTTTTGTAATAGACTGTCTGCCTAACTCTTCCGTAGAAATGATGGAAGAACGTTTATATGAATTTTATCGTCGCATACGTAATGCCTGGCCGGATACTCCAATCCTATTTATTGAAGATCCTGTTTTTACTACGGCTGTATTCGATTTGCGTATGAGAGAAGAAGTTACTGCCAAAAACAAGACTCTACACCACATTTTCGATAAAATAAAAAAGCAGGACTGCCATGTTGAGTGTATCGGACTATCCAACTTCTTAGCTCAACATAAAGATGCTACTGTTGATGGTATCCATTTTACAGATGTCGGTTTTATTGAATATGCCCAACTCCTATACCGCCATCTAAAAAAATATGTAAAGTAATTCCTGGAATTATTGTTCATTTTTTTAATGAGGCTAACAAGTTTATAAAAATCAAAAATTCTACGATTACTTAATAGTAATCACGTCAAAACTTGATACAACTCTACACAATTCCAAACAGTTTGAATAAAAACGGGAGAAATAAAACCTACTCTTATTCTGTTTTACTTCTCCCATTTTTCAATTTCGCACCAACTGGCATTATTCCTTTCTTTTCTTCTTATCCATCTGTCCGAAGACTTCTTTCTGCTCTTCAGTCAGCAATGCCTTAACAGCCTCATCCAGCTCCTGTTTTTTTACTTTACGCTGTTCGCGTGAAATTTTCTGATTAAAAAACTCCTCGTACAGCGTTTTTATTTTCTGCTCCTGTTCATCGGACAAATTCAGTTTCTCATCCAGATTCTTAATAATCTGTTCTACACGCTGCGCAGGATCCATCTGCTGTCTGTTGCGTCGTTGTGCATCGGTTGTACCGATAGTCGTAAAAACAATACAAGCCAATAATACAATCTTTTTCATTTCTGTCTGTTTTTAGTTATACAATAGATTCTTATCTGATGGTATACGTAAAGCTTAGCATCAAATAAGGTTTCAACACATTATAATTGATATAGTCATAATAATTGCTTCCTATCTGGTGTAAAAAAGCCTGGTTCTGATTAAGCAAGTCACATGCTTCCAGTCTGATTTCCGCCTGGTTATGCTTCAGGAATTTCTTACCGATTGATGCATTCCACAGGAAATAGTCCGAATCTCCCTCGTCCAGCCCTGCATAATTAATATAGTTGAACGTGGTTTGAAAAGTAAATCCCTTCCAAAAGGTCCAACCGAGTTTTGCCGCAGTAAGATGGTTGATATAATCACCGTTGGATGTTCCCGAAACCGAATTGAATATCTTGTTTATCGTAGCCGAATAAGACACGGTAAAATCCAGATTATGGCTGATGTTACTTCCTATTATTATTTTCGGTATGACATTCAGTTCCCGGGTTGCACTTTTCATCCCGTCGAATATGGTCGGTACATTAGCATAATTGGCAGCTATGCTTAAGTTCAGATTGCTCTTGATAATATCCAGCGGGAAACCATAGGTAAGCATCGACTGGAAGCTGTAATAACCATCCAAGTTGACCGGTTTCGTATACTGTGCTCCTTTTTCCATTTCCACTCCAGAAGGCAAGACCATATCTTCTTTAGCTACAAAAGAACTGTCGGCTACATAGTTTTGCTGGAAAGTAGCCCCCGCCATTGCAATGAAAGTATGACCGGAAGAAGTAGTCCTTATATAACGTAAGTTCAGTGAATGATTAATCTGCTGGTCCAGCTCCGGATTACCCGAAGTCAGGAACAACGGATTGGTATTATCTACCACCTCCTGCAAGTCGGTTACCGACGGAGAAGCCGAACGACTTCTATACCTTAAGATAAAAGAATTACTCCGATCCAAAGCATAGCGTACAGTGGCAGAAGGCAAAACAGAGAAATACTTTTTATTCAAATCTTCATATACCGGATAGAACTGATTTCCCATCAGAGATGAATACAGAAAATCGGCTCCCAGCATCACATTCAACTGCTTCTGGTGGAAACGCAAACCGACTCCTCCCGAATGAGTCAGATAATCGGATTCATATACATTGGAAAGATCCTCATCAAGTTGTTCATACAAATCACCTACCGCTGCCCGTTCGTATACCTTACGGTCTGCATCTACATTCGAGTAAGAGACTCTATAATTAGTCTGCAACTGCCAGGCGTCGGTCAGTTTTTCGGTAAACATCAAACTTCCATTCCACATATATTGTTTGTCTGCGGTTGCCTTATATTGTCCGTAACTCTCCTCAACGGTCTGTTCTCCATATTGACGGTTCACATAATCAGAATAAACATCTCCCACTTTATCAGACATCGTTCCATTGAAAGTGACAGAAAGAGTACGTCCGGGTACAGGAAAACGATGACGGTAAATCATGCTTCCTCCTACGCTATACGCATCAATATCACTGTAACTGTTGTTTTCTACTTCACTTTCCACTGCTCCATCTGTAAGATTGCTTCCCAACCACATTCCTGTCATGTCATTGTTCTGAAAACTGATGATCGGTCTTATCTGGAGAGAATTATTCTTGTCTATCTGATAATCCAGTTTCATATTGAAGCGATGATTCCAGTTTTCCATCCGTGAACTGTTTGTTTCATGATAGCTCATACCAGGCAATACTGAATCGAAGAAGTAACGGTCGGTTATTTTTTCGGAATTATTAACCGACTGGTTGAAAAAGTAACTTCCTGTCACTTTAACTTTTTCTCCCCACTGATCTACATAGTTCAGACCAAGTCCGTTGCTGGCTGTAACACCACCCAAATTTCCTACCATAAAATTATTTGCAGAATTACCCGGTCCTCCTCCGGCTTTTCCACCTTTCCTACGCCCTCCCCTGCCTTTTCCGGCAGACGAAGCCATCACTCCAGCCAAGTCTTCCTGAGAAAAGTTCTGCTGGTTTACGTTGTTACTCATACCTAATACAGACACACGCCTGTCGCCATCAAAGAAATTAACGTTTCCTCCCACACGATAACGGTCCTCTGTACCATAGCCTCCGTACACTTCTCCGAAAGTCCCTTCTTTGAATCCCGACTTTGTTACAATATTGATGGTCTTTATCTCCTCTCCGTCGTCAAAACCCGTAAACTCAGCCTGTTCACTCTTTTTGTCGAAGACTTCAATACTTGCAATAATATCAGCCGGCAAATTCTTGAGTGCCAGATTAATATCTCCATCAAAAAATTCCTTGCCGTCTACCAGTACTTTTTTCACATCTTCTCCCTGTGCCTGTACCGTTCCTCCTTCTACCACTACCCCAGGCATCTTGGCCAGCAACTCTTCGGCTGTACTACCCTGCAACACTTTAAAAGCCTCTGCATTGTAAACCAGACTGTCGCCTTTCTGCTCTGCCCGTGTAGCCCGTCCGTTCACAGATACCTGCCCCAGTAGCTGTATATCTTCTTCCATGCTTATATTCACCATTGCACCTGCGGAAGAAACACGGACTTTATTCTTATAAGTTTTATAACCCACATACGAAACCTGCAGAACATACTCTCCCGGCAACAGTTTCTTAAACTGATACCATCCAGCCAAATCGGTGGTAGTATAAACTGTTTTCCCGCTTTCAGGAGTCAAACCTACCGTAGCAGAGAACAAAGGCTCTCCGCTTTTCTTATCTGTTACCGTACCCGACAGATGCTGCGCCCAAACGATTGCCGGCAAAATGATGCAGACAATCACCCCAATCATTCTTTTCATCATACTATTTATTGTTCCAAAAATCCGGATACTTTATACTGAACTCCCTGTGGAGTAGGAATCTGCTTATAGAGAGTACCTTCAAACAAAAACAAATCCTCTCCCTCTATACATACATGCTGTACGTTATATTGCGGAAGTTCCGGAATAATCATCCCGATTTCCGGTTTTACCACTTCGTACTCAGAAGAACTAACCTGCTGGTAAAAAATACCATTGGCATAGATAAAAGGCACACTATGGTATTTTATCACGACAGTACGAGGAGGCAATACACGAACCCGCGTACCTATCACTACTTTTTTAACTACTTTATGACGGTGTCTGGGCGAAACTGTAGTCACAACCGTTACTTTTTTCCGTGGATGAGAGGGTACGGAAAAAGCAGAAACACAACTGCTCATCATTCCTGCTACTGATAGTAATAAAATCAATCTTTTCATATTCTATCCTATTGTTTCACCACAAAAATAAGCGACAGAGAAATGCAAAATCCAAGGGCACCTGAAAGTAGGGGTAAACAGCACGAATGTAATGGTAAACAGCATAAGGCTTATTTCCATAACACAGCGGAAAAGCGTATTTTTGTAAAAACAAGATATCTATGTGGCAAACAAAGAAACTTCCTTTTTTTATAGACCTTATTTTTTGCCTGGTACTGCTACCGGCTCTGATTGCTTTGCTGCCTATCGAGCGATGGCTGGAAAAAGATTCTATTTTTGTATACCTGCTGGTAGGATGGCTGTACATTGTATATATTCTGAACCGGTATGTGGTTATGCCTTTTGTGCTGGTGGGACAGAAACGTTTCTGGATTGCAGTAATCCTTATCTTACTCACAATAACAGGAACTTATCTCATCACACGCTACCAGATGGAAATACCTGTACACAGAATGCGGCGTCCAAGACTGGCCACGCATATTCCCAAAATCCGATTGCAGCAGCAGGCGGTATGGTTTCTCTACATTGTGGTCATGGCTTTCAGTATCGCCGTGGGACTGCTTACCGAACTGTATCATCAGATAACCAGAAGGCAGGTGGTAGAATTTGAAAAGAAAAAAGCCGAACTGGCTCTATATAAGGCACAGATCAACCCTCATTTTCTGTTCAACAGTCTCAATACACTGTATGCAATGGTGGTAACCCGCTCACCACAGGCCGAAGATGCCTTTACGCAGTTTATCGGACTCATGAAATACATGTATACCCACAATACACAGGAAAAAATTCCGCTCTGCACTGAAATAGAATACATCCATCAGTACATCGAACTGCAGAAATACCGGATACCGGAGAACTTCAAAATCCACTATTCGTACCAGCACGACGAAACGGAACAATTGGACATTGCACCGATGATTCTGATTACCTTTATAGAGAATGTATTCAAACATGGAATTTCTTCGCACAAAGCCGGAGAAGCTTATATCACAATTCAGGCAGAAAACGGAGAATTACTTTTGTCCACAACCAATCCGCTGTTAAACCATACACGCAACAACCTGTCTAAGGGAATAGGGATAGAGAACTGCAAAAAAAGACTGGAACTTCTCTATCCACACAAATACAGTTTGTTTACAGAAGAAAAAGACGGGTTATTTACGCTAACTCTCAGTATCAGTTTAAAGACATGAAGATAAAGTGTGTGGCAATAGACGATGAGCCAATGGCACTGGAAATCATTACCAGCTTTTGCCAACGGTATGGAGATATGGAGGTGAAGACTTTTACCAATCCGCTGACCGGTATGGAGCAAGTAAAAAAAATAAAGCCTCATCTGCTCTTCCTCGATGTGGAAATGGGCGATCTGAATGGGATAGAACTGGCACACGAATTGCCGGCGGGCACCTTTCTGATTCTGACTACAGCATATGCCCAGTATGCACTCGACGGTTTCGAACTGAATGCCATCGATTTTCTTCACAAACCCTTTTCATACACGCGTTTCGAAAAGGCCGTCGACAAGGTAATAGAACGGTATTCGCTGCAAAGCCTTTCCAATAATCCGGTCTTTACAGACGAAAGCATCACACTAAAGGTTGAGTATAAAAATACACATATCAAACTGAAGGATATACTGTATATCGAATCGATGGACAACTATGTACGTATTTATCTGCAGGACCAGCCGCCACTGATGTCGCAAATCAGCATGAAAAGCACACAGGAACTACTTCCTCCGGAGAAATTCATACGTATACACAAATCATTTATCGTACCGGTACACCGAATAGCCAGTTTTACGCAAAAAGAAGTGCTTTTATACAATGGTACCCGAATTCCGGTAGGAAGAAGTTACAGCAAAGAGCTGAAAACGATAGAGCAGATGCCCCAGACGGAATAAGAAAGCTCTCCTTCCCTACTCGAACTTTTATTTGCACTGCTTGATTTTTTCCATCAGTTCGATGCGGGGAATACCCAGTTCGATGGCTTTCTCATACGCAGCCAATGCTTCTTTCTTCTTTTCCTGTCCCAATTTCACATCACCAATCATCAGAAAGACTTCAGCATCCTGACTGTCCAGACGGGCAGCTTCCTCCAAATCGAGCAAAGCGGCATCCGGATACTGTAATTCTGTTTCCAGATTGGCACGCATCTTAAACAGAGATACGTCTGTAGGATATTCCTCTATCAACAGGTTCAGTCCGTCACGAGCTGCCGTATACTTTCCTTCTTTTTGGTCGAGCATAGCCAGACCGATACGGGCCGTCTTATTCTTTAAATCTTTGGATAAAATGATATTATAATCTATTCGTGCTTCTTTATATTCTCGACGCTGCATATAGATATATGCACGAAACAGGCGAGCTTCTTCATTCTCTGGAAGCAAATCTATGACATTGCAATAATCAAGATAAGCCTTATCTATCAGATTTTTATCCAGATAGAGTGCCGCACGGTTCAAAAGAATAGCCGTAGCATAAGGCGTAATGTTCAGTGCCATCGTATACGACTCAATGGCCTCATCGGTTTTTCCCATCCGTTTCTGTACAGTACCCAGATTAGAGAACAACAATGCATTGCGGGCACTGGAAGGATCCATCTTCAAGGCCTCACGAAATAAAGTTTCCGCCTCAGCAAGACTGTCTTTCAATACACAATCCATGGCACGTCCTACCACTTCCTTATATGATTTCTGCGCACAGAGCGAACCCAAAGACAGCAGACACAAGCAAACCAATACGAATCTTCTCATTTTACGGGATTTTTCTTTCTACAATTATGCGTCAAAGGTAAGGGAATATTTGCAGAAGTCTTTCTGTGTTAAATACTTTTTGTAAGTTTAAAGTTAAGTTTATGAGTCAGCCTGTTTGTAAGTTGGCGTGAAGTTCGTAAGTTTGTGACTGTTTCTTGCTTCATATACGGCAGAAACATCGGAAAAAAGTAAAACCCAAACCTATACAACCGTATGAAAATAGAAAAAGCCATCTTTGCCTGCGGGTGCTTCTGGGGCGCACAATATCAGTTTGAGCATGCCAAAGGAGTCGTCCGCTCTACTGTAGGATATATCGGAGGTCATAAAGACGAACCGACTTATCAGGAAGTAAAAGCACATCTTACCGGACATGCCGAAGCTACTCTGGTGGACTTTGATGCGGAACAGACCTCTTTCAGCGAACTGTGCAAACTGTTCTTCGAAATACACGACCCGGCACAAACCGACGGACAGGGTCCCGACATCGGCGACCAGTACCGGAGTGAAATATTCTACCTCGACGAAAAGCAGAAGAAAGAAGCAGAAGAGGTGATCCAAATTTTGCGCGACAAAGGGTATGAAGTGAATACCCGTCTGACTCCTGCCACCACATTCTGGGAGGGAGAAGAATATCACCAGCATTATTACGACAAGACAGGCGGAGAACCTTATTGCCACATCCGGATAAAGAAATTCTGATTCGGGGAAAACGGCTTTTCCTGTCCGACAAAGACAAGTATTGATTTCAGACATTTGCTAAAACCGACGACGTTGTATTTACAATCGACGACGCCGGATATAAAATCAGCGCCGCTGTTTATACAAACAACGGCGCTGACTGATTAATAATATATGTTATGTCTGTGTATGTGTATATAATCAGGCTTTACGGATATAATTTACAATCCATTCACCCACTTCTTTTGTACCATATTTGGCACCGCCTTCCACCTGAATTTCAGGAGTGCGTACGCAAGCATCCAGCGAAGCATCTACAGCCTTACGAATCAGTGCACCTTCTTCCTTGCAGTCGAAATATTCGAACAACATTGCTACCGACAGAATCTGAGCCAGCGGATTGGCAATGTTCAATCCCTTAGCCTGAGGCCATGAACCGTGAATCGGTTCGAATACCGGTGTACTTTCGCCTGTAGAAGCCGAAGGAAGCAAGCCCATAGAACCACTGATGCAAGAACCTTCATCGGTCAGGATGTCGCCGAAAGTATTTTCAGTTACCATGACGTCGAAGAAAGTAGGTTCCTGAATCATACGCATGGCAGCATTGTCTACAAACATATAGTCGGTAGTCACTTCCGGATACTGCGGTGCCATTTCCTGGGCAATCTGACGCCACAGACGAGAAGATGCCAGTACGTTGGCCTTATCGACTACGGTGAGGTGTTTGCGGCGTTTCATGGCATACTCGAATCCGACTTTCAGAATGCGTTCAATCTCCGGACGGGTATACATGTTGGTATCGTAAGCCTTTTCGTTATCCTGATATTTTTCACCGAAATACATACCTCCCGTCAATTCACGGATGCAAAGGAAATCGGCTCCTTCTACCAGTTCGGCACGCAGCGGCGATTTATGCAACAAACACTTAAAGGTCTGTACCGGACGGATGTTTGCAAACAAGCCCAACTTTTTACGCATGGCCAGCAATCCTTGTTCCGGACGTACTTTTGCAGTAGGATCGTTGTCGAACTTCGGATCACCTACTGCAGAAAACAACACGGCATCGGCACGCTTACATACTTCGTAAGTAGCTTCCGGAAACGGATCGCCTACTTTATCTATGGCATCGGCACCACACAATGCATATTCATAACTTACTTTATGTCCAAATTTCTCACATACAGCTGTCATGACATCCACACCCTGCACGGAGATTTCCGGTCCGATGCCATCGCCAGCCAATACGGCTATTTTAAATTCCATATATTTTAAGTTTTAAAGTTTGTAAGTTTTTTAGTCAAGTATCAGGTTACGGGCAGGCAAGGTTCTCGATATCTTATCTTTTGTTCCCTTGTCAGCTGAAACCTTGTCAACTCTCTTCTATTATATTCAACATTTTAATGGTAGCTTTGATAGCTGCCTCTGTCTGGTCGGCATCCAGTCCGCGTGTACGGAACTCACGCCCTTCGTAACTCCAGGTGATGACCGTATGTACGAATGCATCGGTACGTCCTCCGGGAGGAATAGAAACTGCATAGTTCACCAGCATGGGGAAGGTACGCTTCAAGACGCCTTTATAGATTTTACGCAATGCACGCACAAAGGCATCGTATTGTCCGTCGCCCGAAGAACTTTCCTGATACGTCTTGCCATCTATTTCGATGTTCAAGGTAGCCATCGGTTTCAGTCCCTGCGCCAACGTGACAAAGTAGCTCAACAGGCGCACCTTGTTGTTGGCTCCATCGTGCTTCAGTACATCGGAAATGATATACGGCAAATCTTCCTGAGTAACCAGTTCCTTGCGGTCGCCCAACTGGATAATGCGTTCCGTCACCTTACGCATGGCTTCTTCGTCCAGTTCCAGTCCCAGACGTTCCAGATTCTTACGGATATTGGCTTTTCCGGAAGTTTTTCCCAACGCATATTCACGTACACGTCCGAAGCGCTCCGGAAGCAGGTCGTTGCAATACAGATTGTTCTTATTGTCTCCATCAGCATGTACCCCGGCCACCTGCGTAAACACGCTGTCTCCCACAATCGGTTTATTGGCTGGAATGGTCACTCCCGAGTATGACTCTACCACCCGGCTTACATCATTCAGACGGCTTTCGTCGATGTGTGTAATTGCCTGAAAATGGTCTTTCAGGATGGCCTGTACACTGGCAAGAGGAGCATTTCCAGCACGCTCTCCCAGCCCGTTGATGGTAGTATGAAGGCCTTTCACTCCACTCAGCACAGCGGCCAGTACATTGCTCACAGCCAAATCATAGTCGTTGTGTGCGTGAAAATCGAAATGCAAATCCGGATAGCGTTTCTTCATCTTACGCATGAACTCGATGACCTGCAGCGGATTCAGTATACCCAGTGTATCGGGCAACATGAAACGCTTGATACCCATGTCCTGCAATCCGTCTATCAACCCGAATACATAATCCGGCGAGTCTTTTATCCCGTTGCTCCAGTCTTCCAGATACACATTGACCGACATATCACACTGCTGTGCATAACGTACCACTTCACGTATGTCGGCTACATGTTCGGCCAGTGTTTTCTTCAACTGATAAGTACAATGTTTTTCCGAGCCTTTTGTCAGCAGATTGATGACACGGCATCCTGCCTTATGAATCCAGTCGACAGATACTTTTCCGTCGACAAACCCAAGCACTTCTACACGGGACAGCATATTACGAGCAGAGGCCCAGTCACAAATCATCTTCACCGCATTGAACTCTCCTTCCGACACACGGGCCGAAGCCACTTCTACACGGTCGACTTTCAAATCCTCCAGCAACAAGCGGGCTATCATTATTTTTTCACGGGCTACAAACGATACGCCACTGGTCTGTTCTCCATCGCGCAGCGTTGTATCCATGATTTCTATTATCGGTCTTTCCATACAGACATCTACTCGTTTTTATTTGTTTTTTATAGCTTCTGGCGATTCGCCTCGAAAGCTTCTATCTTCTCTTTATTTTCTACAAGGAAATCAATATCGTCCAGTCCGTTCATCAGACAATGCTTTTTGTAAGCATTGATTTCGAAGACTTCCGATTTACCGGTAGCCTTGTTGGTAATGGTCTGTGCCGGAAGGTTGACTTCCACTTCTGTTTTCGGATTGGCATAAATGGAGTCGAACAGTTCTTTCAGGAAAGCTTCGCTCACCACAACAGGAAGTACAAAGTTGTTCAACTCATTGTTTTTGTGAATGTCGGCAAAAAAGCTGGAAACTACGACTCTGAATCCGTATCCGGCAATTGCCCATGCAGCATGTTCACGGCTTGAACCGGAACCGAAGTTCTTTCCGGCAACCAGAATTTGTCCGCTATAAGTAGGGTCGTTCAGCACGAAGTCTTTGTTGAGTGTACCATCCGGATGATAACGCCAGTCGCGGAACAGGTTGTCACCAAAGAATTTCTCTTCTCTTGTGGTTGCTTTCAAGAAGCGTGCAGGAATAATCTGGTCTGTATCTACATTCTCTAAAGGAAGAGGGATACAAGTGCTTGTAAGTATATCGAATTTCTGTTTCATAGTGGTTCTGTATTACATTAATGTTCGCGGATCGGTAATTACTCCAGTTACAGCTGCGGCAGCGGCAGTCAGCGGACTTGCCAGCAAGGTGCGTGCTCCAGGACCCTGACGACCTTCAAAGTTACGGTTGCTGGTAGATACGGAATATTTTCCTGCCGGAATCTTATCGTCGTTCATAGCCAGACAAGCCGAGCATCCCGGCTGACGGATGGCAAAGCCTGCTTCTTCCAGCACTTTGTCCAATCCTTCCTGACGAATCTGTTCATCGACCATCCAAGAACCTGGTACGAGCCATGCTACCACATTTTCTGCTTTCTTACGTCCTTTTACAATAGAAGCAAAGGCCCGGAAGTCTTCAATACGTCCGTTGGTACATGCACCAAGGAATACATAATCGATGGGCTTGCCTATCAGCGATTCTCCGGCAGAGAAACCCATATAATTCAACGACTTTTCGAATGAACCTTTTTCTACGTCGCTCATGCCTTCGGTGGTAGGAATGGAATCGGTAATTGCCATACCCATTCCCGGATTGGTTCCATAGGTAATCATCGGCTGGATATCGGCTGCATCATAGCGTACTTCTTTATCGAATACGGCATCGTCGTCACTCTTCAAGGTTCTCCAGTAAGCTACAGCCTTTTCCCATTCTTCTCCTTTTGGAGCATATTCACGGCCTTTGATGTATTCGAAGGTTACTTCATCGGGGGCAATCATACCACCGCGTGCTCCCATCTCGATACTCAGATTGCAGAGTGTCAGACGGCCTTCCATTGTAAGGCTGCGGATTGCTTCTCCGGCGTATTCTACAAAATAACCGGTTGCTCCGCTGGTTGTCATCTTCGACATCATATACAATGCTACGTCCTTGGCGGTAACTCCTTTACCCAACTGTCCGTCGATGGTAATACGCATTGTCTTCGGACGAGCCTGCAAGATGCACTGTGAAGCCATGACCATTTCTACTTCGCTGGTACCGATACCAAATGCAACGGCTCCCATTGCTCCGTGGGTAGATGTATGCGAATCGCCGCATACGATGGTCATTCCCGGAAGAGTCAATCCGCGTTCCGGTCCTACCACATGGATAATACCGTTTTTCTTGTTCATCATACCGAAATGAGTCAGCCCAAAGTCGGCCGCATTTTTTGCCAAAGTATCAACCTGTGCCTTGGATACCGGATCTTCAATAGGTTTATCCTGATCGTGGGTAGGAGTGTTATGGTCGGGCATACAATAGATACGCTCCGGACGGAAACATTTCAATCCACGGGCACGCATGCCGGCAAAGGCTTGCGGACTGGTCACTTCGTGACAATAAAGACGGTCTATATATAATTGTGTGGGACCTTCTTCTACTTTCTGCACCACATGTGCATCCCATATTTTGTCGAATAATGTATTAGCCATATTCTTTACTTCGTTTAGTTATTTCTTAAATTTGTTGATACAGTCAATATAAGCTTCTACCGACGCTGCGATAATATCTGTGTTTGCTCCAAAACCATAATACATCTGTCCGTCGTATTCTACCTGCATGTGTACTTTACCTACATCATCACTTCCCTTGCTGATGGCCTGGATAGTAAACTCTTTCAATGTCATCTGACGGTTGATAATCTTTTTCACGGCTTTGATAGCGGCATCTACCGGACCGTTTCCTGTAGCAGCTGCTTCAAAATGTTCACCGGAGATATTCAGTCCGAGACTGGCTACAGAACGCACTCCTACTCCACTGGTTACCTGCAGATACTCCAGTTTGATGTGATGGTTGAAGTTGCGGTCAGCTCCGGCCAGTACCATGATATCATCATCGGTAATGTCTTTCTTCTTATCGGCCAGTTTCAGGAAGTCTTCGTATACCTTATCCAGTTTTTCCTGGCTCATTTCTACTCCCAATACATGCAAACGATGTTTCAAAGCAGCTCGTCCGCTACGGGCTGTCAGTACAATGGCATTATCGTCTATTCCTACATCTTTCGGATCGATAATTTCGTATGTCTGTACGTTCTTTAAGACTCCATCCTGATGGATACCCGATGAATGGGCAAAGGCATTGCGACCTACGATGGCTTTGTTGGGCTGAACAGGCATGTTCATCAAACTGGATACCATGCGGCTGGTAGGATAGATTTTCTGAGTATTGATATTGGTGTCGATGTTGATATTGTGATGACAGCGAAGAATCATGGCCACTTCTTCAAGTGAGGTGTTTCCGGCACGTTCGCCAATACCGTTGATAGTTACTTCTACCTGACGTGCACCGTTCAGCACTCCACTGATGGTATTTGCCGTAGCCATACCCAAATCGTTATGACAGTGGGTAGAGATAATAGCCTTATCAATACCGTCAACATGCTCCATCAGATACTTGATTTTTGCTCCATATTCCTCAGGAAGACAATAACCGGTTGTATCGGGTATATTGACAACGGTAGCTCCTGCCTTGATGACAGCTTCTATCACACGAGCCAGATATTCGTTGTCTGTACGACCTGCATCTTCTGCATAGAACTCTACATCATCTACATAGCGACGTGCGTATTTTACAGCAGCCACTGCACGTTCGATGATCTCTTCACGTGTAGAATTGAATTTATATTTGATATGGGAATCTGATGTACCGATACCTGTATGGATACGTTTGTGCTTGGCGTATTGCAAAGCCTCTGCTGCTACATCAATGTCTTTTTGTACGGCACGGGTCAAAGCACAAATGGTAGGCCATGTTACTGCTTTCGAAATTTCAATTACAGAGTTAAAATCTCCCGGACTTGAGACTGGAAAGCCTGCTTCAATGACATCTACTCCCAATGCTTCAAGCTGCTTGGCTACCTGAATCTTTTCAACCGTATTCAACTGACATCCCGGCACCTGCTCACCATCGCGAAGTGTAGTATCAAAAATAAATAATCTGTCACTCATAGTAAGTTCTATTTTTATAGGGTTATTATCAACTAAAAAAGCCTTTCACACCAAGGAAGTGAGAAAGGCTTTCAATTATTCTTTATAGACATTTATACACGCGACTCACTTCCCATCGGGCAACCCAATAGAATAATAATCAAACCGCATAGCAAAATCTGTATAAACATCATCTTTTTATCTCCTTTTATTTTTAACAGGTGCAAAGGTAAAGAATATTTCGAATAAGCAAAACAATATGTAAGTTTTTTAATGCTATAAACAATAATTTTTAAAACTTAGACAGGGTTTAATATAAAAGTATTACTAAAGAGAAAACTATCAAAATTCTCCGAAAACAGGCAATAATACCTTTTCGAGAAAGATATTATTGCAAATTCAGCCTGTTATCTCCCCTTTAAATAAAACAAAAAGGTATATCGGCCCAATGCCGACATACCTTTTTCTTAGTTAAAAAGCAAACTGTACTTTTTCTTATAAACGTAGTTCATAAAGGCACGCTTCTACTTCTGTACTGCTTCCCATATGTTTTCCCATGTCATCCGAAAGCTTGACGCACTCACGCCACTCCTGGTTGCTGTTCATTTTACAGCGAGAAAGTTTCATCACAATATTGGAGGGCTTGTAGCCTGTATCATTGGTCAAGTTGGTACCAATACCAAACGAACAGCGTATTTTTCCTTTGCAATATTCATACAAACTCAATGCTTTTTCAAAGTCAAGCGCATTACTGAATATAATGGTTTTCGTAGTAGGATCGATACCCAATTCTTTATAACGTGCAATCAACCGATCCACAAACTCATATTCGTTGCCAGAGTCACATCGTACTCCATCAAACAATTTAGCCTGCTTCCTACTGAAGTTTGTAAGGAAAGAATCTGAAGTGTATGTATCAGACAAAGCTGTACCCAAATCACCATCGTATACATTCACCCAGTTTTCCAATGCCATATAGTTGGCGTGTTTATATCCAAACTGTGCTCCATGAAACATAAACCATTCGTGCGGATGGGTTCCCATAGGCAACATGTCGTATTTCATTGCCAGATAACAGTTGGATGTACCTGTACAGTAATTTGCATGTTCTTTGAGATAGGCTACCACAATATCCTGTACGGCAAAAGAAAAGCGACGGCGTGTTCCAAACTCAGAGAAAGGAAGCTGATTTGTATTGGAAAGTTCTACCTTACCGGATAGCCGTTCTATAATCTCTTTCTTATCGGGAATCCGATTGAAGAACTGATTACGAATCTCGGAAACAATAGCAAGTAAAGGAACTTCATATAAAGTGACTTTATATAAAAAGTCGGTCACTTCCAGATGTAGATGATGCTGTTCATCTAAGTAAACCTCAATCTTGTTTGGATCGAAACGGAAAGAAGAAAGCCACTCCCAATATACCCGGGGAAGAAATCTACAATGTGCCGACATGTATTCGAGTTCCTCATCGGTCAAAGCGACCAAACTCAAATTATAGATTTCACTTTTTAAAGCTTCTAGAAAACCTTCTGTATATTCAGTTTCATCTCGGTCTTTGAAAGAAAATGTCCCTATTGCATAAGGAAATAACTTAATATAAGCATACGAAGTGGTAAACTTATATAAATCGGTATCTAAAATTGTTTTTATAACCATAAAAAACAAATGTATTAATTACTATCCCGCTGTCACCTTTATATTGAGTTACAGCTATCGCTACGAAGTTAACTAAAAAATCAGAAAATGCCTATTCCGTTTCGAGAAAAGCATTTCCTTTATTCTGTATCTGATACAAATCCATACACATTTCCGCTAAAATCGGCTACAAACAATGCATTTCCCGAAACAGCAACCGAAGCAAAAGAAGGAGCACCCATTGTGTATCTCCATATCTGTTTTCCAGTCTGTATATCTAATGCATACAAAATACCATCTGAAGCAGTAAAATAAACGTTATTACCTACCTGTACAGGACTGGTTTCCACTGTGCAAGCCGGATATCGGGTATAAGGAGCACTATAAATAAAAGAAGGGGTAGTCTGGAAATTCCACTTTTCCTCTAAGGTGGACTTATCCAAAGCAACAACTCCCCGCTCTGCAGTTCCGAATATAATCAGTTCGTCTGTAATCAAAGGAGAAGAGGTGACGTCAACATTATATCCCAATTCCTTTCGCATCAGAATTTCTCCTGTATGAGCATTCATAATAAAAAAGGAGGACAAAGACGGCACATACAATATTCCATCTTTTAAAACCGGTGAAGCAGAACGGTTGCGTAAACCATCTTTTCTGTTGGTCCACAATAATTGACCAGTCCGAGCGTCATTGGCATACATGGCATCCCAATGGGCACCTCCAACTAATACTCCATCCTCCAATGATAATGTTACGGTACATCCTTCTCTCGACTTCCAATCTTTATTAATCCAACAGATTTTACCAGAAAGAGCCTCTATTGCACACATTGTCTGCCCAGTGCCTGCATATACAATACCATCTGCTGCAATAATTCCTCCATCGAATGAGGGTATAGCTTCTGTTCCCATTTTTTTCTTCCAAATCAAATTACCCGTATTGACATCTACTGCATATAAAGTAGAATGTACATCCTGGGCAAACACCACCTCATCTGTAATAGCAATACTGTTTTTTACAGACCCATCCAGCATATACTTCCAACGAATCTTTCCCGTTTCACCTTCCATAGACATCAGTGCAGCTTTGCCTTGAGCATCTTCATCTACCGATGCCACATAAACATTCCCTTTGTAAACCAATGGAGAGGTCATATAAATATTCGATTTTACATTTTGTACCCATGCCAAGCGCAAGGGAGCGACGGCATTAGCCTCATTTCCTCCTATATGATTAGGAGTCCTGAGTAAATTTGTCCAATCGCAGGATGTCTGTATTTGAGTTGTAGACCGAGTATCATTATAGACAAATGATTCTTCAGTTTTTATAATTTCTCCATTACTTAAATAAGCTTCAGCAACTACAGTCACCAAACGTTTTTTGCAGTTCTCAGGCAATTGAACCAAAGCCGACCAATTGAAATTGGTGTTTTTCTTCATCGATTGAGCCTTTATCCAAACTTGTCCGCTACAACGAATATCATAAGTGACTTTCTGTACAGGAGAAACAGTATGATAGACATTCACAGATAATGGTAATTCACCTTTTTCATTCACTGGGGCTTGTCCATTTGAAATCGAAGCCAGTTCGATGGTTCTATTTATAAAGGTATAGCGCAACTCGCTTTGAAAATCACCTTTACCGTCTACAGAAAAGACTCGGAAAGCAGAAGATGCATGATCGATTCCTCCACATGCCAATGTGGACGTACAAACGCTATAAGCAGAGCGATGCTTATGAATATGGTTAACATGCCAATGTCCATAAATCCAAGCTTTTAAATTATATTTATCCAAATCAATAAATTCATTATCGCTTATTTGATAAAGCATACGTTCATCGGCAGTCAGCAAATCATGATTGAATACATAAACAGCTTTCTCTTTAGAGACATACTTCAAATCATTTTTCAACCATTCATATACATCTTTTTTGGTATAATCAGGTTGATAGTCTCCTCCCAACATAGGAGTCACAATATAATGTACATTACCGACTTCAAAAGAATAAAAGGTAGGACCATAAATGCTTTCAAATACTTGCTCTCCATAATCTCCCTGTACAAGATCATGATTTCCTATTGCATAAAACATCTGGGTATCCATATTCATAGTGTTCATCATTCCCAAATGGCTTTTTAAACCGGGAATATAACAGATATCTCCTGTATGGATAATAAAAGCAGCC
This sequence comes from Phocaeicola acetigenes, assembly GCF_027529745.1. Lineage (NCBI taxonomy): Bacteria > Pseudomonadati > Bacteroidota > Bacteroidia > Bacteroidales > Bacteroidaceae > Phocaeicola > Phocaeicola acetigenes. The sequence continues at coordinate 111,548 of NZ_JAPZVM010000012.1, forward strand.
TTTTCATTGGCTGCATAATCCTTCACTTCTTGCACCCATCTTTCCTGTCCTTGAGGTGATCCTATTTCAGTATCGGATATCTGAATAAAACGATGTGAGCCGTCTTTGTTTATTCTATTCTGATACGGAATTACTCCAAAATCATATGCAGTTCGTCCTGCTTCAATACGACGATAATAAGCGTTATTAGTTTTATATCCGGAGGGAGTCGTAATAAAAATAAATTTAGCCTTTTCATGCCCTGCTAAATTAAAACTTCCTTCTTGATTTGTCTGAACCACATTTAGTCCATCGGATACGGATACTTTATTCAGCAGTGTTTCCCCTGCATCATATTTACCATTATAATTTTCATCTACATATACCTTACCAATATATTGTGCAGACACGTAGAAAGGAAATCCACACAATAGTAAAGTCGTTTTCAATCTTATTTTCATAGTACATTTCCCCATATTTATAATAAAGGGGCAAGTATACTGATTTTTATTTATAATAGAAGCAAATTTAATATCATATTCACTATCGAAAATTAAAATCGTGTCAAGCAGGGAACAAGTCTTCAGAAGCAGAGGATGCATATACATAGCCACCACGTCCGGACAAGCCATGATTCATACACGCAGAGATTTCCGGGATCATACATGATTCCACCAATACAGCTGCTGGAAACCATGCATCAGACGGGATTTAAGAATAAAGCAGGCCGTACTCAGGATTTTCCTCTTTACACACAGGAGAGGATCATCCTTAATATGCAGAATAAAGACATACAGCTGTCAGACACGACAAATGAGGAAGAAGAACGGGGCAGTGCCGGGCCGGAGAAAGGCCTGCTACGGAACAGCGGCGGCAGAGAAAAGGACACTGGAGAGTCGCAGACATCCTGAGGCAGCGGCAGAAAAGGCATCACCAGAAGACAAAAAAAA